>NZ_AEUT02000001.1:945000-1260000 GCF_000187935.1 Streptococcus parauberis NCFD 2020
TTGGAAACAATCATTTCTAATTCTTGCAAATTATCTTCAAATGTTTTCTTAGTTGACATCTTTTACCTCTACTTCTAATTGACCATCTTTTAATTGAATATTAAGATGATCACCTTTTTCAATTTGTTCGACTGATGCAATAACTTCCTCTCCTTTGTGAAGCATTGCGTAACCTCTTGCAATGATGCGGCTTGTATCAAGAGATAACAAGGTATCTTGCGCTTTTTCAAAACGTCTTAATTTGCTTTCAAATGATGCTTTAGCATCATAAGTCAACTGTTGACTGAGACTCGTAATACGATCTTGGTAACGATTAATACGACTCATTAAATCAATTGATTGCAAACGGTGTCTCATTTGGATTTCTGAATCTTTATTACTGGCTATATTCTCTTTAAATGATGATACCAATGCCATATTGAGACGATCAAGTTTTTGGAGATAGCCGTCATACAGGCGTTCTGGTTGCCTAAAGATAACTGACTGCGCTAGCTTATTGACTCTTTCTTGATTTTCACGCACTATTCGATTACTTGCTTGAAAAGCACGGGTCTGACGCTCATTAATCCAGGCTAATATATCAGCTTTAGTAACAGGCGTCGCTAGTTCTGCTGCTGCTGTTGGTGTTGCAGCCCTGCGATCGGCGACGAAGTCGGCCAAAGTTATATCTGTTTCATGGCCAACACTAGAGATAATTGGAAGCTGTGATTCAAAGATTGCATGAACAACTTTTTCTTCATTGAAGGCCCAGAGATCCTCAATTGAACCACCACCTCGACCGACAATTAGAAGATCCAAATCGTCCCTTTGATTGGCTCGAATGATATTATCCACAACCTCTTGAGCAGCACCTTCGCCTTGAACCTTAGTTGGAAACAGTAATATCTCAACTCCCGGAAAACGACGTGAAATTGTAGTAATAATATCCCGAATAACAGCTCCACTTGGAGAAGTTAAAACTCCGACTTTAGTTACAAACTGAGGTAAGGCTTGCTTATGTCTATCATCAAAAAATCCTTCACTTGTCAGTTTCTTTTTCAATTGTTCGAATTGCAAAGCTAATGCACCAATCCCGTCTGGTTCAGCACGTTCGATGATAATTGAGTAAGCTCCTGAAGGCTCATAGAGCTGAATCCGACCAACGACATTAAGCTTCATGCCTTCCTCAAGATCAAATCCTAATTTACTATAAACACCTGCCCACATTGTGGCCTGAATAACAGCACCTTCATCTTTTAATGAAAAATATTGATGTTTTGGTCTTTTTCTAAAATTGGAAACCTGACCAGTCAGATAAACCCGTTCCAAATAGGGGTCTCGGTCAAACTTCATTTTTAAATATTTAGTCAGATTGCTGACACTTAAATAATCTGTCATCAGGTTCCTTTCCTTATAATTAAAGGCACTACTGCCTTTTTATACTATTGCAATTATACCATTTTTCATTTTAAATTGTTAAGATTAGTACCAAAAAAGAAGCTTTAAAGCTTCTTTTAAAATCTTCTTATTAATCAGCTTTCGCATACTTATTCATCCATTTTTGGATAGAGTCACTAATTTGCGTGGGTAGGACAACATAGTTATCTCTTGCCAAGTCATCTGCTATTGCTGAATGAAGATAAGTTGCCGCTGCAACAACTTTATAAATGCTTTTTTGTTTAAATTGGGCCACAAAGCCGGCAATCATTCCAGCTAGGGTATCGCCCATTCCACCTGTAGCTTGATAAGGTCCTCCAACGTCAAGGAGAGAAATCTCTTCAGTCGAGATTAGAGCCGTTTCATCACTTTTGGCTACTAAGATTGTTTCTTGCGGAAAATGCATTAAAGCTTTTTGAGAGGCTTGAGGATTCTGATCCGCAATAGCTAGTTTACTTAACCTTTCCCATTCTTTTTGATGAGGGGTAAGGATAACTTGCTTATTCTTTAAGATTGAAACATCTTCTTCTGCTAAGAGTGTTAAAGCAGAGCCATCTATGATCAGAATTTGTTCAGGGCTAACCCCTTGCAAGACTGTTTTTAATAGTTCTTCTGCTTTGCTATTGTCCCCAAGGCCTGGGCCAATTAGGATTACATCGGCTGTAATCATCGTTTTTTGCAAGAAGTCTTGGTCATCCACTGAAAAGGCCATTGCTTCAGCCAAATGGTTATGTAAGGCTGGTATATTCTCTTTTTCAGTCGCCACAGTTACTAGACCTGCGCCACTTTTGACAGTAGCAATTGCAGACATAATAATTGCTCCACCATAGGGATATAGACCACCAATTAATAGCACGCGCCCATAATCGCCTTTGTGGGAATTACGACGTCTAGGACCAATAATTTCCTTGGCCAATTCTTCGTTTAATTTCATTTTGACACACTTCTTAAACAAGCTTGATAAGTTTGTTCTAGTAACATCGTAATTGTCATCGGTCCAACTCCACCTGGGACTGGTGTGATGAAACTAGTTAAATCAGCCACTTGATCAAAATCAACATCCCCAATTAATTTACCATTATCATCACGATTCATTCCAACATCAATAACAACAGCACCTTCTTTGACAAATTCTTTAGTTACAAAATTTCCTTGGCCAATTGCCACGATAAGGATATCTGCGCGACTAGCTACTTCTGGTAAATGCTTGGTCCGCGAATGTGTTAAAGTAACGGTCGCATTTTTATCTAGTAACAATTGGGCCATTGGTTTGCCAACAATGTTTGAACGACCAATGATTACTGCATTTTTACCCTCTAAATCGATACTGTATTCACTAAACATCTCCATAATCCCCGCTGGTGTACAAGGAACCATAAGTGGGCGACCTGACCACAAGTGACCAGTATTCATTGGATGAAAGCCATCGACATCTTTTTTAGGATCAATTGAGAGGATTATTTTTTTGTCATTAATATGGCTTGGCAATGGTAATTGGACTAATATACCATGGATGCTATCATCTAGGTTATATTGATTGATAATATCAATCAGCTCTTCTTGACAAGTTGATTCCGATAAGCGAACAGTTTCACTTTTAAAACCAGCTGCTATAGCTGCTTTTTCTTTATTTTTGACATAAACTTGACTGGCCGGATTATTACCAATTAATATCACTACTAATCCTGGTACAATATGGTACTTATTATTTAAAACTTGCACTTTATCAGCTAAATTTGATTGCATCTTTTGGGCTAGTGCTTTTCCATCGATTATCTGTGTCATGAATTCTTTCCTTATCTATCTTTTTATCATTATACCAAAAAAAAGAGGGAGCATTCCCTCTTTGTCAATTATTTATCTTTCATTTTATCTTTGATTGGACAAGAACAATTGCAATCGCCACATGAACCATTTTGACTGCGATAATATTTTAAACTAAAAAATACTAGAATGACGATAATAATAAAAATAATAAACGTCGACATTAGTTTTTATCCTCCCTATAATTGAAAATATTAGTTAATGTGATTAGGTTTTCTTGACTTTCTTTAGGTTTCCTCAAAATCAGATAACTAGCTATTATTAACAAGAGGACTGCAATGATTGTGAAAAATGAAAGTTGTCCTGTCTGAAAATAAAGACCAAGTTGATAAATGATAAAACTTACCGAATAAGCTAGTTCTGTTTGAAAACCTATAGCAAACAATGACCATTTCTTACTATTCATTTCACGTTTTATTGCCCCGATAGCTGCAAAACAAGGAGTGCATAATAGATTAAAAACCAAGAAGGAATATGCTGCTATAGGAGAATAGTCTAATCTTAATTGATTCCAAAGCAAATTCGGTGACACAGTCATTTGATTATTTTGATAAAAGATACCAAATGTTGCAACCACGGTTTCTTTAGCTAACAATCCAGAAAAAGTTGCTACTGTTGCTTTCCAATTACCAAATCCTAATGGTGAAAAAATCCAAGCAAAATGACGTCCTATGTCTGCTAATATGCTTTCTTGTGCATTAACGGGTTGAAATCGAAAATCATAGGAAGTTAAATACCAAAGTAGAATTGTTAAAACAAAAATGACAGTACCTGCCTTTTTTATAAAACTTAAGGCTTTATTATAAGCATATAGTATTACTGTAGGTAAATGTGGTAAATGATAGGCAGGCAACTCCATGATAAATGGACTTGCTTGACTTGACAATAATTTTGTTTTTTTCAGGGAAATACCTGATAAAACAATAGAAGCAATTCCAATAAAATAGGCACTTGGGGCAATTATAGGGTTATTGGGAAAGAAGACACCCGAAATAAGAGCGACTATGGCCATTTTAGCCGAACATGGCATGAATGTTGATGTCATAATCGTTATCTTACGATCTTGTTCATTTTCAATTGTACGACTGGCCATAATAGCAGGAACACCACACCCAGTAGCAATTAACATTGGAATAAATGTCTTTCCTGATAAGCCAAACTTACGGAAAACTCTATCCATTACAAAAGCAATCCGACTCATATAACCAATATCTTCAAGTATACCCAAACAAAGAAATAAAACAAACAATTGAGGAACAAAACCTAGAACTGCTCCAACTCCTGCAACGATGCCATCAATTATTAAGGACTTCAACCAAAAATCAACTTTTAAGTATGTTAACACAGTTTGCAGAGTATTTGGAACTAGTTTTCCAAATAAATAATCGTTAGCCCAATCAGTTCCTAAGGTTCCAATTGTTTGAATGGATAAATAATACACAATAAACATGATAATAGCAAAAATAGGTAAAGCTAAAAACCGGTTAGTGATAATAGTATCAATTTTGTCAGATAATTTAAGCTCGAAATTATCTTTTTTTATTTGAGCCATTTGACAAATGCTATCAATATAAGCATATCTTTGATTAATAACAATAGATTCTGCATCTTCCATATAAATCTTCTCTGTAATTGCTGAAATATATTCAATTTCCGAAATGATATCAGAAGATAATTCAAGATGTTCCTGAACAAGAGGGTCTCGTTCAAATAATTTTATCAAGTAGTGTCGTCTACTGAGCCCTAAATCATAGTCTGTTAGAAGTTGCTCTATTTGACTCAATGCAGCTTCAAAACTATCTTCATAAATTGGGTAAGGTGAAGGTGACCCACTATGAACTAATTTTTGGATGTACTTAACCATCTTATCAATCCCTTTATTTTTTATGGCACTGATTGAAACTACAGGTACACTTAGCAGATAACTAAGTTTATCACAACTAATCTGATTTCCATTTCTTTCTACAACATCCATCATATTTAAGACAAGAAGACAAGGAAAACCTAATTCTAACAGTTGGGTTGCTAAATAAAGATTTCTTTCAAGGTTTGATGCATCTAAAACATCAACAATAAGCTGAAGTTGCCCACAAAGCAGATAATCTCTCGCCACTTTTTCTTCAGATGTATAAGGAGATAAAGAGTAAACTCCTGGTAAATCTTGAATTTCAATCTGTTTATCTATTTTTAAAAAGCCACTTTTTCGATCAACAGTGACTCCTGGCCAATTTCCAACTTTCTGATTACTTCCAGTTAATAAATTAAATAAACTCGTCTTTCCACTATTTGGGTTCCCAATTAATGTAACTTTTCGCATAACTCCTCTTAAATGTTCTATCTTCGATCAACGCTAATTAATTGTGCTTCTGATTTTCTAAGTGTTAGTTCAAATCCTCTCACAGAGATTTCAATTGGATCTCCCAAAGGAGCAACTTTTATTAATTTGACTTGCGTCCCTTTCGTTAATCCCATATCCATCAAATGTCGCTTAGTTTCTTTATTTGTAAAGATATTATCAATATAAGCTTTTTCACCTACCAATAAATCGGTAAGTGGGACAGCATTTGAGGTCGTTTGATGTAGTTCAACATCAATATTATCTAAAATACTTTTATCAAATGCTAGTCTCTGATCTGATAACATTACGATAGCACTATTATTAGTCTTTGAAATGAGCATAATCTGTTTGTCAGGCAACAAGCCTAAATGTGACAAATGTTTTTTAAATGAATCAGGAAGATTAATAGACTTGATAAGATACTTTTTCCCAATTTCTGCTTGTAATAATTTCACACTATTCTCCCTTTAATATCTTCCAATTATAACATAAGAAAATTATAATGTAATCCTTTTCACTAAAAAATTAAATAGAGTTAATAAAAAAGTTGGATTTCTCCAACTTAATTAAAGTATTTTACTCAAGAAATCAACGGTTCTTGCTTGGCTTGGGTGGTCAAAAATTTCTTCAGGCTTGCCTTCTTCGACAATCATACCATCATCCATAAAGATAACTCGGTCTGCAACTTCCTTGGCAAAACCCATTTCATGTGTAACAATAGCCATTGTCATTCCGGCAAGAGCGAGTTCTTTCATAACAGTTAAAACCTCACCCACCATTTCAGGATCTAAGGCAGATGTTGGTTCATCAAATAAAAGCATATCGGGGTCCATCGCCAAGCTTCGAGCTATCGCAATCCTTTGCTTTTGCCCACCTGAAAGAGAATCTGGATAACTTGTAGCCTTATCAGCGAGACCAACTTTTTCCAAAAGGTGATAAGCCTTTTCTTCAGCTATCATTTTACTGACCTTTTTAGTTTTGATTGGTGAGAGAGTAATATTGTCTAAAACGGTCATGTTGGGAAAGAGGTTAAACTGTTGAAAGACCATTCCCATTTTTTCACGCATTTTAAAAATATCATTTTCCTTATCCGTAATGTCAGTACCCTCAAAGGTTACTTTTCCTTTGCTTGGTGTTTCTAATAAGTTCATCGTCCTTAATAATGTTGACTTACCAGATCCAGACGGTCCAATAATGACTAAAACCTCTCCTTGCTCAATTGTTAAGTCGATTCCCTTTAAAACATGATGCTGACCAAAAGACTTATGTAAGGCTTCAATTTTCAATAGTTCTTGACTCATAAACTTTTAACTCCCTGTCCCATCTTCTTTTCTAATAAATGTAATAGTTGTGACATTACAGTCGTAACCATCAAGTAATAAAATGCTCCAAACAATAAAGGTGTAATTGGCTGATACGTTGACGTAACAACCGATTGGGCACCATTCCATAATTCCATAACACCAATTGTTTGCAAGAGTGCACTATCTTTTATTATTGTAATAAACTCATTGCCTAATGCTGGAAGGATATTCTTAAAAGCTTGAGGTAATATAACAAACCGCATCGCATTTTTAGGGCGAATGCCTAAAGAGTATGCTGCTTCTAACTGGCCAGCCGGTACGGCCTCAATCCCAGCTCTGACTATTTCGGAAATATATGCTCCGCTATTCAATGAAATAATAATAATCCCAGGTAAGAGTCGTGAAAAATCAAGGTTTAGAACACCAAAATCTATAATAGGCATTTGATTAAAGTGCATCCAAGCAAAGGCAATCATAATTTGAACGACCATTGGTGTCCCTCGGAAAATCCAAACATAGAAAGAGGCAAGCCATTTCAAGGGAAGAATAGAACTTCTCTTCAAAAATGTAATAATTATGCCTAATATGGTGCCAAAAAACACTACAGCAATTGAAATAAAAATGGTGACTAAGACACCGTAATTAAAGTAGCCCCAGTAATGTGGCAAAAAAGAAAAATTCATATTTATACTCCAAACATATCGATTTTTTAAAACAACGAAATAATTATAACACTTTATGTATAAAAATACAATAGAAACTAAAATAAAAAACCTGCCTGGGCAAGTTTTTTTTAAAGATTAATATTAATATAATAAATCGTAAATTTCCATTGCAATTAAATCAATACTATCAAATGAATATGATTCACGAGCTTCAACATCACGTAATGTAAAAACTGGTCCAGTTTCAACATCATTTGCAAATGCTACTTCAGCAACTACTACGCCATCACGTTCAAAATTTCTTTTTAAGTTGCCACCGTCATTAACCATTAATTCTAAGCGGTTGATGATTCTCACTAAATGTGATTCCATTTCTGTTCTCCTATTCCTTAGTTTTCCATATTATTTTAACATAATTTGCCCTAAACAAACACTAAAAGAGACAAATTTC
The DNA here is from genome assembly GCF_000187935.1 of Streptococcus parauberis NCFD 2020. Lineage (NCBI taxonomy): Bacteria > Bacillati > Bacillota > Bacilli > Lactobacillales > Streptococcaceae > Streptococcus > Streptococcus parauberis. Next base: position 952,999 of record NZ_AEUT02000001.1, read on the forward strand.
TCAATCTTTTCCTTTGTTATGTGTGGTAAATTGTTGTTTTTTCTCGAAAATATTGTGATTATCACTCTATTCTGGAGAGTGCTAAAAATTCGAACTTTTTACTTGATTTCCAAAAATAGGGTGCTATAATATGGTTATAAAGTTTGACCATGTTTGACTATAAATCAAGATGGTCGATAGAAATGCATTGGAGGTATGCTATGCTCTGTCAGAATTGTCAATTAAATGAAGCTTCAATCCATTTATATACCAATGTTAATGGGAAACAAAAGCAAATTGATTTATGTCAAAATTGCTATCAAATAATGAAAACGGATGCGAATAATTCAATATTAGGGGGAATTGGTTCGCGTTCAGAAAAAAAACAAGACCCAATGAATCCATTCTTTGATGACTTTTTCGGTGATTTGAATAACTTTCGATCTTTCGGAAATCTACCTAATACTCCTCCAACTCAGGCAGGTGGAAACGGTGGAAATAATGGGAAAATTCCTAACCAACAGGGCTCTCGTAATCAAAATGCACAAGCTACTCAACAGCCTAAAGGCTTACTAGAAGAGTTTGGTATCAATGTTACGGAAATTGCCCGTAAAGGAGGTATTGACCCTGTTATAGGTCGTGACGAAGAGATTACACGTGTCATTGAAATTCTCAATCGTCGTACAAAGAATAATCCAGTTCTAATTGGCGAACCCGGTGTTGGTAAAACTGCTGTCGTTGAAGGTTTAGCTCAAAAAATTGTGGACAGTGATGTCCCATATAAACTTCAAGGTAAACAAGTGATTCGTTTAGATGTTGTTAGTTTAGTCCAAGGAACTGGAATCCGTGGTCAATTTGAAGAACGAATGCAAAAACTGATGGAAGAAATAAGAAACCGTCAAGATGTTATCTTATTCATTGATGAAATTCACGAAATTGTTGGAGCCGGTAATGCAGGTGATGGCAACATGGACGCTGGAAATATCTTAAAACCTGCTCTTGCTCGTGGTGAATTACAGTTAGTTGGTGCTACTACACTTAATGAGTATCGAATTATTGAGAAAGATGCCGCCTTAGAACGACGTATGCAACCTGTTAAGGTTGATGAGCCTTCTGTTGAAGAAACAATTACCATCTTAAAAGGGATCCAGACTAAGTACGAAGATTATCATCATGTTAAGTATACAGATGATGCTATCATTGCTGCTGCGACACTTTCTAATCGATATATTCAAGATCGCTTCCTTCCAGACAAAGCAATTGACTTACTCGATGAAGCCGGCTCAAAATTGAACTTGACGTTAACTTTTGTTGATCCAAAAGAAATAGATCAACGTCTTGTCGAAGCCGAAAATTTAAAAGCGCAGGCTACACGAGATGAAGACTATGAGCGCGCAGCTTATTTCCGCGACCAAATTATCAAATATAAAGAGTTACAAAAGCAAAAAGTTGATGAAGAAGATACCCCAATCATTACTGAGAAAACAATTGAAGGTATCTTAGAGGACAAAACCAATATCCCTGTGGGTGATTTGAAAGAAAAAGAACAATCACAATTGATTCACCTGGCTGAAGACTTGAAGAGTCATGTCATTGGTCAAGACGATGCTGTTGATAAAATTGCTAAAGCTATTCGTCGTAACCGGGTCGGTCTAGGTACGCCAAATCGACCAATCGGTTCATTCTTATTCGTGGGTCCTACAGGTGTAGGGAAAACTGAGTTATCTAAGCAATTAGCAATTGAACTTTTTGGCACAGCCGATAATATGATTCGTTTTGATATGTCAGAGTACATGGAAAAACATGCCGTTGCTAAGTTGGTTGGTGCCCCTCCTGGCTATGTCGGATATGAGGAAGCCGGTCAATTAACGGAAAAAGTCCGTCGCAATCCTTATTCACTCATTTTGCTGGATGAAATTGAAAAAGCTCACCCTGATGTTATGCACATGTTCCTTCAAGTTTTAGACGATGGTCGTTTGACTGATGGGCAAGGCCGGACAGTTAGCTTTAAAGATACCATCATCATTATGACTTCTAATGCCGGGACAAGTACTAATGAAGCCTCTGTCGGATTTGGGGCAGCCCGCGAAGGACGAACAAGTTCAGTTCTGGGACAATTAACAAATTTCTTTAATCCAGAATTTATGAACCGTTTTGATGGTATTATTGAATTCCAAACATTAAGCAAAGATAATCTATTACATATTGTTGATTTGATGTTAGAAGATGTCAACAATCGCCTCTCTCAAAATGGCCTTCACCTTGATGTGACCAATAAAGTTAAAGAGAAATTAGTCGATCTTGGTTATAATCCAAAAATGGGTGCTCGTCCATTAAGAAGAACTATTCAAGATTACATTGAAGATGCTATTACTGATTTCTACTTGGAAAATCCTAGTGAAAAAGAGCTTAAAGCAATGATGACTAGTAATGGAAATATCATTATTAAATCAGCAAAAAAATCTAATTCCCCTGTGGAAGATCAAACCAAGTCTTACGAAAATTAATTTGAAAAGTGATAATAATGATTATTATCACTTTTTTGATGAAAATTTTCACATATTATGAAAAAAAATAAAGCGCTATCTTCATTTTTTTAGTATAATATAAATAGGAGGGACGGCTATGACAGTTCCAAAATTCGGCGAAAAAATTGAAGAAAAAAACTACAAATCTCGGTATGGAGTTTATGCAGTTATTCCAAACAGTGATAAAACAGAGGTCATCTTAGTACAGGCACCCAACGGGGCTTGGTTTCTTCCTGGTGGAGAAATTGAGGAAGGTGAGAATCACTTAACTGCTTTAGAGCGAGAATTGATTGAGGAGCTCGGATTCTCAGCTGAGATTGGATATTACTATGGCCAAGCAGACGAGTATTTTTACTCACGTCATAGAGATACCTATTACTATAATCCAGCTTACTTGTATGAAGTAACTTCTTATAGTATTCAAGGAGATCCCTTGGAAGACTTTAACAAACTAGCTTGGTTCCCAATCGAGGAAGCAATTGCCAACTTAAAACGCGGCAGTCATAAATGGGCAATAACTGAATGGCAAAAACAACACCATTCTTAATAACTATTAATTTATTGATGTATAGTGATTGATAAAGAGGAGATAATTATGAGACTTATTAATACAACAGGGAGTCATCCTGAACTGGTAACCAATCAACTAACAAATACAGATGCTAAATTGGTTGAAGTTTACTCGGCAGGTAACACAGATGTCGTTTTCACAAAAGCACCAAAACATTACGAACTATTAATCACTAATAAATATCGCGCAATTAAAGATGAAGAATTAGAAGCAATCCGTGAATTTTTCTTAAAACGTCGCATCGATCAATCTCTTATCATTAAAGGGAAAACAAAAATGGTTCATACCAATAATTTAATTGAAATCTCATTCCCAATCAAAGAAGAAAACTAGCCCATCCAGGTTAGTTTTTCTTTATCACTAACAAACAAAAAAATCTGACCTTTCGGTCAGATTTTTTATTTAGTTTCAAATCCTTCAGCTACTGCCTCTGGGAAATTTTCTTCAATTATTTTTGCACTTGCATCACAGACAAATGCTCCATAAGGACGCATTCTAGTTGTCGGATCAACGCGGCGAGAACGCTCACACACTTCACCTACTGCATGTTCTACAGTAAATGCAACACCATCAAATGCTATTGCATTTTCAGGCGCTTCTTCTAAATCAGCAACTGTCAATTGAGATACAATCATTAATAGTGCAATATCACTATCTAAAGCTGTTAATAATGTTTTGACATGCGGACTAGCATAGACTGTCAAGTGTGCTTCAAGAGATTTACCGATAATTTTCTCATTACGAGCTTCTTCTAAAGCTTTTTGAGCTTGTGTACGTAGAGTCATGAAAGCTTCCCATGCAGATAAAATATCCTCTTCACCTTCATAGCTTTCAGCTAGAGGTAACTCTGATAACTGTACAAATTCTTCACTTTCAAATTCTAAATAGGACCAGATTTCCTCAGCTGTATGAGGTAAAATTGGTGTTAATAGTTTAGTAATTTTAACCAAAATATCATAGAATACTGTTTGCATGCGACGGCGTTCAGGGCTATTAGCTCCTTCAATATATACAACGTCTTTAGCAAAATCTAAATAAAAGGCTGATAAATCAATTGTCACAAAGTTAACAACTGCTTTGTAGATTGCCATGAAATCGTATGATGCATATGAAGTATTGATTAATTCAACTAATTTGTTAAATTTGATTGTCATATATTTATCAACTGCAGAAAGATTTTCATAAGCTACAGCATCAGTATTTGGATTGAAATCAGACGTATTAGCAATCAAGAAACGTAGCGTATTTCTGATTTTACGATATGTTTCTGATACTTGTCCTAGAATATCCATAGATACACGGACGTCATTATCGGTGTCAACTGAAGTAACCCATAAACGCAGAATTTCTGCACCATATTGTTTAGTCACATCACTAGGTAAGATTGTATTACCTTTTGATTTAGACATTTTTTCACCCTTACCATCAAGGACAAAACCTTGTGATAAGACTTCTTTATATGGGGCATGACCATTAACAGCAACTGATGTGATTAATGATGAATTAAACCATCCTCGGTACTGGTCTGATCCTTCTAAATAAAGATCTGCTGGGTAGTCTAAGTGTCCACGAGCATTCATTACACCATTCCAAGATGAACCTGAATCAAACCAAACATCCATGATATCTGTTTCTTTTGTAAACTCACCATTTGGTGAACCTGGATGAGTAAAGCCTTCAGGTAGTAATTCTTTTGCTTCTTTCTTCCACCAGATGATTGAACCTTCTTGTTCAAAAAGATTGGCAATATGGTCAGTTACTTCTTTTGTCATAATAGCTGTGCCATCCTCAGCATAGAAGATTGGTAGAGGGACACCCCATGCACGTTGACGTGAGATTACCCAATCGCCACGGTCACGGATCATATTATAAAGACGCGTTTTACCCCATGAAGGATGGAAGTTAACTTTTTCAATTTCATCCAAGATTTCTTGTCTGAAATCTGATACTGAAGCAAACCATTGTGGAACAGCACGCCAAATGATTGGTTTTTTAGTACGCCAGTCAAATGGGTATGAGTGATTTATAACTTCACTAGCTAATAATAAGTCGCCAAGCTTTTCTTTAACAATCGGTGTCACTTTATCATAAAATTGGCCTTGGAAATCTGGTCCTGCATTTTCCATCATGATGCCGCGCTCATCAACAGTAACAGCAACTTCTAATTTATATTTACTACCAACATTGTAGTCATCTTCACCAAAACCAGGTGCTGTATGAACAATACCTGTACCTGTTTCAAGTGTAACGTGGTCACCTAAAATAACAAGTTCATCAACTTCTGTATCCCATGGGTGCTCAGTCACAATATATTCAAGTTCACTTCCTTTGAAGCTATTAAGGACTTCAAATTCTGGCCAACCAAATTTATTTGATAAACTTTCAAGTAAACCTTCAGCTACGACATATTTACAGTCACTTCCAGCAGGTTTAACTTGTACATAGTCCATATCTGGACCAACAGTAAGGCCACGAGATGCTGTAACCGTAAATGGTGTTGTTGTCCAAACAACGATATAAGTATCTGTATCTAATTTACCCTTGCCATCTTTTACCTTATTGGCGTAATATAATGACGTTGAGTCAATGTCATGATACTCAATCTCAGCTTCAGCCAAAGCTGACTCTGAAGACCATGACCAATAGACTGGTTTCGCACCGCGATAGATATAACCCTTATCAGCCATCGCACCAAATACACGAATTTGATCTGCTTCGTATTGAGGCATCAAAGTTACATAAGGGTTTTCCCAATCTGCAGAAACTCCAAGGCGTTTGAAATCTTCACGCTGTTTATCAACTTGGCTGAGTGCATAGGTACGACACATTTCCAAATATTCAGCCAAATCCATTTCTTTACGTTTTACACCTTTTTTAGCTAAAACTTGTTCAATTGGTAACCCATGAGTATCCCAACCTGGGACAAATGGCGCTTGGAAGCCAGACATAGATTTTGAACGAACAATGATGTCCTTAGATATTTTATTTAAAGCATGGCCAACGTGAATATTTCCATTGGCATAGGGAGGTCCATCATGTAAATGAAAACTTGGTTTTCCTTCATTTAATTCTTGACGTTTTTTATAAAGATTAGCTTGGAACCAAGCTTCTTGCCATTGAGGCTCTTTATTAGGAAGGCCAGCACGCATTGGAAAAGCTGTTCTTCCAAGATTTAAGGTTTCTTTTAATTTCATTTTTTTAACTCCTTAGTCATAGTTCATGTTATTGACAATATAAAAAGAGCTCCATCCGTAAAAGGACGAAAGCTCGTGGTACCACCTTAGTTTAGAATAATTTCTTATTCCCTCTTTCGCTCGTAAGGTGAGCAGACCTCCTAACTTACTTGGTTCAGTTAGGAAGAAAGAAAATGATAATTAAATTTACTAGGGAATGTAGAGCTCTCATCATCCTCTACTTGCTGTGAATATTGTAAATTAAACTGTGTTTTTCTTATTCTTCAATATTTAATTTAAAGGTTTGTGTTTCATTAAGGTTGATTGCAGGTTCACTTGCTTCACTATTGTAATGATCAAAATTTGCATCTTCCAAATCTTTATTACTTTCATCAACACGACGTTGTAATTCTTCCATTTCCTCTGGAGTGAATTGGCGTGTTGCATCAAATGATGCACTGTCTTCAGTTTCAGGTACTTCTTCGTTAAGAACTTCTTTCACAACTTCTTTAAAAGCAGCATCTGAATTTTGAAGATAGATTGCTGTTGGTTGCAACAATTCATCCCATTCAGGTGCATTGGCTAAGTTCAATTGAGCTTCAATAGAAGAAATAAGACGTTGATGGAAGACACGAGTTTGACGTTTCAACTCTTCTGTTTCTACTGCAACTCGTTTTGCTTCATCTGTAGCATCACGCAACATTTGGTTTGATTTCGCTTTTGACTCATCTAATAAATGTTGTGCATCATAATTTGCTTTGCTAACAAGATTTGATGCCTCAGAATTTGCTGTAGCTTTTACTTTTTCAGCAGTTTCTTGAGCTAAGATAACTGATTGACTTAAAGATTCTTTCATTTCATCAAAATAAGAAAGTTTTTCTTCTAAATTTTTAATTTTTGCTTCGTGTTCACGGTTCTTTTTCACAAGTGCTTCATAATCGTCTACGACGATATCTAAAAACTCGTTAACTTCTTCCTCGCTATATCCACGGAATTTTGTTTTAAATGTTTTATCTTTAATTTCAAGTGCTGTAAGTGCCATTATTTCTCCTTATTTACGCATCGTTTTACTGATTGTTAATTTAATCTTCCCATTTTTACTTAGACCATTATCTGATTCGATTTTGAATCGACCATAACCTCTTACACTAATCATATCGCCTAGAGCAAGATTATCTGATGTTCTAGTTACTTTACGATAATTAACTTTTACTTTTTCAGATTCAATGAATTTCATCGCCTGACTTCTGGATATTTTGATAACTGAAGCCATAATCAGATCAATTCGCAAACTTGAAACCAAAATGTCTGTTGAAGTCATTTCATTTGCTTCCTTAATTAGCTGATTGATTGGAATTTTTTTAAGTGTTACACTGGCTCTACCAATTTTACTAATATTTCCTAAAAAATAATTCAGTAGATGATGACTAATCATCAGTTGAGCGTAACCTTCCTCTACTAGGATATCTCCCATAGACTCTCGCTTGATTCCTAATTCATTTATCAAAGTACCTAGAATTTGCGAATGCCTTAATTGATTGAATTTAGCATTATAATTAATTTCTAGTAAATCTAACTCAAAATCATTCTGATCAAACTGGTAATAAGCTGGTGCAATGATCACCCTGCCATATTCAGTTCCATAATAATCATTGGAACTAAATGTTTGTAATTCGGTCGGGGCAACCAAGGATTTTAGAATATCAATTTGTCTTGGATTTAAAAAATCAGTGATATTAATAACATAAGTATCTTCTACTCGATTAATTATTTCACTAACTTTATCAATGAACGAATATTCCTCGGGATGAAAATGTTGGTATTTATCTTTTAGATTGACCATCATATAAAAATCTGGATTAAAATTCTACTAAGAAAGTTCAAGGCAAGAATTACGACTAAAATAGTGAAGTCCATTCCAGCAAACTGTAATGGCAGATTTTTAAAAGGTTTAATTAGTGGTTCAACTAACTGACGAATTAAACGGCCTAAAGTTGTATCATATGCTCCTGGAAACCAAGATAATAAAGCATAGCCAACTAACAAATAGGTGTATAGTCTTATGATATTAAGTAAAATATATAAAATAAATCCCATAGATTAACGTCTCTTCATATCAAAATCATATCCAAAATCTTGATTACTATTTGGGATATTCATATCTTCAATATTAACAGATACATTTGATGGGGTCAACAAATACATAGAAGACCCAACTTTCTGTAAGGTTCCATAAAGAACTTTACTAGCTCCATCAATAAAATCAAGACAACGTCTTGCTTGAGCATCCAACATAAATTGAAAATCAATCAATACACATTCATTTTCAATAAGTAGATCAACAATTTCTTGGGCATCTTCGTAACGTTTAGGATACTTCAAAGCAATTGTTGTTTGACCTTGGTTAGAATTTGCCTGAATGTGATTATTTTTATTTGTTGGTGCAGAAGTTTGATAAGAGTTTTGACTTGCTCTTCTTTCACTAGCATCAGTAACTTGTCCACGTGATTGATATCCAGTTGAATATTGTTCACTTGCTCTTTGACTACTTGTAGGTTGAACCGGACGTGTAGTAGCTTGACTTGGTCGAGCTTGTTGCTGAACAGGTCTAGTGGGTTGTTGAGGTTGACTTGGTCTAGTTGCTTGCTGAGGTCTAGCCTGTTCCGCATTAATCGGAGCTTGCTCTTCACCTTCAACTTCACTAACTTCGTCAGTATCAAAATAAGAAATCATCTTATTGAATGTGTCTTTAAGTGCCATATAGTTCTCCATTTACTTGAAGAAAGAAGATCCGATTCTTACAAAAGTTGCACCTTCTTGAATGGCAATTTTATAATCACCACTCATCCCCATGCTTAATTCTGTAAAAGGCATATTCTTTCTGTTTTCTGACTCAAGCTTAAGTCTTAATTTATTTGCTTTTTTAAAAATATCCCTAATGGTTCCTTCACTAGCTCCAAGCGGTGCCATCGTCATTAATCCAACGAGTTGAATCTGATTCAATTGAGCTAGCTCTTCAATAACCTGTGGAAGTTCAGAAATCGTAAAACCATGTTTACTTTCTTCTTCAGAAATATTTACTTGTAAAAAACACTTAATTGGATGCTTAGCTCTTTTTTGAATTTCTTCAGCAAGACTTACCGAATCTAGAGCATGAAAATAGTCTACCAAATTAATAACAGATTTAACTTTACGGCGTTGGAGACTGCCAATCAAATGCCAAGTTAAGTCTTTGTTTTTTAATGATTCATATTTATCTAAAAATTTATCTACTCTATTTTCAGCAATATGAGTCAATCCAGTTTCCATCAAGGCACCAGCGATACCTGCATCTACATATTTTGTAACAGCAATTACATTTATGTCTTCAGGGTTTCGATGGGCCTCAATTGCCGCCGTTCCAACATCTTTTAAAACTTGATCTCTATTTTTTTGTAAATCCATAATGTAAATTAACGATTTTTAAAGAATGGCGGTGTTTCTAACTCATCATCACCCGACTCATCATTTGGAGAGAATCTTGACATATTTAATTGATTATCAAGTTCACTTTCACTAGGTTTAGCAATATTATCGCGTCTTAAATCCCAGTTCCCAAATGCTGAACCCTGATTTTGTGGTGCTTGTTTTTCTTTTGTATATGTTCTAGGCATCTCACGAGATTCAGCCATATCAAAATCATAATTTGAAGGACGTTCAAAGTTTGGTTGATGAGTTTGTTCTGAAGCATATTGTGCTCCAGCTTGCTGTGCTACCACATTAGAATTTGTATTTGATGAATCATGGTTAAAAGTACGTGGTTGACGGAAACCTGAAACCTTTTCAGCTTTATCTTGACGAACACCCGTTGCAACAACTGTTACACGGATTTCATCTTTCATACTATCATCAATTGATGTACCTAGCCAAATGTTAACACCGTTTCCAGCCGCTTGACCAACAATTTCTGATGCTTCTTCTGCTTCTGTAAGTGTCATATCTAATCCACCAGTAACGTTGACAATAACGTCTTCTGCACCATCGATTGTAGTTTCAAGTAATGGAGAGTAGATTGCTTTACGAGCTGCTTCGATAATTCGTTCTTCACCAGAACCAACACCAATTCCCATTAATGCATTACCTTTGTTGGCCATAACTGTTTTAACATCAGCAAAGTCAAGATTAATTAAACCTGGGCTTGTGATTAAGTCAGTGATACCTTGTACACCTTGACGTAAAACGTTATCAGCTTCACTAAGTGCTTCAAGTAGCGGAGTCTTTTTATCAACAATTTCAAGTAAATTATTATTTGAAATAATTAATAAGGTATCTACTTGATCACGTAATTCTTGAATACCTTCAATTGCAAAATTACCACGTTTGTTTCCTTCGAAACCGAATGGACGAGTAACTACTGCAACAGTTAGAGCACCTAAACCTTTAGCAATACGAGCAATCACTGGTGCAGCACCTGTACCAGATCCGCCACCCATACCAGCAGTGATGAAAACCATATCTGAACCAGATAACGCTTCTGATAATGCTTCTTCACTTTCTTCAGCTGCTTTGCGACCAACTTCAGGTTGACCTCCAGCACCTAAACCTCGAGTTAATTTAGGGCCAAGTTGAATAACTGTTTCAGCTTTTGATGAACTCAAAGCTTGAATATCAGTATTAGCTGCGATGAATTCTACACCAGCAACGCCTTCATCAATCATACGATTGATTGCGTTACCACCGCCTCCACCAACACCGATTACTTTAATTACTGCACCTTGCATAGATGCTGTATCGAATGAAAATGCCATTTTATTTCCTCACTTTTATTACTATCTATTAATCAAACATACTTCCAAAAATACCACGAACGCGATCACCTAATTTTTGTTTAGGTTGAGTTGGTTCTTGAGAATTATAATCTACTGGAGCAACTGGCTGTTGGTTATAATTTGAAGTTTGTGTTGATGGTCTTGATTCATTGAAATTAGGAACATAATTATCACGTCCAGCAAAATCAATTGGTTTGCGTCTTAACATTTCTTCACCTGAAACCGCATTTTGTGCCAAAACATCAACTTCAGACATTTTGCCTACGAATTCTACAAGGCTGATAACATTTGCAAACATTGGATTTCTGATACCTACTTGATTCGGTACATGTAATTTAACATTTGTTCCTAGGATTTCTTGAGCTACATCAACTACACCTGGCATAATTGCGCCACCGCCTACTAAAACGATACCACCAGGTAAATCAAGTAAACGTCCACGTTCTAAATCTTGTTTTACACGATCTAAAATATGACGAACACGAGCAGAAACAATTTCAGAGAGATAACGTTCTGTTACTTCTACTGGTTCCTCACTACCAACTACATCGACTTTTACAGTTTCAGTTTCACTTGCTTCGTTGACATTTGCTTGACCAAAATTAAATTTTAAAGCTTCTGCAATTGACATTGATGTCTTAAGAACTTTTGAAATATCTTTGGTGATATAATCGCCACCTTCAGTATAGATATTTGTATATTGTAATTCTTGAGCACGCATTGTCGCAACAGTTGTTTGACCGCCACCCATATCAATTACAGTAGCACCAAATTCTCGTTCACCTTCGTTAAGAACAGTCCTTGCCATTGCTAAAGGTGTGATGATAATGTTCTCAACAGAGATACCAGCACGTTCAACCGTCTTACGAAGATTGTGTAGAATGGTACTTGGTCCTGTATAAATTAGACCACGCATCTCTAAACGAATCCCCATCATTCCACGAGGATCACGAATTCCTTGGAATCCATCAACGATAAACTCTTCAGGAACTAAAGAAATCACTTCACGTTCTGGTGTGATACTTTTTGTAAGTGCTGATTTAACGACGCTATCAACGTCTTCATCTTTAATTTCTTTTGATTCACTTGGGACCGGAATCATGCCTTGTGATGGTTCAATTTGAAGAAGATTAGCTGGTAACCCAACATTAATCTTATCAATTGTCATCCCAGCTTTTTCTTCCGCTTGCTCAACAGCTGTTTTAATTGCAGCAGCTGCTGCTTCAATATCAATAATTATTCCATCTTTTACGCCTGTACTAGGGATATTACTAACACCAATCACGTTCATTTCGCCAGAAATAAATTCTGCGACAAGAACTTTTATTGAGCTAGTTCCTATATCCAAACCAGTAAAAAAGCCATTCCTAGCCATTCACTTGACCTCACTATCTTTCCAAACTTTTACTATTCTAAAATCTGTTAAAAACAGAATTATTCAGTCAATATTATAACATAAAAAAGCGCGAAATGTTATCATTTTACGCTTTTTGTTATATAAACTTAATCTTTTACCTCATTTAAATTTTAACTAATAATCGCTGAAATTTTTAGGAATTTTTTTATTGTGGAATTTGTGTCTCTACTGGCACAGGTGCCTCTGCTTCACTCGATGTTTCAGTCGTAGTGTCTTGAGACGAACTTGCTGTTTGACTGGAAGAATTTGAAGTATCTGTCGACTGAGTTTTCTCCTTCTTGTTTGCATCAGCATTAGCATCAACTTTTTTAACAGGCTGTGCTTCTATTTCTGCTGTCGTTGAATAAATGCCAACTTCCATATCAATAATCGATTTTTCCTTTAACTTTTTCTTGATTTTCAAGTAATAAGGCATTTTTGTTTCAAGCTGTGATTGAGGTACACGAACAGTATTGCCATCATGCATTTCAATCACTATCAAATCCGAAGTAGATTTGGAATTAGCTGGTGAAACAGACTTAATATTAGTAACTATTTTTTCAGGTAATTTTGTTAATGTTTTTACTAAATTTTGAATATCATTTTCATTAGTTAAATTGATAATTAAATATTCTTTTGGTAATTCACTTTCTTTAACGACCTTAACACGCACACCATTTTCTAAAATTGGTTGAAAACCTGTTTTTTCTTGAGCATATGCAATAATTTTGTATTCCTTAACCTTGAAAGTAAAGTGGTTAAAGAAGCTATACTTAATTGAAACATCTTTTACCCAAGGATTTGTTTTAGTAATATTAGATTCAAATTTAGATGCGGATTTAATAACTGTGAAGATATAATCTGAGTCACGGATATCACTTTGTTTTATCAGACTATTAAGACTGGTATGGCTATTCCCATCAGCTTTGAAATCCTTTATTTTACTAAAAGGCGTCATTAAAAAGACTGAAATAAATAAAATTAGAAAACTTATTAATAAGACAGGTAACGCTTTAATTAACGCAATCTGACGTTTCGTTTTTGATTTTTTTTCTTTATGAAGTTTTTGTTTCTTTTGATTTTTTTCAGGACTTTCAACAACTTCCTCAGTTTCCGTCACCTCAGTCTCATTAGAGGACTCCAACTTTTTTTCAACTTGTTGAATTTGCTCTTTTTTCTCAATCCGTAATTTTTCTCTTAAAGCTTCATCTTCTTTAGCTTCTTTTTTCTTTTTTTCGATAAATTCCAGATTTCGTTTTTGCCACTCTGTTAAAACAACGGGCTCATTTGGAGTCTTTTTTTTATTTTTTGCCATTTATCATCCTTTAGTCTGCCAGCCCATATCAGTGATTAATAATTCATAAAAACGGTCTGGAGATTTAATTTCTTTGGCCATTGCCATGGATTGAACATATGAATCTGATTCTTTCACCAATTGATTGATTTCAGACTCTAAAGTTTCGAATGTCAACTGATCTTCTGCTATTTGACGAGCATAATGATGTTTTTCAAAATATGCAGCATTTTCTAATTGATCACCGCGTGAAGCTTCTTTTCCTAGGGGAACAATTACATGCAATTTTTGCATAGCCAATAATTCAAAAAGTGTATTGGAGCCTCCGCGAGTAACGACAACATCAGCCATATCCATCAGTGGTTGATAAAGATCCGTAACATACTCAACGCGGTAGCAATTTTTACCTAAATAATTTAATTCTGAGTGTCCAGTAATATTTATGACGTTGAACTTATCCATCAATTCCGGATGCTTGCTGATAAAGTCATTAAAAACCTTTGCACCAGCTGATCCACCTACAAAAAGCAGTGTTTTAAGGGATTGATCAAAATGACTTTTGATTTCTCTCATTTCAGGAAAATTTTCTTCAATTTTTGGTTTTACTTTAGTAACTGCACCAACGTGCTTCATCTTTGCAAGTGGATGTTCTTGAGCAAAAGTTGTATACATAATTGTCGCAAATTTCAAAGCGATTTTATTTGCTAAGCCCATTGAAAGATCTGACTCGTGGACATAAACAGGAACACCTAGTACTTTAGATGCCACCACAGGCGGTACAGAAACAAAGCCACCTTTAGAAAAGAGAGCTTTAGGGCGTATTTTAGCAATGATGGCTAAGGACTGAAGTAATCCAATACCTACTTTAAAGACATCTAAAAAATTTTGCCATGAAAAATAACGTCTCAATTTACCTGTCATAATACCATGAAAAGCAACATCTAAATTAGACTTTTTGATTTCCTGATATTCAATCCCGTTTTTATCACCAATATAGTGAACTTCCCAACCATCATCGATAAACTTGGGGATTAAAATAAGATTCAAGGTAACATGTCCAACAGTTCCACCACCAGTGAAAAGAATACGTTTTGCCATTAGGCATCTCCTTTAATTTGCTCAAAGGCCTGAATAAATTCATCCCCACGGGTTTCAAAACTCTTATACATATCCCAACTGGCATTGGCAGGACTTAATAGAACAACATCTCCCTGTTTCGCTTCTTTGAAGGCAATAGCTGTCGCCTCAGCCACATCTTTTGCATCAAGATAGCTGACACCCGCTTTTTCAGCGGCCTTTTTCATTTTATCAGCAGACTGACCAAGCAAAATCAGTTTCTTTAAACCAATGATATCTGGGACTAAGTCATCAAATTCATTTCCTCTGTCTAACCCACCGGCAATAAGGATTAAATTGCTATTATCAAAACTTGACAATGCTTTTTGGCAGGCTAAAATATTTGTCGACTTGCTGTCATTATAGAACTTAATCTGATTAACTTGACCAACATATTGAAGACGATGCTTCACACCACCAAAACTAGCTAGTGTTTCCTTGATACTATCATTATCGACATTAGCTAATTTTGCGACAGCGATTGTCGCCAAAGCATTTTCAACATTATGAAGTCCTGGAACGCCAATTTGATCAGCATCCATTATATATTCGCCTTCGAAGTATAGTTTTCCATCAAGACAATATGCACCATCAACTTCTTTTTGGCTAGAAAAATAGAGAATAGTCGCTTTAGTTTTGTTAGCTAAGTCATATGAAATTTCTTGATCACCATTTAAAATGAGAAAATCTTTGTCTGACATATTATTTTGAATGTTCCACTTAGCATTGACATATTCTTCAAAACTGCCGTGGTAATCAATGTGAGTTGGCATTAAATTCGTGATAACCGCAATATGTGGGCGGAACTGGTCAACACCCATTAATTGGAATGAAGACAATTCCATAATGAGTCGATCATTTTCTTTAGCATCGACTGCAACTTCAGAGGCAGGAAAACCGATATTGCCAGAAAGGAGGGCCGATTGCCCAGCATGATTGAGCACATCTGCAATCATCGTTGTTGTAGTTGTTTTACCATTTGAACCAGTAATAGCAAAAATAGGAGCTTCTGAAATAAGATATGCAAGTTCGACTTCGGTTAATACTTGAATGCCTTTATCAAGGGCTTTTTTGACCATCTCATTTGAATAAGGAATCCCTGGATTCTTCACCATTAAAGCAAAATCTTCGTCTAATAATTCTAAGGGATGACTGCCACAAATGACTTTAATCCCTTCTTCAAGCAATACTTGTGCTGAAGGATTTTCCTCAAAGGCTTTTCCATCATTCACTGTAACAATGGCCCCAAGCTTAGACAAAAGTTTTGCAGCAGCTTGACCTGAGCGTGCTAATCCTAAAATTAGAACTTTTTTATTTTGAAAATCAGTAATTTGTTTCATTTTTTAATCCACTCTATCTTTTCATTTCCTTACTATTTTACATTTATTTAATGGCTTTTTCAAGATTTTTAAAGAATCGCTGACGCGTCAAATTATTCCAGTCTCAAATCGGTCTGGAAAAAAAGCCAAACCCTGTGGGTCTGACCTTTTAGATTACTTTTTAGGCATTTTTATAACATCTTTCAATGAAAAATAAGCTAAAACCATCATTGCTAACGCTACAAAAATTTCTGGAGGTGTTTGCATAATTTTAATAATGCTCATACCAGCAAGAACTAGCAAAAGTGCAACAAGTGCAACCATACCAATCATTGAAATGGTATTACGGATACTATCAGGTGCCATAAAAAGATAATAAGAAATGATTAATATTGCAATGATTAAATAAAACAAGATATCTCCCTAACCTTTATCTTTTTAGACGCAAAAAGCATTAAAACATTTCTGCTTTAAAAGCTTTTCATCGACAGCATGATACTAATATTATTCAGCTGATTTTTTCTTTTTGCCTGCTTTATCACGAGCAGCTTTGTTCAAGATTTGTTTACGTAGACGAATTGATTCTGGTGTAACTTCCATGTACTCATCATCAGCTAAGAATTCTAAAGATTCTTCAAGAGTAAGAATACGTGGTGTTTTAATAACAGAAGTTTGGTCTTTATTTGCAGAACGAACGTTAGTCATTTGTTTTGCAGTTGTGATGTTTACACCAAGGTCATTATCTCGAGCGTTTTCACCAACAATCATACCTTCATAAACTTCAGTACCTGGATTTACAAAGATAGTACCACGTTCTTCAATACGCATAATTGAATAAGTAGTTGCTTTACCTTGGTCGATAGACACAAGAGCACCACGGTGGCGTCCACCAATTTCCCCACCAACTACTGGTAAGTATTGATCAAAGGTATGGTTCATGATACCATAACCACGTGTCATTGATAAGAATTCTGTAGAGTATCCAATAAGTCCACGAGCTGGAATCAAGAAAATTAAACGTGTTTGTCCGTTACCAACCATTTGCATATCTAACATATCACCTTTTCGTTCTGAAAGTGATTGGATGATTGCACCTTGGTATTCTTCAGGTGTGTCAATTTGAACACGTTCAAATGGTTCACATTGAACACCATCAACGTTTTTAATGATAACTTCTGGACGTGATACTTGCAATTCATAACCTTCACGACGCATTGTTTCAATTAAGATTGACAAGTGGAGTTCACCACGACCTGAAACTGTCCATTTATCAGGAGAGTCAGTTGGGTCAATACGAAGTGAAACGTCTGTTTGAAGTTCAGCTAACAAACGTTCTTCAATTTTACGAGAAGTAATCCATTTACCTTCGCGACCTGCAAATGGTGAATTATTTACTAAGAACGTCATTTGTAAAGTTGGTTCATCGATACGTAAGATTGGTAATGGTTCAATAGCATTTGTTGGCGTAATTGTTTCACCAACGAAGATATCTTCCATACCAGAAACGGCAATTAAATCACCAGCTTTAGCTTCTTGAATTTCTTTTCTATCAAGACCAAAGAAACCAAAAAGTTTAGTAACACGGAAGTTTTTATTAGTGCCATCTAATTTAGAAAGCGTAACATTATCTCCAACTTTGATTGTTCCACGGAATACACGTCCGATACCAATACGACCAACAAAGTCGTTATAGTCAAGTAATGATACTTGGAATTGTAATGGTTCTTCAGAATTATCAACAGGAGCAGGAATATGCTCAATAATTGTATCAAATACTGGAGCCATTGTATGTTCTTGATCTGTAGGATCATCTGACAATGATGATGTACCATTAATCGCAGAAGCATATACAACTGGGAATTCTAATTGTTCGTCGTCAGCACCAAGTTCGATGAAAAGTTCTAATACTTCATCAACAACTTCTGCTGGACGAGCAGATGGTTTATCAATTTTATTAATAACAACAATCGGAATTAAGTCTTGTTCCAATGCTTTTTTCAACACAAAACGTGTTTGAGGCATCGTTCCTTCATAAGAGTCGACAACTAGGACAACCCCATCAACCATTTTCATGATACGTTCAACTTCTCCACCGAAGTCCGCGTGTCCTGGTGTATCCATGATGTTGATACGTGTATCTTTGTAAGCAACAGCTGTATTTTTAGCAAGGATTGTAATACCGCGTTCTTTTTCGATATCGTTTGAGTCCATTGCACGTTCTTGAAGTTCTTTACGTTCATCAAGAGTGTGTGATTGTTTTAATAGTTCATCAACTAATGTAGTTTTTCCGTGGTCAACGTGGGCAATGATAGCGACGTTACGGATATCTTCTCTGAATTGTGTCATTTTTTCCTCTTGTAGCTTAATTATTTTTTAACTTACCAAGTATAGCACTTTGAATTGAAAAAGTCACGCATCTTTATATGATGATTCTTAAGTAAATGCTTTCAACAATATAATTGATTCTTACATGAAAAAACACCAAAAGCCCCAAAATAGAAAAAAGTTTGATGTGAAATCAAACTTTTACTTGCTTTCTTTTACTTTGCCATCCCAATAATCGATACCATCACGGAGGACATACAGATTATTAAAACCTGCTTTTCTTAGCTTTCTTACAGCACTTGGAACAAGTGTGGAACGAGCAGTTTCATAAATCAGAATTGGTTTATCTTTACGTAAAGCTTTTGTTGCACCATCAAATTGTTGCCCTGGAAAATTGCGTGCCCCGATGATATGTTTTTTTCTAAAGGACACTGGATCACGTAAATCGATAACTTGGCTATAATGCATCATTTCTTTAAATTCATCGTTTCCAATTTGCTTTGCCATTCTCTTAAAAGTAAAGTAATTATAGGCAAAATAGACGGCAATCGCTACGATGATAATCCATAATATTATTGTAAATGTTGACATGAAGTCCTCCTATACAGTTTCAGATGTTCTTGCTAGACTTGCTGCTCCGATAATACCGGCATCATTTCCAAGTTCAGCAATTTTGATTTTTGTTGATTGACGTACTTGTGGGAATGTGAAGGTCATGAAGTATTTTTCAATCCGCGAACGTAAGAATTCACCAGCAGCTGATACACCACCGCCAATTACAACTGAGTCTGGATTTAATATGTTCGACATATTTGCTGAAGCTAATCCTAGGTAGAAAGAAACTTTTTCAACAACTGAGTCAGCGAATGTATCCCCATTTTGTGCCGCTTCAAAGATATCTTTACTTGTAACAGCTTCGCCGTTATCAATTGCTTTTTTAATTTGTGAATCGCCTTCATAGCTTTCGGCAAGCAGTCTAGCCACTTTAACAACACCTGTTGCGGAGGCTACTGTTTCTAGACAGCCATGGCTTCCACAAGTACAAGCAAAACCATTTTCAGTTTCAACAATCATGTGACCAATTTCCCCACCGGCACCGGCAACACCATGAATTAGGTTTCCGTCAGCAATGATTCCACCACCAACACCAGTTCCAAGGGTCATAAAGATAACATCTGGATTGTTTTCACCAGCACCTACCCAACGTTCTCCTAATGCTGCAACATTAGCATCATTGTCTATAGCGATCGGAATGCCAACTTCTGCTTCAATGACTGAGCCCACTTCTTGGGTATCTTTCCAGTTTAAGTTGAAAGCGCCAGTTACAGTATTTTTTTCACGGTCAACGGCACCTGGAGAGCCCATCCCAATTCCAAGAAAATCATCTTTTGTTAAACCATATAAGTCTAAACGGTGTTTTATAGAAGCTACGATATCGGGAACAATATGTTTACCATCTTCTAAAATATTCGTTTCAATTGCCCATTTTTCTTGAACTTGTCCATCTAAAGTAAGAATACCAAATTTTACAGTTGTGCCACCTAAATCAATCCCCAATAATTTTTGAGCCATTATTTTTACCTTCTTTTTCCAATTCTATTCTGTGTTCATGTCTTAAGACTAGCTCAGCCTTAATGTAATCTTCTTTTTCAATCAACCCATTTTCATAGAGTTTTCCTAATTCAATCTTCATCATTTCTATATCATATAATCTCTTGCCAAGATAAATATAAATGCCAAAATTCTTCAACAATTGTTGCACGTCATATAATGTTTTCATACATAATGATTTTAGCAAAAATATCAGAGAATTTCAAGATATTTGTGCAATCGCTTTCTGGTTTTCAGAAAAAGAAAAAGGTTTGATTTTATCAAACCTTTTAATGATCAAAAATAATTTACAATTTAGTACTGACCAGTTATTCTACTTCTGGTTTTGTACCTAATTCTGCATTTAGCATCCATATCATTTTTTCCGTTTCCGCTTTTGCAGAAGTAAAGATATCGTTTGTTGGATCATCTCCTTCTTCTGAAGTGATATCTAAACCAACTTGGTAAAGTTGATCTAAGTAGCTATATACCTCAGTTAATCGTTTTAAATGATCTTTCATTTTTAGATCAAAAGCCCCTCTCGTTTCTTCTAAGTTAGACGCTTGATCAAATTCTTTAAGAGTTGAATATGGTGACCCTCCAATTGTAATTAATCGCTCACTCATTACATCTAAATCGGCATTTAAACTATCCATCAATTCGTCCATTTTAGGATGTAAATTGAAGAAACCAGGTCCACGCATGTACCAATGAGTTTGGTGAATAATTGAGGCCGCCTTTGATAAATCTGCTACTGCTTGATTTAATACTGCTTTTGTCTTTTTGTATTTAGATTTATCAGATTTAGCTACTGATTTTTCGATGGATTCTTGTAATTTTTTTATTTCGTTTTTTGCCATAATAAAATTCTCCTTTTTCTAAATATAAAAGCAATAGAATCATAATAAATTTAAGATTCTACCTAGACTATACATAAATTGTAACGCTATTTGATAGACATTTCAAATTTCTACTATACTTTTTCGAATAGATAGATATGGACATCTTCTTTACTTATGCTTATTTACTATTGTTTTCACTACTACTCAGCTATTTTGACTTAAAAAGTTTTAGCTATCCTTTTTTTCTTTGGTTCTTGGGAACAAGTCTTTTATTACCCTTTTATCGAATCAATAGCTTATTTGTTTTCCTAATAATGATAGCTTTGCTTTGTAATATTATAAATCTTAGTATTGGCGCTGGTGATTTTTTATATCTAGCTACTTTATCATTGGTTTATACTCTAGAAGATATCCTTTGGATTGTTCAGATTGCAAGCCTTCTTGGTCTTTTTATGAGCTTTTCCTGTCAAACCAAACGATTGCCTTTTTTACCTTTTTTAACTATAGGTCTATTTATTATCATGAACCATTAAAAAGACCGAGGTTTCCCTCAGCCTTGTGAACTATTTATTAAAAAACTGGACTTGTTTCCATCATGCCAGCTTGTAATTGATACATCTTGTGGTAAGACCCTTTTTTAGCTAGTAAGTCTTCATGGCTTCCGCTTTCAATTATTTTGCCTTTTTCTAGAACATAGATACAATTAGCATCTTGAATTGTTGATAAGCGATGGGCAATTGCAATCGTTGTTCTACCTTTACGCATTTTTTCTAATGAGTGTTGGACAATTTGTTCTGTCGCAGAATCAATATTTGCTGTAGCTTCATCTAATATCAAAATTTTAGGTTGACTTGCAACCGTTCTAGCAAATGCTAACAGTTGACGTTGACCAGTTGAGAAACTAGATCCACGTTCGGTAACCTTAGCATCATATCCATCAGGTAATTTTTGAATGAACTGATCTGCATCAACAAACTCTGCTGCAGACATAACTTCTTCATCACTTAAATCTTGATACATTTTAATATTGGAAGCAATTGTTCCATGATATAAAAATGGATCTTGTAAGACTAGTCCAATTGCTTGACGCAATGATTTTTGACTGAATTGACGAATATCTTTGCCATCTAACAATACCTGTCCCGTTTGGAACTCATAAAAGCGCATAAAGACATTGATAATTGATGATTTACCAGACCCAGTTGATCCAACAAAAGCAATTGTTTCACCTTTGTTAACTTTGAAAGAGATGTCATCGAGAATCTTATTTTTGCCATCGTATGAAAAGGAGACATTTCTAAATTCGATATTTCCGTCGGTGACTTCAAAGCCATTATCTTCTTGACTTGGTTCATAACCTTTTTCATCAATTAACTTGAATACACGGCCTGCCGATACCATAGAAGTCTGCAGGGTCGAAAAGTTTTGGGTTACTTCAATCAGTGGATCAAAGAGGCGATTAATATATTGAATAAAGGCATACATTAAACCTGCTGTTAAGCCACCTTCTAAGCCATTGAAACCAAAGTAGGCCATTAAGACTGCATAAGCAAGCAACTTGAGCAGGGACATAGCTGGTCTTAAAAAGATACTATCTAAGGCAACTGATTTATTAGCATAAAATACATGTTCTTCATTGATTGCTTCAAATTCAGCTTTAAGACGTTCTTCTTGGCCAAACGCCTGAATGATTCGAATCCCTTCAATACTTTCAGCAAGTTTGGAGTTGATATCACTTAGCAAACTTCTGGTTTTAGCAATTACTTGAACTGATTTTTTACGATAGATATTAACAAGGATGAAAATGAAAGGGAGGAATATTAAGACAATTCCAGTTAACTTAGCATCCAACATTAGCATCGTGTAGAGGGTTACTGTAAAAATGAAAATTGCGGAAATGAAACTTGAAAGAATTCCCGAAAACATGTCACTGATAGCTTCTGTATCATTTGTGATACGAGAGACGATTGAGCCTGAGGGAGTTTTATCAAAATAAGACATTCCTAGTTTTTCCATATTGGCAAAGGCATCGTGACGAATATCTCTGACTATTGAATAGGATACTTTAGCAAAGTATAAATTACCGAAATACTGAATCAAACTTTGTAATACATATAGGGCATAGTATCCAATTAGGATGAAAAAGGCTTTATCATTGATATGTATTAAAAAATGGTCAATGAAGTATGAAGCAACTAAGGGGATTAAACTCTTAATGACTGTTGTTAGTAAAAGTAAGCCCAAAGCTAAGGCTGTTAGTAATTTGTATGGTTTCAAATAGCTTAAGAGGCGTTTGAAAATTTGCCATTGATTACTCTTGTACATTTTCTTCTGCCTCCATTTCCATTTGTTGTGATACGTATGTTTTTGCATACCAACCATCTGCTTTGATTAAATCATCATGTTTTCCACGTTCAATAATATGACCATTTTTCATGACTAAGATGATATCGGCATGAACAACTGCACTTAAGCGGTGAGCTGTAATAATAGTTGTTTTATCTTGTCTTGTTTCTTTTAAGTTTTCAATGATAGCATGTTCTGTCTTAGCATCGACAGCTGACAAGGAATCATCTAATATCAGGATTGGAGGATTAAGAACCATGGCACGACTCATTGCAATCCTTTGTTTTTGACCACCAGAAAGTGACACACCTTTTTCACCAATTAAGGTATCAAAGCCATTTGGCATATCTGTTATATCATCATAAACCTGAGATAAACGAGTTGCTTCTTCAATCTCGTCTCTTGGAATACTTGGGTCTCCAAAACTAACATTTTCTAAAATTGATGTTGCAAAGAGAAACTGGTCTTGAGGGACATAACCAATTAATCCTCTTAAATCTTTCAAACGGTAGTCTTTAATATTATGACCATTGAGTGAAATTGAACCATTTGTGACATCATATTCTCTGAGCAAGAGTTTAATTAAGCTTGTTTTACCAGATCCAGTCTGACCAACTAATCCTAGTGTTTGCCCTTTTTCCAAAGTGAAGTGAATGTCATCTAAAGTTGGTTCGTCTTCATATTGGAAATCATTGATATCGTAAACCAAGGAACCATTTGAGATAGACTCAATCGGATTTGTACTTTCTTGGACATCAGATTCTTCTGCAAGTAATTTGTCAATACGATCATAGGAAACTGAACCACGTTGAATCATATTAAATAAGAAACCAACTGCCATTAAAGGCCAGACTAACATATCCAGGTAAGAAATAAAAGTTACTAGGCTACCAATGGTTACTTGTCCAGCTTTGATCATGTATGCACCAACTAGGAGTGTTAAGACATATGATCCACCAATGAATAATAAAACCAATGGGTCAAACATAACATCATAAGTCATTGTTTTAATATTTTTGCGGAAGGTTGCTTGGTTTATCTCTTGGAATGAGTGCAATTCTTCAGTTTGGTAACCAAATGATTTTGTCACTTTAATGCCTGATACACTTTCTTGGACCTTGTTGTTAAGATCTGAGAAGGCTGCCTGTGATTCACCAAATGCTTTGTGGGTCTTCCGACCAAGTCGACTGGTAGCGTATGCCATTAACGGCAAAGGAAGAACAGCAATCAAGGTCATCTGCCATGAAATTGAGAAAAACATGGTAACTAAGGTGACGATAGCTGTAATCGAAGCATCAACAGCCGACATAACACCTCCACCTGCTAAACGGGTTAGGGAATTAATGTCATTTGTTGCATGGGCCATCAGGTCACCTGTACGGTAATGTTGGTAGAAAGATGGCGACATCTGTGTGAAGTGATCAAATAGTCTAAATCGCATGATTCGACCTAAACGGTAAGAAGTTCCGAAGATACAAATCCGCCAAATATATCTTAAAATATACATAGCTACTGCTGCTAAAACTAGCCAGAGTATTTGCCATAATAATTGATTTTTTGATAAATTGCCACTAGTTATGCCGTCAATGACATGGCCCATAATTTTTGGTGGAATCAGATTGAGTAAAGCAACTAAGCTCAGGGTCAAGATTCCTATCAAGTATGGTTTCTTCTCTTGTTTAAAGAACCACCATAAATTTTTTATAATTGACATAGGTCACCTTTCGTAAGTAAAATTTTCAAATAGTTTAATCATAGAATTTTGCTTAAAAAGTCCTCCCTAGTTAGAGAGAACTTTTTTATCTAACAAATTTCATTTTAACATATCGATAGACAAAATAGGCAATCAATGCACCTAATGCATTTGTCCAAATGTCATCGATTTCAAAAACCCGATTGGCATCGATGGCTAAATCAAGTAGTAATTGAGTCACTTCAATAGTTAAACTGATAAATAGTCCTAGGACAAAACTTTTGCGATACCCATGCCATTTATCTGTCAGGAAATGAAGTAAAAAGACTAAAGGAAAGAGCAAAAGCATATTCATTACATTTTGAAGAGTGAACCAGAATAATTCAAAGAGACTCACAGCTTTGGTCATGCTGACAATTGTATTAAACGGGATCAATAAGAGGCGTAATCTCCCCCACATAATGATATTAGGAGTATGAATGCTATCAAATAATTTTGGTTGGGGTGTAAAACACATGACAGCAATTGCAATTGCATAAGCAGTCAGTGCTAGCCAGATAATCGTTCGATGATGAAGCAGATTTTTGAGATTTTTGGGTAGAGCCATTGTTATTTAGCTGCATCCGCGACAGCTTCTTGTCTGTCTTTCTTCATTGTATTTGAACGCAATTGCCCACAAGCTGCATCAATATCAGTACCATGTTCTTGACGAACAACACAGTTAACCCCAGTTTTCTTAAGGACATCATAAAATGCTGAAACGCGTTCTTTAGGACTTCTACTATATTGATCATGTTCAGATACTGGATTGTAAGGAATGAGATTCACATAGCAAAGTTTACGAATATTTTTTGTTAAATCAGCTAACTCTTTTGCTTGTTCAACACCATCATTAACTTCATTTAACATAATGTACTCAAAAGTTACACGTCGATTTGTTGTTTCAATGTAGTATTCAATCGCAGCAAATAACTTTTCAAGTGGGAATGAACGATTGATTCGCATTATTTGTGAACGTAGGTCATTGTTTGGTGCATGTAAAGAGACAGCTAAGTTAACTTGAACACCTTCATTAGCGAATTCTCTGATTTTATGTGCTAAACCAGAAGTTGATACAGTAATATGACGTGCACCAATAGCTAAACCATTATCATCATTGATTGTACGAAGGAATTTCATAACATTTGTATAGTTATCAAATGGTTCACCAATTCCCATAACAACGACGTGACTAACACGTTCGTCCTTACCACGCTCGTCAAAGTATTTTTGGACTAACATAATTTGGGCAGTAATTTCTCCACTATTTAAGTCGCGTTGTTTTTTGATTAAACCGCTGGCGCAAAATGTACACCCAATATTACAGCCAACTTGTGTTGTCACACAAACCGAATGACCATAGTGCTGACGCATCAATACTGTTTCAATCAGCATACCGTCTGGCAGCTCAAATAAATATTTGACAGTACCATCTGCCGATTCTTGAACAATACGTTGTTTCAAAGGATTGACACAGAAGTTGTCATTCAAAAGAGCAATGAAGTCCTTTGAAATATTTGTCATTTCTTCGAAGCTGTCTACACGTTTTTTATATAGCCAGTCCCAAATTTGTGTTGCTCTAAATTTCTTTTGGCCATTTTCAATTGCCCAAGCAATCAGTTCATCACGTGTTAAGCTGTAAATTGATGGTTTCATGGATTAATTATCCTTCTTTCTGATTATAAAATGACCTGTTTTATCATTTGATTCTTTTGGTATGTTTGAACGTTCAGATAAACGATTACGACCTGGATTTTTCTCTTGTCGTTTTTTCCGAGAAAACACTTGTTTATCTTTTGCTCTGTTTTCGTTTTTTGGATTATTTGCTTTATTTGCTGACTTTTGTTTTGGTGATTCTGGTTTTCTGGTTTCATCAACTTTAGACTCAGTTTTTCTAGAATTTGACCGTCTAGAATTAGGTTTTCTAGAATCTGATTTGCGACTATCAGATTTTTTCGACTCAGCTTTAACTGCATTTGGTTTTCTTGAGTCATTTGTTCGTGAATCGGTACCTTTTGTATCGTTTGAATTTGTGCGAGACTTGTTTGATCGATTAGAACGTTTACGACGCGGAGCTCTCTCTTCTTCAAATTTTATTTCTTGAGGTGCTGGATTTTCTAAGACAAAATAAGCACAACCAAAATTACAAAATTCTTTGATATAGTCATCTAAACGTGAGATACGACTTGATTTTCTAATGTCGTTTTCGTCCTTGTAAAAACCCCTTAATCGAAGTTGTTCATTGCCCCAATCACCAACAATATAATCGTATTTTAATAAGATTTCTGTAAAGCGTTGACCAAAATTAGTTGTATTAAAAGCATCTTTGACATTTTCTAAGATGATAAATTCAATAGCATCACTTTTAACATGGTTGTCAAAATGAATGAACTCAGGACCAGGGAATTTATTATAGTTGTACATCTCTGGTAAAATTTCTTTTTTCATTGGTCTCCTTTCTCAATTAATTTTGTTTTATATAGTTAGCTATGACTTGACGTAATAAATCTGGAAATAACAATTGAACCGACTGTTTTTTAATCGACTGGAAATAAGCTGCAAAATAGTATTGATCGACGACCACTAATTTGACCTTATCCAATTTACCCATAACTTTATCATTATACACTATTTTTCCAGATTTGTAAGTAAATCCAGAGCAGACAATTTGACCGAATTTCTTCCCACGGAAGCCCATGCCTCTAATTTCCTGTTCTTTTAATAATTCGCCTTGCGTAAAAATATCCTGACAAATAGTTAATAAATCCCTTTGACTAACCTCCATCACAGCCAAACGCATTTGGTGAGGTAAACTAGAATGCAAACTACCTTCCGTTAGCTGTTGAGCAAAGGGCTGAACCATTAATCCTGAATTGATGATACAAATGTCCGCTTGGGCATAGTCCAGCATAGCATCCATCAATAGCTCCAAGGATTGCTCTATAGTTAGAGCTTGTTCAAACTCCATCAATTCTTGATGATGGAGAATTGCTCTGCCTTGATCATTTAATTCTTGGATGAAGTCAGCATCCTCTGGGTGACTTTGATAGTGACTGGTCTCATGCGCAACAATTTCAATCTCTTGCAAACGGTGCATATCCAAACGTAAATTAATCTCACCAACATACTGACCGTATTTGCCAGCGGCAGCTAAGTAGGTCCCATTTAGACAGGCGCCGTCTTCGAAGACATGATGGGTATGAGCACCAATAATCAAGTCAACATTATCACATTCTTCAGTGATTTTCTCATCTAGGCGGATGCCAAGATGGCTGATAATTATCCGCATATCTGCGCTAGCAACTTCTTCAATAGCCAAGTCCCGTTTCAAACAAGCTATGGGATCATGAACTTGCCAGCCGTTTGGAGTATAGGTTTTATAATAAGGGAAAGTGTAGGCCAAAAAGGCGATGCGGCTGCCTTCCTTAGTGGTGTGGATTTGGTAAGGTGTTGCCCAATCAGGTCGCCCATTTTCATCTTGTAAATTATTGAGAATAACTGTGAATTCTGCTTGGTCATAAACTTGGTTTAAATCAGCTTTTGATAAGCCAACCCCTTCGTTATTTCCAATTGTCGCATATTGAATGCCTAAACGATTCATGAGTAGCACATTTGCCTTACCATGGGTCGCATCAGTTAGCGGATGACTGGAATCAATATTGTCCCCAATATCCAATTTAATGACTTCGGTGGAAGTTTCGGAAGCAGACTTAAAAAACCTTTCCAATTTTGGATAAGCTTCAAAGTGTGAATGCAAATCGTTTAAATGCAAAATTCTTAACTGTTCCACCATTATTCCCCTTTTAAGACTAGTCAGTTTTCTTTTTATTATAACATGATAGTGCTATTAAATCTGATAACAAAAATGATAAATAAGCAATAAAAAACGAAGACAAAATTTCGTCTTCGTCATATTTTAAGGCTATTTTAGAGAACTGAATTACCAGTTGTATTTATCAACGTTATCTTTTTTAACTAAGTAAATTGGAGAAACTGTTGATTTTTCAACTTTTTTATCTTGATAGTGGTCAATTGCTGCTTGGATTGCAATTTCACCCATTTTAGCTGGTTGTTGTGCAATTGTAGCTGTGATATCACCTTTTTTTATGGCATCGTGTGCATCTGGTTGTCCATCAATACCAATAATCATCACATCTTTAAGTCCAGCAGATTTAGCAGCTTGTGCAGCACCTAGTGCCATTTCATCATTTTGAGCAAAGATAACTTGTACATCTTTGTTACCTTGGATCATATTTTGAGCTGTGTTTAACGCTTTAGCACGGTCAAAGTTTGCTGATTGGCTTGAAAGAATATCAAGTTTTGTTTTAGCAATATCATTAAAACCTTTACCACGGTCTACAGTTGCAGAAGCTCCAGGTACCCCTGATAATTCAAAAGTTTTAGCTTTTTCACCAAGTTCTTTAACGGCAAATTCAGCAGCCATTTTACCTGCAGCAACGTTATCAGAAGCAACAGTTGTTAAAACGTCGCCACCTTCACTACCACGGTCAATTAAGATTACTGGAATATTTGCTGAGTTAGCTGCTTTGATTGAAGTAACAACAGCTTTTGAGTCAACTGGGTTGATTAAGATAGCATCAACATTTTGGCTAATAAAGTTTTGAATATCGTCAGCTTGGCGCGCTGCATCATCTTGTGCATCAGCAACTTTTAAGCTAACTTTTTTGTCTTTTGCATATGAATCAAGACCATCTTTCATTGATACAAAATATGGGTTGTTTGTTGTTGAAATTGAAACACCTAATTTAAGATCTTTGGCAGCTTTTTTAGTTACTTCTTTTGAAGAAGAACCTGATGAGTTACCTAAGCCTGTTTTTCCACATGCGCCTAAAACTAATACTAATGACATTAATAAAGCAAAGAAACCAAGTTTTTTTCCAAATTTCATTTTTTTATTCCTCCAGAATAATAGTCGTGTTATAGAAATAATCGTGTTCTAAAATGTCTATGAGACATTATTAGCTACTTTAAAACGATCAAGGAGAACTGCAATTAAAATAACTACCCCTTTTACTACTTGTTGCCAGAAAGCTGATACCCCAATGATATTTAAACCATTATTTAGAACGCCGATGATTAAGGCACCAATCAGTGTTCCAAGGATGCGACCTTTACCTCCTGAAAGTGAAGTTCCACCAAGGACAACTGCCGCAATAGCATCCATTTCATAGCTAGCTCCAGCAGTTGGCTGTGCAGAACTTAAACGTGATGTAATAATTAAGCCAGACATAGCTGCCATCATACCAGAAATAGTATAGATAATGATTTTAACTTTATTCAACTTAACACCTGAGATATATGCTGCTTTTTCATTACCTCCTAGCGCATATACAGATTTCCCAAAAGCAGTTTTATGTAATAGAACATACAAAATAAGAAAAATAATAAACATGAGGATAACTGGGAATGGTACACCTAAGAGATAGCCTTGACCTAAGAATTGGAAAAAGAAACTATCTGATAACCCTTTTGTTATTGGGTTCCCATTTGAATAAACAAGTGTTGCTCCTCGGAAAATAGTCATGGTAGCAAGAGTTACGATAAATGGTGCTAATTTTCCATAAGCAATTAAGAGTCCATTTAACATCCCAAAGATACCACCTAAACCTAAGGCTAAAATAATCGCCACGCCGACTGGTACGCCCTTACCAATTAATCCAGCTGTTAAGGCGCTAGATAAGGCAAGAATGGAACCAACAGATAAATCAATGCCACCTGTCAAGATAACAAATGTCATCCCAAAAGCAATAAACCCATTTGCTGTAACTTGCAGAAGTAAATTCATTAAGTTATTAGTAGTTAAAAAGTTTGGATTAAGTAATGTAATGATAATCATTAATCCAATTAAAGCAACCAGAGTTGTTAACTCTGACATATATTTCATGACTTGTTTCAACTTATTGTCCTCCTGTAGCTAGTTGCATAACACTTTCTTGATTAGCTTCTGCCCGTGATAGTTGTCCTGTAATTTTACCTTCATGCATGACGATAATGCGGTCACTAACTCCAAGAATTTCAGGTAAGTCTGAGGAAACCATTATAATTGGTACTCCTCTGTCGGTTAGTTCATTCATCAATTGGTAAATTTCTCGTTTAGCACCAACATCGACACCACGAGTGGGTTCATCAAGGATTAAAACTTTAGGTGCTATTCCAATCCATTTAGCCAGTACAACTTTTTGCTGATTTCCTCCTGACAGATTACCAACTAGGGTCTTTGGCTGACCTGTTTTGATGCGTAAGCGATCAATCAGTTGCTGAACAAAAATAGTACTAGTCTTTTCATCAAAGAATCCTTTTTGACTGAAGTCTTTGGTACTTGGTAGTGTCATGTTATCTTTAATTGAGAAATCAAGGATTAGGCCTTCATCCTTACGATTTTCAGTTAGGAAACCAATGCCTTTTTGAATGGCTTGTGCTGGGTTAGAAATGGTAATTTCTTGACCGTTTACTTTAACTGTCCCAGAAACTTTTTTATCCAGTCCAAAAATAGCTCGCATAACTTCGGTCCGACCTGCACCCATTAACCCAGAAAAACCAAGAATTTCGCCTTTTCTGACACTAAATGAGACATCTTTAAACATCTCACCTGTGAAGTTTGAGACTTCAAAAACGACATCACCAATCTCTGTCTGACGGTCAGGATAATAGTCACCCAATTCGCGACCTACCATTTTTTTAACGAGTTCATTAGATGTTGTTTCAGCAGTTTTAGTAGTATCAACAACGATACCATCACGCATAACGGTTACTAAATCTGTAATTTTAAAAATTTCTTCCATCCTGTGTGAGATGTAAACAATTCCCACACCTTGGTTTTTCAAATCATTAATAACTCGAAACAGATTTTCAGTTTCACGGTCAGTTAAAGCCGCAGTCGGCTCGTCCATTATCAATAAAGATAATTTATTAAGAAGACACTTGGCAATTTCAATCATTTGCTGTTGCCCAACAGATAATTCTCCAATTGGTCGATTTAATGGAATCGAAACACCAAGTTTTTTAAAGGCTTCTAAGGCTTTTGCTTTCATTGCTTTTTGATTCAATAGACCAAAACTACCTTTAATCTCGCGACCTAAAAATAAATTTTCTAACACTGTCATTTCTGACCAAGTATTCATCTCTTGATGGATAAAAGAAATCCCAAATTCTTCAGCTTCCTGTGGGTTGCTAAAGGTCATTTCTTGATCATCAATTAGGATTGTTCCTGTAGTAGCCGGAAATAGACCTGTTAAGATATTCATTAAGGTTGATTTCCCAGCACCATTTTCACCCATCAAGGCATGAACTTGACCAGACTCCAAAACTAAATCGATTTTTTCAAGTACCTTATTAGCACCAAATGTTTTGGATATGTCTTTCATTTCAATTCTCATGAGAACCTCTTCTATATTGTTACTCCTGATTGTAGGATGATATTTGAGTATGGTGTGTTTTCACCAGTTCTAACAACTGCTTTGACCTCTTTATTCAGCTCTTTCAATTCTTCATGACTGACATACTCGACAGTCACATCTTGATCGAGCTTATTCAATAATTCTTTCAATTGTTTTGGATTTTGCTCTTTAATTTCTTCAGCAAGGAGAACTTTTTCAACCAATATATTTTCAAGATAAACATCAACCACATCTTGGAAACTTGGTGTCCCCTGTGTTAAAGATAAATCAATTTTCTTGACGCCATTTGGAACTGGTAAGCCTAAGTCACCAATGCAGACGCGATCAGTATGTCCCAAATCATCAGCTAATTTAGCTAAATCACTATTTAAAATTCCAGTTTTCTTCATATTTTTCATGACCTTTCATTTCTTCAAGAGTTGGCATTCCACCTTGCGCACCAAATTTTTGAACAGATATATGGGAAGCTAAGGTAGCAAAACGAATGGCTTCTTTAATTTCTAACCCTTTAGCAAGAGCAAAGCCAAAGGCTCCGTTAAAGGTATCACCAGCACCTGTCGTATCCACTGCATCCGCTATAATAGCTGAAATGTGTTGCACTTCTTCTCCGTCAAAGTACATAGCGCCTTCTTTTCCGAGTGTCACAATCAACTTATTCGGATAATCATGTAAAATATCTTCAAGTGAACGAGCCGGAAAAAGTTCCATACATTCATGATGGTTTGGTGTCATAAAATCAACAATTGAAATCATCTCCAAGTCAGTTTCACGAGAAGGAGCCGGATTATAGAGAACTTTAACCCCATGATCATGACAGAATTTTGCAATTGCTAAATTGGCATTGTGGGGAATTTCGTTTTGTAAAATAACTAAATCAGACTCTGTCAGTAAATCCCACTCTGCTTGCCATTGATTAGGATCAACGAGACCATTTGCACCAGGACAATAGATAATCCGATTGTCCTGGTGGTAAAGAGTAATTTGGGCAATTCCACATGATGATGGTACCGTTCCCACACACTCTACAGATAAATGATTATCTTGCAGGTTTTGTTTGAGAATCGGAGCAAATGAATCCTGACCGAGACAACCAATCATGGCTATCTGATCTCGGCTGTCACTCAATCGTCCGACAGCAACAGCTTGGTTAGCTCCTTTACCACCAGGTACCATTGAAAAACGATCGCCAAAAACAGTTTCTCCTTCTTCTGCAATGCGACTTGTTTCCATAACTAAGTCCATTGAAATACTACCAATAATTACTATACGAGTCATATTATCTCCTTAAAGTTTCTCGTTCAACAAAGTGGACAGGTAATTTAATGCGTTTTTCTTTAATTGGCATCTGATTTGAAATCTTATAAATCAGTTCTGCGGCATTGCGTCCCATTCGATAAGATGGTTGATGAATAGTTGATAAGGATGGGTAAATCAACTTACTCATTAAAATATCATCATAGCCAACAACTTGAACATCCTCAGGGATTTTTTTCCCTCTTGAAAACAATTCATGGATGTAAGCAATAGCATGAATATCAGATGGGGCGATGATTGAATCAACATTTGGATATGTATCAAGAGCCATTCTAGCTTCTTCAATAATGTCATCAAAATCAAAGGTTTGACTATCACTGATATGAGTTGTCACTTCTTTGCGAGATAGATAATCTAAACTGGCGAAATAACGTTGATTAGTGATATTGGAATGTCCCATTGGACCTTTAACGAGGAGAACATTATGCGCTCCAGCGTTGGTTACAGCCTGTGCGGCTAACTTACCACCAGCTTCATTATCAGCAAAAACAGCATACTCTGTATCTTCTTCAACCCGGTCAACTACTACCACTGGAATAGCCAAGTTTGGGTATTTTTTTGTAAAATCATGTGTTGTAATAATACCAGCTGCGTTGCTTTGCAATAAGGTATTAATATAATCTTCTTCGAGCTTGGCACTCCCACCAATATTGCCAAATAAAATCCGATAGTCATGTTCTTTTAAAAATATCTCAGCACCTCTAGCAACCCTAGGGAAGAAAGGGTTAGAAATATCTGGTAAAAGTAAGCCAACTAGCTGATTTTTCTTTGTCTTTAAGGATTGGGCAATCATATTAGGACTATAATTGAGTTTTTCAATAGCGTCCTTAATCCGGTCTCTTGCTTGCTCCGAAACATATCCATTTTGTGAGATATATCTAGAAACAGTAGATTTTGAAACACCAGCTTCTGCAGCAACCTCTTTTATCGTAGACATAAATCCTCCTAAGATGTGTGGAACCGTTCTCACATATTCTATTGTAACCGTTTTCTTTTATCTTGTCAATTTAAATTTGTATAGATTTAATAAAAATTTTTGAATGACTAGAACCTGATTCTTATCAGAAGAATCAAAATTCATATAGCCCTAACACATACAGCTTCTCTTCTTTACTGTTATCAGTAAAAATCCAGAATTTGTCTTATATCTTTTCCCACAAAAAAACCAATCTCTTGGGATTGGTTTACTTTTTCAGATAACTGATTGCGTCATCGACTGTCTTGACTGGAACAATCTTCATTTTTGTTTTTAATTGCTTAGCAGCTTCTAAGGCTTCTTTATAATTAGTTATTGCTTTTGGATCAACTTTTTTGACACGCGGATCAACTGGATTATTAGGAACGAAGAAAATCTCTGCCCCTTCTTTAGCAGCCGCAACTACTTTTAAGCCTGCACCACCAATATCACCAACTTTACCTTCTTGGTCAATTGTACCAGTACCAGCAATATTACGCCCCTTACGTAAATCTTCTTTATTGATTTGGTCAAGAATATCAAGGGTGAACATCAAACCAGCACTTGGACCACCAACGCCTTCAGTTGTAAAATCAATTTTTTCTTTAGTGTGTACTTTGGTATGGTCAGTTAAGCTGATTCCAATCCCATTTTTACCATTTTTCAACTTAATAATTTTACCATTGGCTGATTTATCTTTACCATTACTGGTATATTGAACACTGACTTTATCCCCCAACTTCATGGCAGACACAAACTTAATCAAATCAGCTGAACTCTTAAAGTGTTTTTGATTAACACTTGTAACTGTATCAGCAATATTCAAAACCCCTTTAAGAGAAGAATTCTTACTGACATCAAGAACATAAACACCTAAGTAGTCAAGGGAAACAGGTTTACCAGCTTTTTTGAGAGCTTGATAAACAGCACCATTTTGTGAAGTTTCCATATAGAATTGATTAATTCTCATGTAGTCTGCATCACTATAGCCACCAGTAGTTGCTTCTGCTGATGAAATCTCTGTAAATGGTGTTGCCCAAGCATAGAGAATTTGTGCAAATGTCGCATGACTAATACTTACAGCAACAAAATTATAAGACCCTTTTTCCTTGTCTTTTTGTTCATTTACCTTAAGGACACTACGGATATCATAGGCACCACCAGGCATTTCAATATAATAAGGTAGAGGATAAAATAGTGAAAAGCCAATTGCAATGACAGCAATAATGCCCAATAACCAAATTTTTAATTTATTATTTTTCTTCATTCATTTGCTCCAAATAGGAAATTACTGATTGGGGTACTAAACCTTCAATTGATGAATTAAAGTGAATCAATTCTTTAACACGGCTTGAACTAATTGGTTGCATATTGTTTCTAGCAATTAAG
Source organism: Streptococcus parauberis NCFD 2020 (assembly GCF_000187935.1). NCBI lineage: Bacteria > Bacillati > Bacillota > Bacilli > Lactobacillales > Streptococcaceae > Streptococcus > Streptococcus parauberis. The sequence goes on from NZ_AEUT02000001.1 coordinate 989,094, forward strand.
TAAACCGTATCAATGCTTGGGTCTAGACGATGGTTAAAATACTCCAAATTTGATTCATACTCAAAATCAGTTGGATTACGAAGCCCTCTGACCATATGAGTCACCTCTAATTCCTTAGCTAAATCAACAGCTAAGCGATTATCTGTCCAAACGACAGAAACATTATCATAGCTTGCTAAAGCTTCCTCTAAGACCATAATTCGACCTTCTAAATCTAAGAAACCCGCTTTATTTGTATTGTAGAAGATACCAACGTAAAGCTTGTCAAAAAGCTGACTAGCCCGATCAATGATATCCATATGCCCATTTGTGACTGGATCAAAGGATCCAGAATAGAGTCCAATTTTATTTGACATAGACTGTTACCTTACTAATTCCATATACTTTTTCTTTCCAGATACCTAAGGAAGCTACTTCCTCTGGTAAACTTACCATTTTATCCGTTTCACAAACGACCATCACATCATCAGAAAGAAGTCCTTTTTGGTCAAGTGCTTCAATGGTCTCGACAATCTCTTCCATGGCATATGGTGGGTCAAGAAAAACCAAATCGAAAGCCTGATCCAATTTCATTATTGCTTTTTTTGCATCCATTTTTAGGAGGGTAAATTGTTCTTCCGACTTGGTCATTTTGATGTTTTCTTTGATGATCGCTTGCGCGCCCCTATCACGTTCAACTAAGGTAGCACTAGCCATTCCCCGAGAGACAGCTTCAATCGAGAGCCCTCCAGAACCAGCAAAGAGGTCTAGAACACGGCCGCCTTCAAAGTAGGGACCAATCATATTAAACATGGCTCCTCGAACCTTGTCTGATGTAGGTCGAGTCGTTTTTCCTGGGAGGGTCTTTAGGGGACGGCCTCCAAATTCACCTGATACAATTCTCATAGTCCCTATTATAACAAAATTATAGACCAAACAAAGAATTTTTATCCTTTAAAAATTAAAAAACCTACCAAAATAGTAGGTTCTTCTTATAATATGTTTTCAAAGTTCTCTCGAACTTCAAGTGGCCAAACAGATGTTTGGACTTCACCAATATGTTTCTTACGAAGCAAGAACATAGCCATCCGGGATTGTCCGATTCCTCCACCAATTGTGAGCGGAAACAAGCCGTTTAGGAGTGATTTATGCCAATCAAAGTTTAGGCGGTCATAATCACCTGTAATAGCAACTTGACGTTTTAAGGCGTCTTCGTCAACACGAATTCCCATTGATGATAATTCGAAAGCTGATTCTAATTGATCATTCCAAACAAGAATGTCCCCATTCAGACCTTTATAGTCACCTTCGCTAGCACTTGTCCAGTCATCATAGTCTGGTGCTCTTCCATCATGAGGTTTTCCATCTGATAGGACACCACCGATACCAATTAAGAAAACAGCACCATGTTCTTTAGTAATGGCATTCTCGCGTTCTTTAGCTGTCAAATCAGGATACATGGTTACTAAATCTTCAGTATGAACAAAGGTAATTTTCTTAGGTAACACTGCCTCAATATCATAACGCGCTTCAACAGCTAATTCTGTCAAACGAATAACTTTATAGATTGTTTCAACTGTTTCTTTCAAATAAGCTAAGTTACGTTTCCCATCTGGAATAACTTTTTCCCAGTCCCATTGATCAACGTAAACTGAGTGCGTTTGATCTAATGAATCTTCATCAGGACGGAGGGCTTTCATATTCACAACGAGGCCTTCTCCTTCATTGAATCCAAAGCGTGCTAAAGTATGACGTTTCCATTTTGCTAATGAATGGACAACTTCAAATTTTGCTTCAGGGATTTTCAATACATTAACAGAAACAGGATTTTCAATACCAGATAAATTATCTTGCATACCATCCCCGACCCGACTTAAAATCGGACCTTGCACTTCGACAACGTCAAGTTTTGCAATTAAATACTGTGTGAATGTATTTTTTACAAAAGAAATCTCCTCTTGTTGATGAATAAAACTTTTTTTCATAGCTCCTCCTTAAATATTTTTTTCTCACATATTATGAGATATGAGATTTATTATACACTGAATTTCAGTATATTTAAAGACTAAATTTTCTATATTTTTAAAATAATTAAGGATTTCTTGGAAAAAATAAAAGCCCTAGGGGAACTAAGGCTTTTAAGAGTATATAATTAATCACACACGATTTGAGTACCAGCCCCCTCAGAAAGGACCTTGTCAATATTTTCAAGTGAAGTGATGATTGCTTTTGAAGAAGGTTTGTTTTCCACAAAGGCAATTGCTGCTTCAACTTTAGGTAACATGCTACCTGGAGCAAATTGATTTTCAGTGATATATTGTTTCATTTGTGAAACAGTTACAGTTTCCAATTTTTGTTGGTCTGGTTTGTTGTAGTTTACAAAAACATTATCAACACCAGTAAGAACGATGAACATATCTGCATCAACTAATTCTGAAAGTGTTTGACTAGCGAAATCTTTGTCAATAACTGCTTCAACACCAGTAATGTATTTAGTTTCAGGATCTTCCACAACTGGAACACCTCCGCCACCAGCACTGACAACAACAACACCAGAATCAACTAAGCTACGGATAACATTAACTTCTTTGATGCCAACTGGTTTTGGAGAAGGTACAACTTTTCTCCAACCACGACCAGCATCTTCTTTAAAGTTAGCGCCAGTTTCTTCCATTTGTTTCTTAGCTTCTTCTTCAGAAAGGAAAGGTCCAATTGGTTTTGTTGGATTGCTAAAAGCAGCATCATTTTTATCAACAATAACTTGAGTAACTACTGCTGCAACATCCTTTTCAATGCCTTGAGCTTTCAATTCATTGTCAAGTGCGTTTACTAACCAGAAACCGATGCTTCCTTCAGTCATGGCAACACATGTATCTAAAGGCATTGCAGGATTTTTTTCTGTATCAGCTGCCGCTTGTTGTAATAATAAGTTACCAACTTGTGGTCCATTACCATGTGTAACGATTACTTCGTTACCATCTTGGATCAATTTAACAAGTGATTTTGAAGTTGAAATTAATGCTTCTTGTTGTGCTTTAGCTGATGCATCTGTTGAAAGAATGGCATTACCACCTAATGCTACAACAATCTTTTGTTTAGTCATACGTTTTTTCTCCTCATAATTAATTATCGCGTTAGACGGAAAACAGTTTCCGCATAGATGTCCATTGCCTTGAAAGCATCTTCTAAAACGATGTTTTCATTTTCTTGATGTTCTGTTTGAACAGAATCTGGGAACAAAGCCCCAAATGCCACACAATTTGGCATTGTTCGTGCAAAAGTAGCTCCACCAGATGAGACAGCTGGACTTTGATCACCAGTTTTTTCTCTGTATACATCTAATAGTGTTGTAACAAGTTCACTATCTATTGGAACATATAATGGTGCTAAATAATCAAATTCTTCATAAGTTAGGCCATATTCTTTTGCTTTTGCTGTTAATTGTTGAACAAGTTGATCTTTATCAGCTAAAACTGGGATACGAATATCGAGACGAACTTCTGTTTGATCTTTATTCAAGGTTAATCCAGCAGCATTAAAGCTTAAGTTCCCTGATGGCTCGTCTTGGACATCTCCAAAGATATTAAATCCTCTACCATCTTCATCAACAACATTTGCTAAGAAATCAATTACAGGTTCATCAACATGTGCGTCAAGTGATTTTGCAAGACGAACAAGTGCATTGATACCAAATTGAGCATCTTTAGAATGTTGGGCAAGACCATAAACGGTAACTTTCCCATCTTTTTCAACATATTCAAAATCAAGACGGTTTAACTCTTCTTTAACTTGACCAAGATATTCACCACGATATGAAGCTCGGGCTGGCACGACATTGTAGGCTTTTCCAGCTTCAATTTCAAGAGTATCAGAACCATCACCAACTAGTTTTGCTTGCAATAAACCTTTTTCAGCATAAATAAGAGGGAAGCTTGAATCAGGAGCAAAGCCAAAAGTGGCTTGTTCTTCTTTTTCATTATAACGGTTCAAACAGCGCCATAATGTTTCTTCATCAGTTCCAAAAATGAATCTAATGCGTTTATTGAAGGTTACACCTGCATCCATAAGAGATTTAACTGCAAACAAGGCTAACATTGATGGACCTTTATCATCTTGTGTACCTCGTCCATAGAGATGACCATCTACTTCGACACATTCAAATGGATCTGTCTTCCAAAGACTACGATCTCCTTCAGGAACAACGTCCAAGTGACAAAGTATAGCTAACATTTCTTTATCTTGACCGTATTCAGCATAGCCATAATAACCGTCAGGATCTTTATAAGTTTTAAACCCTAACTCCTCACAGAGTTGTAAAGTTCTTTCTAAGACATCAGAGATTGCTTGCCCAAATGGGGTACCATTTTCCCCTTCGTTACAAACTGAAGGATAAGATACAATTGTTTTGATTGCTTCTACACATGCATCTTGATGATCTTTGGTAATATAGGACTTCATATTCTTTTACCTCCCATTGTCTTCAATTATTAGATGAAGAATGTCGCAATCAGCATAACAGCAAGGCTGACTACCATTACTAAAACGATAAATTTAGTTACAAATTTCCACCAAGTTGCAATATCAACTTTACCAAGAGCTAAAGCACCCATAACGATTGCTGAAGTTGGCGATACGATGTTAAGTACACCTGAAGCTGATTGGAATGCAGTAATTACCAAGTGAGCTGGTACATGTGAGAATTGGCCTAGAGGTGCCATGATACCCATTGTCGCTCCAGCGAGACCTGAAGTTGATGGAATTAAGAATGACATTGGTAAGTAGAATAAGTAAGTTAAGATTACGAATACTTGTGAAGATAGACCTGAAAGTCCTTTCTCACCCCAAGAAAGAATCGTTGAAGTAATCATACCATCGTTCATGATAACTTGGATACCACGTGCTACCGCACAGATAATTGCTACACCAAGTAAATCAGCTGCTCCTGCGATGAATGAAGAAATGAAATCTTCTTCTTTCATTCTATAAACCATTGCTGCCAAGATAGACATCATTATGAAGAGCATAGAAATTTCTGGGAAATACCAGTAACCTAATTGCAACATGTCTTTACCAAGGAATGTATTAAGTCCAGGAGTTCCTACAAGTGCATTGTTGATATTTGTAAATAATTTTATACCAAAGTCTTCCCAAGGAATAAGACTAAGAATCATGATTAAGAATGTAATGATGAAAATCCACAATACATGACCTTGACGTTTAGTCATATCTTCGCCTTGGTTTTCAAGTTTAAACAATTCTTTATGTTCTGCCATTTTATCAGCAATAAGTGATTGGCTTGGATCTTTTTCAATTTTGTCAGCATAACTGTGAACGTACCAAACTGAAATAGCCACTAAGACAACCCATTGAATAATACGCCAAATCATACCATCTGCAATAGAGACACCGGCTGCGTCAGCTGCTACCCCTGTTGCGAATGGATTGATTGTTGAAGCCAAACATCCAATCTGGGAACCAATAAGGATGATTGAAACGGCGACAAGTGTATCAAAACCAACGGCAATCATTACAGGAATTAGTAATGGATAGAAAGCCATTGTCTCTTCACCCATACCATAAGTTGTTCCACCTAATGCAAAGATAGGAATCAAAATGGCAATGAGCATCTTTTCTCTGCCTTTATTTTTCTTAACAACAGATGCAATACCTTGGTCAAGAGCACCTGTTTTATTAATAACACCTAAGAATCCACCAACCATTAGGATAAAGAATGAAACTTGGATTGCGCCATCAGTTTTATCTGTACCTAACATACCGCGAACAGGTGCCATGAAGACATCATATAAACCTTGAGGATTTGATTTAACAGCATGATAAGTTCCAGAAATAACGGCACCATCTTTAGTTGTATCATAGGCTCCGGCCGGGATAACCCAAGTCAAAACTGCCATAATAGCAATGATGATAAAAAGAACTGTGTAAGAAGAAGGAATGCTAAAGCCCCGTTTTTTTTGTTCTTCCATTTTATTTACCTCTAATTTTAAAAAATAAAAGGTCGTTCTGGTTCTGGTAAGTGTTGCCAGATCCAGAACGACCAAGAAATAGTTAATGTGTTATTGATGATTACACTTTAGGAATGAATAGATTTCCTAGAGTTGCTGCCATAACAGCTTTGATTGTGTGCATACGGTTTTCAGCTTGGTCAAAATGACGAGCATATTTACTACGGAATACTTCATCAGTAACTTCCATTTCTTCTACACCGTATTTATCAGCAACATCTTTACCATAAACAGTTGTTGTATCATGGAATGCTGGTAAGCAGTGAAGGAAAATAAGGTTTTCGTTGTCTGCTTTTTTAATTAAATCCATGTTAACTTGGAATGGTTGAAGCATTTCAACACGTTCTTTGAATTTATCTTCTTCACCCATTGATACCCAAACGTCAGTGTAAAGTACATCTGCACCTTTAACTGCTTCATCAGCATCATCAGTAACAAGGATGCGAGCACCAGATTCTTTAGCAAAACCTTCAGCAAGTTTTACAATTTCTTCTTCTGGGAACAATTCTTTTGGTGAGAAGATATGTACATTTACACCCATAAGTGTACCTGCAACTAATAGTGAGTTAGCAACGTTGTTACGTCCATCACCACAGTAAACAAGAGTAATGCCTTCTAATTTTCCAAAGTTTTCTTTTACAGTCAAGTAGTCAGCAAGCATTTGTGTTGGATGCCATTCATCAGTTAAACCATTCCATACTGGAACACCTGAGAATTCACCTAATTCTTCAACCATTCTTTGGCTGAATCCACGGAATTCAATACCGTCAAACATGCGTCCAAGAACTTTAGCTGTATCTTCAGTTGATTCTTTTTTACCAAGTTGAATATCATTTGCTCCAAGGTATTCAGGGTGTGCACCTAAATCGATGGCAGCAGTTGTAAATGCGGCACGAGTACGTGTTGATGTTTTTTCAAATAATAGGGCAATGTTTTTGCCTTCTAAATAGTGATGTGGAACCCCACGTTTTTTAAGATCTTTTAAGTGTGCTGCGAAATCGATTAAATATTCAAATTCTTCGCGTGTAAAATCTTTTTCTGCTAGGAAATTGCGTCCTTGGAATACTTGAGTCATCTTCTTTCTCCTTTGAATTCGTATTATTTCTTTTTACTGTTTTTGTATAAATAGACAGCTATAAAGCCACCCATTAGTGCAGATAAGGATATAAATATGTCCATATTCTTCTCCGTTTATCTTATTTGTTTTTGAAGTGATTGACACTTTTCACCATCTTCGATATAAATATCACCAAAAGCTTGGTAGCCGATGCTTTCATAGAATGATTTAGCAGTTAATTCGCTATGAATAACCAATCTTTCAAAGCCCTTCTCTACTGCATATTTTTCTAAGGAGTGAATCACTTGGGCACCATATCCTTTTCCTCGGTAGTTAGGAAGTGTAGCAATTCTAGTTAAACGAGCCTCAGAATCTGTTTCGGCTAGGAAGCGCCCCGTAGAAACTGGTAGATCATCTTCATATAGAACTGAGTATATGGTCCCATTTTCGTCATTGTTGTCAAATTCGTCTTCCATCTTAATATCTTTTTCTAATACAAAGACGGAATAGCGGATAAATAAACTTGCTGCTCTTTGATAAGGTTGGCTACCTACTTTTAATGTATTCATAACGTTAATAATAATTAGAGATCTTCACGTTCAAATGGCATTGACATACAACGAGGTCCACCACGACCGCGAACTAATTCACTTCCGTTGATTTTAATCAAACGTAAACCTTTAGATTCTAAGATGGCGTTTGTGATTGTGTTACGGTTATATACTACTACAACACCTGGTGCGATAGTCAATGTGTTTGAACCATCGTTCCATTGTTCACGTCCAGCAGCAACTAAGTTATCACCACCACAACGAATCAATTCAACTTTTTCAACACCTAGGTTAGCTGCAAGTAATTCTGCTAGATCACCTTTTTCTTCGTGAATCTTAAGGTCATCGTTTTCATATGTTACAGAGTAAACACGTAGGTCGCCTTCAATTTCTGGGTGAATAGTGAATTTATCATAGTCAACCATTGTGAACACTGTATCTAAGTGCATGAATTTACGGTTGTTAGCAAATTCAAATGCCAATACTTTCTTGAAGCCAATGTTTTGTTTGAAGATGTTTACCAATAATTTTTCAATTGATGCAGCATCTGTACGTTGTGAAATACCTACAGCAAGAACATCTTTTGATAGAACAAGTTCATCTCCACCTTCTATACGAGTGTTTTCGCTACGGTCATAAACCATAGGAACTTTTTCACCACCGTAAACTGGGTGATATGTGAAAATATATTTTCCGTATAATGTTTCGCGGTTACGTGTTTCAGAGAACATGTGGTTAAGTGATACACCTTCACCAATTGTTGCAAATGGATCGCGAGTGAAATAAAGGTTAGGCATTGGATCAATTGCGAATGGGTAGTTAGATTCAACAAGGTCAGTCAATCCTTTTTCTTCAGCAGCAATTTCTGGAAGTTCAGATTTTTGAACTCCTGCCATTGTTTTGTCAATCAATTCTTGGTTATCTTTGATAGCCATCAAGAATTCACGAATCGCAATTTTAGTAGCACGACCTCTGATATTAGCTTCTGAAATGTATTCGTCAATGAATTGTTCACGAACTTCATCATTAATTAAAGATTCAGCAGCCAATTTTTCTAAGTAAAGTACTTCTACGCCTTCATTTCTTAACGCTTCTGCAAACGCATCATGTTCTTTCTGAGCATCCTCCAAATAAGGAATATCATCAAACAAAAGTCTTTCTAAATAGTCTGGCATCAAGTTTTCGATTTCTTTACCAGGTCTGTGTAGTAAAACTTTTTTAAGTTTCCCAATTTCAGAATAAACATGAATCGGTGATTTAGCAGTCATAAGTAATACCTCTTTCTAAATGTGATAAGTTGTGAATTCACGTTTCAAGGTTTTCTAAACCTTGCTTACATTTATAGTTTACCTTTTATAGTTGAAAAAAATGGGAATTCCTTCACTAATTTTTGTGTAATCGTTTACACTTTGCTGTCTCGAAATCTATATTTATAAATTTGTATACGTTTACTTGTAAGTTTCTTGCATTTTTTCGTAAAAATTTATGTTTATAAATTTAAAATAAATGTAAAAAAGTTTAAAAAATCGAAAAAAATATAGTTTTTCGATTTTAACTTGTATAATTCATAAAATAGTCTTTATCAAGGAAAGTTAAGTACTTCCCTTTTGACTCAATTAGCTGATCTTTCTTCAGTTGCCTAAGTACGTGACTTACAGTTTCTCTAGTGGTCCCACTCATACTAGCAATATCACTACTTGTTAATTGGAAGGGGATACTACCATCATCTTTAGCCATTTCAATTAGTAAAATACCTAGTGATTGCACAACTCGTGAAGTGGCACTTGATGTAATTAAATTTCTTACTCTTAACTCATGTAATTCTAGTAAACGAGATATTTTACTATAAAGATGTATCATTTGTGTTTGATTGGTTAATGAGAATTTTTCATATAGGTCTGTAGGAATATAATAGTAAGAAACTTCGGTCATCGCTACGACAGAAAAATGATAATTGGAATCATTAAATAAGCCACCATATGGAAATACAGTACCATGTCTAATAAAATCCGTATATACAAATTCACCAGATGAGTCTGTTTGTTCAATTTTAAAGTAACCATCTGTTACTAGAAAAAGTTTGTCCCGTCGATCGCCTTCAAAAAATAAAATATGTCCTTTAGGAGCTTTACGATGTTCCATTTGTCCGACAATCTTATCAAATTCTTCAATTGAAAAAAACTTAAAATCATCTAATTTTCTAAGGTATTGATAATCTTCTCTTTTAATCAAATTCGACCTCCTATTTTTCTCGAGTACTTCTATTCTATCATAATGCGAACGTTTGTGAAAGCGGTTCAGAAAAAACTTTACAGTAAACAATCTTTTTGATATACTCTGGTTAATATTTGCATTAAATTAAAGGAAAATGAAAATGAATAAAAAAGAGACTAGGCACCAACTGATTCGTTCTTTAATCTCAGAAACAACTATTCATACCCAACAAGAACTACAAGATCGCCTTAAAAAAAATGGAATCCATATCACACAAGCAACCCTATCTCGTGATATGAAAGAACTTAACTTGGTAAAAGTATCTAACGGAACAGAAACCCATTATGAAGCTTTATCTATTTCTCAAAGCCGTTGGGAACATCGCTTGCGCTTTTACATGGAGGATGCCCTTGTGATGCTTCGCGTGGTTCAAAATCAAATTGTCCTAAAAACCTTACCAGGACTTGCCCAATCATTTGGGTCTATCCTAGATGCCATGCAAATTCCAGAAATCGTAGCCACCGTCTGCGGAGACGATACCTGCCTAATTGTCTGCGAAGACCACGAAGCAGCCCAAAGTTGTTATGAAACATTAAGTCATTACACCCCACCATTCTTTTTTAGTAATAAGTAAAGGACAAGCTCTCACTTGTCCTTTTTCTTATAATTGAATACTTGAGAGTGACTTGTCTAAAATATACATTTCTGTCTCGGCACCTAAATTAAGTTTGGCTTGGCCTTCGATGAATGACAGAGCTTCTTGCATGCGGTCTGCATCAGCTGGGTTAATGGCTTCAATAACCACAAAAGCATTGGTTGTGTGTGGTTGAATCATCGTCCGCTCGCCATCACGCCAATTAAGACAACGACAAACCGCGCCCGCTTCATCCTTGTAGCAAAGCTCATTAGGAAGCGTTGGATTGTTCTTCTCATCACCAATCAGATAGAATTCATCACCACCATCAGTGATTGTCAAACGCAAATCACCAACAAAACGATCAATATCTTCTGCTCCAACCGGTAAACCAAAACGCAAGCTTGCAGCATTATAGATGTCTACTAATGGATCAATTGAAGGAATCATTTGCCCATTAGAAACACGCTTCAAAAGGGCTTCAATGCTTGAACGGACACCTTTTTTCGTTTTAAATTTTTGATAAGCCTTACGATAAGTTTGAACGACTTCACTGTCACTGAAATTCTCTTCATCAATATAGACTTTCGCTAATTTGTGACTTTCTTCCAAAAGTGCTTTAATTTCAGAATTTGATTCGCCTAAACCATCATAATTTTTCAAAAGCAAGACACCTAATTTGGCATCAGGAAAAATTTCCCAGAAGCTTTGATCTGCAATAAATTGTGACATAATTAGTCTCCTTTTTAATATTTTTCTTTTAATAACTGGTGTGATTTTAAGTAAGTAAGCAAATCAGGGTGAACCCTCCGCGGACCACGAACGGCAGTCACCCCATGAGCTTTCATCACATCAAAAGTAATCTGATTGTCTGGATAATATTCAAGCATCCGTAGCCGCATCAACTGATTGATCCCCGTTTTCTTGCGGTAGCCATTATTAGGGATATTGGCTTCCAAAACCTGACAGGCATAACGAATGGCTTTGGTCGGCGCCGTAATATAGATAAAGAGGTAATCACCAGCTTTGATGCTGGCTTTTTGCGTCCAGAGAATCACTGGATTGGCTGCAAATTCGCGATCTATATCATAGTACTTGAGATTTGCTGGAATCACCCAGTAATCTGGGCCACCTTCAGGATTCGCTAATGCTGAGGGAGCAACCAAACGTCGACTCTCACTCAGCAATCTCCATAAGACTTGGTCTGAGATCTGGTCATCTAAAAGGACCGAAACCCAGGATTTTTTGGACATGTGGTAGGCGGGGTAGACGCCTTCAAGCGCCAGCAATTCCGCCATATCCGAAGGCTTGACCTTGAGATTGACCACCTCAAAATCCTTGTCCTTCTTGTCGTCGGCAATCCCCTCTAACTTTTCTCCCTTAGCCGGATAAACCAAGGCGTACCACTTGCCAGCCACCCGGTAAGAAGTGTACTCATTGGCTTTTTCGAAGGGTTTGTCCCAAGAATCGCCGAAGCTGTCAGCGATTTTTGTAGCCATTCTGTTCATTTGAGTAGATAAGAATGGCATCTCCTGACAGCAGCGCCCAGTAAAATCCTCAAGCACTTCTGTATAGGCCTGTCGGACTTCTGCCACATAGCCAGAACGGTTATTAGCATAGATGGCGTGGTAGGGTTCATTCATATCCAGGTCTATGATATTTGTTTCAATCTGCTTATTAGAAAAGACTGTAATGTTAACCTGAAAAGCTCCATCCATAATGGTCGTTTGGTAAGTATAGGATTGATCTGGTTGCTTTATAAAACCAAAATCGGCAAGTAAATTATAATCAACTACTTGTTTGGAAAATAGTAAAGCGGGATTAAACATAGCTTCCTTTCATTACTTAATCATCATCATGATCTTTTCTAACATAACGGCGCATCCAAATCATGGATGCAATGGCAACTATAGCTGATAAAATGGTTATAATTACCCAAACAATATCCACTTTAGCAAATGGTAACTTGACGTTCATTCCATAGAAACTAGTTACTGAAGTCATGATAGCCAGACCAAGTGAAAGAATAGTTAAATTGGTCATATTATCATTTAATCGATTACTAAGTACATTATTATATGAAGAGGATAAATCATTCAACATTTTCGAATGCAAAGATGTCATGTTTTTCAGTTGTCGACTTTCAATGTAGGCGTCTGAATATACTTCCTTTTCTTGATCACTAGCTGAGTCATACATACTAAAGTTTTTAAACTCAAGCAACATATCTGCATTTTGTTGGGCTGAGATTAAAAGATAAGCTGATCCTGTTTGCAATTTTGCTAAATCAGCAATATTCTTCTTATTGGCTCGTTTTTGTAAATCCTTAATCAGTTTGTCCCGTTTGTTGGCAACTTTTTCCAATAATTGGAAATATTGTTGACTGATTAGCGTAAGAATATAGAACAAATGATATAGTGGTGTTTTACTGTCATCAATATTGTCTTTAAACTTAGCATATAATTTACTAGTTTTAGTATTGGTCAAGACTAAAAGTTGGTCCTGATTCATTGTCATAAGAATAGGCAATGTCCTAGGCATATCACCAACTTTGTAATGATTATAATCGCCATCCAGCATCAGAAAGACGGCTGTCAGGTGATCTTTATTTTGTTCAATAAATGAAGTCTCATTTTTATCTTTAGCATAGGCCATGATTTCATCATCAAGCAAGCCAGTATCAAAATACTGCTGTAACTCAGTATCTGAAACTTCATCTAAATTTATTTCAACAATTGACTGTTTGTTGTGATTCTGATTTTCCGTCATATTTCTCTCCTTTCATTCAAAGATTAAATCTTATTACTATTATTAATTAATTTTAATCATTTCTCAAGTAGAAAGTAGTCGAAGCAATAAATCAGTCCTAAGACACTAATAGTATGTACTATTCAGTTTTTTAAACTGGAAACATTAATATTCAACAAAAAGCACTCGAGAGTGCTTTTTTAGTATTTCCCCCATGTTTTGTAAAGGTCTTCGATAATTTTGATGCCCATCAGAGTCATTTCTGGTCGCATGATTGGGCTTGTGATCTCGCCTTCTTGGATCATCTGACTGACGTGAAAGGCTTCAGAGGCAAAATCACTGACCATAGGCGCCTCAATCAGCTTGCGGCTGCCATCCTCATGAATGATCGTAGCGGCCGTCGACTTCCAAAAGCTGGGAATCTCTAGCGAACCTTTGGTCCCATAGATGGTCATTTTATGTTTTCGTTTAATGTCTGTCGTGAGATAAATGTCTGCAATGACACCATTCTTCAACTGTAAGATAAGCTTAGATTGGCTGTCGCTTTGGTTCTTAGGAAAGGTCGCAATGCCACCAGCTTTTTCAATGGATGAATCAAAGATGTACTGCAAGTAAGCTAGCGCGTAAGGGGCCATAAAGTGAGTAGCACCACCGCCGGCGGACAGGTCACGGAACCAAGAAATATGATCGATGTTTGGATAAGAGGTTACGGATGACACCGAAACGATATCTCCAATCTCACCAGATTCAAGGGTTTCTTTGATTACATCAGTTAAAGGAATGAAAACCGACTTCTGCGCCTCCATTAAGAAGAGGTCCCTACGGTAAGCCATATCAAATAGCTCACGCGCCTCATCAAATTTCAAAGTGAAAGGTTTTTCAACCAAGACATGTTTGTTAGCCTTAAGAGCTTTTTTAGCCACATTAAAGTGGTCCTTGTTGATAGTAGGCACATAGACGACGTCAACATCCTTATCGGCCAGAAGACCAGTCAAAGAGCCATAAGCATTAGGAATATCATGTTGCTCTGCAAACTCTTGAGCCGACTCAAAAGACCTGCTGGACACTGCCACCACTTCTCCATTACCAGCCAAACGGACACCCTCAATAAAACGTGGAGCGACCTGAGCAGTTGACACAATCCCATACCTAATCTTCGCCATACTAATCTCCTCTATCACATATAGATTTATTATAGCATGATTAGGAAATAAAATCAGAGATGGGGTTGGGAGGAGATAAAAAAATCCAAGCCAAGCTTGAATAGCAAAACACTCCTAATTCTAATAAAGAGAATCAGGAGTGTTTTACTATGGTCAAAAAGCTTAATTATGAGATACAATTTTAGCCTATCTTGAATGGACTCACTCCATTCTAATATTAAATAAAACAAAAAATGAGACAGTAAGTATTATCACAAATAACATGATATCAATAATGAAATGAGAAGCAATAGTATCTCAAAAGCTATCTTATCTTTTTCAGCAAATTGGGCGCAACAGAAAGTTACCCACTGACCCCTAATCTCGAATACAATCTCAGGGCATACTTCTAGTTCTATCACTTTACTTACTACCAAAAATACCTACTTTAATCATTTTCAAAGGTAGTAAGACTAGACTCAAGAAGAGGAGCCCTAAAGCCATAAATGGATTTCTCACTTGATCGGCAGTCTGCGGAAGGCTTACCGAACTCTGTTTTGACATTTCCTGACTTGCTTGATTTTCTTGGCTATTATGGTCAGCTAAATCACTTTGAGCAATTCTTGTACTATGAACATAGCCGCTAGCTAATACGTCTTGATTTTTCTGTTTAGCACTTGGTTCTATATTCTCTGACAATGCTTGCTTTTTTTGAGACTGTTCATCAGCATTATCATCTAGAACTTTAATTGCATCTTGACAAGCATCTTTGATGGCGAGGAATATCCCTTCCCTATGGAAGGCTGCCTTATCAACCAGCCTGATTTGTGGTAATTGTGAAAGTTCTTTATGGAGAATATCTTGAATACTTAGACCTTCATAATCTGCCAAAGTAGCAATAGCTAAGCTGTGATAACCTTCATTGTCCTCATCGATATTCATAATTGGATTACCATAGTCATCAAATTGGTTTTGTCCCACCTGCTCACTTCTATCTAAGACAAAGACAATTTTACCATTTTTGTCGAAATAGAGATTAATTGCAATAAAATAATCTGGGATGGGTAGTGGAGATTCCAAATGATAAATGCCTTCTACCATGTTGAATGAATCTAACTTACCATCATTTTTAACCAGATGACTTAAAAAATCTAGTTCTCTGATCAAACGGATAATTCTTTGATCTGATAGTGCACTATTCGTGTAGGCTACTTTAGCTTCTCCTATTTTGCCTTCCAAAAGACCTGGATCTTTATAATGGGGATAACTGTTATGGACTGAAATAGCTTCTTTTAAGCTCTTATCCAAATCAATTCGAGACATAAAAAAGGTTGCTTCGTTGACAAATTGGTTCTGTGCTCCTTGGGACAAGTCACTATTATTTAAGAGCTTTTCAGCTCTTTTTGCTAAGTCGACATAGTAGGTCTTTGTCGTCTCTTGAAGCTGATCTAAGTCAAGTTCTTTAATCATTTTGAGCAGATCTGCTATTGGAGTCTTATCCACACTAAGGAGATCTGGATTAACGACGAAAAAGTCTCCATCTGCTAGTGGTGAAACTAGCTTATCTTTTGTCTCTATAAGAACCTTTTTGTATTTATGATGACCAGTATTTTGGTCAAAAGCATTAAAGACTATATTTTGTAAGCTATTTGGAACCACCAAGTCATTTAGGTGATTAGTCTTGAAAGCTTGAGCTGAGATAGCTTCCAAGTGTGGTGGCAAAGCTACTGTTTTCAAAAGGTTGTCTGCAAATGCTTGTACAGGTATCACCTTCAGATTATCTAAATCACTGAGGTCAATGTCTGAAAAGGCATTTGATAAAAAGGCCATTTCTCCTAAGTCTCTTAGTTCATTTCCTAAAAAGAGTAGGTGTTGGGCTCCATTTTGACGAAAGGCTGAAATACCTATCTTTTCTACATTTTCAGGAATGACGATAGCATGGATTCGATTGATATGGAAAGCAGCGTCTCCAATTATTTTTAGACTATCCTTTAACTCCAGATCAACAATTTGATTATTCATAAAGGCACCTTGCCCAATAACTTCTAGATCTTCACTAGCTTCAAAGCTAATCAGATTATTAGATTGGAAGGCAAAGTCACCAATAGTTTTGATAGTTGATGGGATGATGAGCTCTTCAATATCATATTTTCTTAATGTCTTATTTTGAAAATCAACATTTCTAAAAGCATTTGGTGCAATGGATGTGACAGATTCTCCATTGGCGTTGAACTTAGGAATTTCTAAACGTTTATTTTGACGAATTTTTAATAGCCCTCTATCTGAAAATCCTGTAAGGCTGGTTCCATCATAAGTGAAATCAGCAACCAACCATTTCGACACATCAAGGTCAGGCAAAGCTGTTTCTTTGTCCTTACCAGGATTAACATACACATGCTTATCAATGACCTTAATCTCTTTTGCTGGTTTTGATGAATTAATAACCACAAAGTTTCCATAGTGAGCATCACCCGGATTTGCAGCAAAGGCATTTTCTTCTATCTTCTCTATCGGGCTCTCAATAGCGATATTGGATATTGAATTATCTTCAAAGACAGCTTCCTTAAGCACTTTGAGATAAGGACTCTTTGAGACAAGTTTAGTGATTCTATTTGACTTAAAGGCGCGTTCTCCTAAGTCTTTTAAGCTTTCCGGTAGAACAATTTCCTTACTGAGACGGTTATCAAAAAAAGCATTATCGCCAATCTTTTCAAGAGATGAAGGCAATACAATCTGACTCAAATTATTATGCGCAAAGGCATAGTCTGAGATAGTTTTTAAAGATTGTGGCAAATTGATGCTTGTTAAATTCTTATTCTCGGTAAAAGCATCCGAACCAATAGAGAGGTAGCCTTCTGGTATAGTAAGTGATTTTAGGGCATAGAAACTAAATTCTTCTCCCTCATTGATAATTGGTTTTTTGTCAACATCAAGATTATCAACCTTGCCATTTTCTCCTGGTCGACTAATATAATCTGGAATAGCTGTCTTTTTATTTGGGATAAAGGCAAAGCTGGCAACTCTGAAAATTGGTTTCCCAGTTTCATCTTTATCAGGCAAGACAAGATGACCAGTTTGCCCTAACTTCTTGATACCTTCCTTGGTGAAACCAATGATTTGCTGTTCTTTAATGATAAAATCAGAGAGCTTCCAAATTGACTCAACTGCTTCAACTTCTGGGGCTAAGTTATGCTCGACCTGCGGCTTATCTTCTAAAAGTTTCATTTCTAAACCACTAATTGGCTGACTAGATGGAATATCTTTTTCTTCCACATTTACTATCGGGGCCTTTTTAGGGGCTTTTGGGGAAAGACTTTCTTTTTGAGAATCTAAGGCTGGACTTTCTGAAGTTGGCTGTTTTTCCTCCCGAACTAGTTCTTTTTCCACCTTCGGTCCTTCCTGACTAGCTTTTGAAGGCTTGTCGTCTGTAGGACTAGATTGATTTTGATCACTTATCTCATCCTCTAATGCTTCAGGATTTTCCTGATTACTAGAAACGACTTTTTCAGGTTTTGCCCCTTCTTCACTTGCCGGAGCTGGTTCTTCGGCAAACAAGTCTGAAACCTCTTCATTGATTGGTTTATCATCCGCAATGCTTGGTTTGTCGACAACATCACCTTCATCTTCAAACCAATCGTTATTGTCTGAAGACAGATTATTATGGACGACAGGTTTGGATTCTAGCTCATTGGCATAGACCTCCTGACTACAAAGAAGACTTGTCGCCGTTAAGAGCGACAAAGTAATTAGTATGGGTTTAGTTTTCATAACCACCATATTCCTTTCTGTTACTAACTAATTTATAATAAAGGCATTCAAATTAGAGCCTTAATACTTATTGATTTATTTTTAGGTTATTAATAATATTCTCTCTTGTAGCTAAAACCTAATATCACTTGTTGAATAATAGCATAATAAAAATAAAATTACAATACCTTAATTATTTTTTTAAGCAACGTTAATTTTTATGGATAAAAAAAATAAAAACAACACTAATAAGCGCAGTACACTACACATTAGTCAGAAAAAACACTTCTATTTTGACTTGACCCAAGTGCACTAGAAGTATTTTCTGTATATAATATGAAAGGTGTGTGGGAAAATTTTTGTGACTTATTTTTCTTCCCTGTATTATTCCAAAAAATGAGTTCACACACCCGAGAAGCGAGCGACATGCAAAAAATACCATGTCTTTTATTCCCAAATAATTTCAATTCACGCACCCGTAAAGGGTGCGACGAGGGTGAAAAGCAAAAATTTGAAAATGACCATTAAATTGTTTATACTTTAGTTAATAATTTAATCGGAGAAATAAGATGGAAATAAATGATTTTGTTGTTAATCATGTGTACAGTAATGAAGATCTAGAACAAGCTTTTAAGCATTCTAGAATGTCAGGAATGAGGTATTCTAGCAAAACTCATACTTTAGTATTAATTTCAAAAAATCTAAAAAGTAATCTATATAAAGACAAATGGATTAATAACGTTTTACACTACACCGGTATGGGTCAAACGGGAGATCAAAAATTTAAGAATCAAAATAAAAGATTAGCTGAATCGAATAATGACCCTAAACTTAAAATATTCTTATTTGAAGTCTTTAAAGAAAAAGAAATGACTTTTGCTGGACAAGTTAAATATGTAGAACCGGCTTATATCGATGAAGAATTTGATAGTGAAAATTATTTAAGAAAAGTAATTAAATTTCCAATACAATTACTTGATCCCACTTATGCTCCACCCATTGAAAACATTATTGAACAAGAATTTAAAATTGATAAACAAATAAAAAAAAGAAGTAAAACTGTCAAAAATTTCAGTCAATCTGAATTACTAACAAAAGCACTCTCTTATAGTAAGGAGAATGCTCAAAATACAATTTTTAGAAAAGTAAGTACACAAGTTTATGATAGAAACCCTTATATTAGGGAATACGTGAAGTCTTTGGCGCACGGTATCTGCCAATTATGTCAGCAACCCGCACCATTTGAAGTTGATGGAGAGCCTTTTTTACATGTTCACCATATTGAATACCTAGCTAATGGCGGCCATGATACAATTGAAAATAGTATTGCAATATGTCCAAATTGTCACTATAGAATTCATAAACTAGAATTAAATGAAGATAAGGAAAAATTGACAAAAATAGTTGAAAATAGACTAGGATAAAATAATTAAAATTATTTTTCTAATCTATTAATAAATCTCTCTTTTGCTTGTTCAGTATAATTTTTTATATTGTTTTTGAAATATTTTTTTGCTTCCTTAACACTATCTTCTCTTTTAATTAGTAAAGATTTCATATATATATAATTATTATGATATTTAGACCTCAATTCCGATTCTTCGAAGAATTGAATAATTGACTTCATATTTTTTATATCTCCAAATTTTTCAGATATATCAAACTTCACAAACCTTGTATATTGTATTGTTGGATTTATTGAAATAACTCTATCAATTTCAGTTATAGCTTTTTCATAATCTTCTTCAATATATGCTGCATAGTGTGCTTTAAATCTTGAACTCATCTCTTTTGAAACTTAATTTCCAATTCAATGTTATTGTTAGAATATTACAAATCATCATATTTCGTACTGTTATTCTCAAGGACTGTTTCAACTTTGGTTCTAAACTTTCCTTTGATAGCAGTATCAATTTGTCCAGAAATTGCTGTAATAGCAGCTTTGGCAGTGGTTGCTGTTTCTTCAATTTCTATGTCATAAGTAGAAACTATAGCTCTTCGTTTACTTTTTTACGAAGAGCATGGACAGTGATGACTAATAATTTATCCAATTCTTTTTTTCTGCTTTCATGTCTTCTTTTCTTAAAAGAAAATCCATAACTACACTCATTCATATACTCCTATCATTCTAAATGACGTCTTTCTCTTTGAAGAGCATTTATTTTTTGTTCTAGTTGATTACGTTTTTTCTGATAATCACGACTAGTTTGATCTTCCAATTCAATCAAATTTTGATGTACTTGATTATAACCATCATCTAATTCCGTTTGAAAGGACTCTATGATTTGATTTAATGACCTAAAAGAATCTTCATCTACTATGTAATCTTTTCGTAAGGTATAACTTGTAGCTTCATAAGACTCTTGAAACAAGTTTTCCAATTCCGTCCGCTTTGAATCCAGTTCAAAAAACTGTTCTGAAATGTCATGAGCTTGACGATGATAGTTGTCTTCTAGTTTTTCCAATTCCAGATGTTTAGATGATAAAGCTTGTTCTAACTCTTCTAACTTTCCCATTCTTTAAAATCTTCAACTAATTCACTATCTTTTCAAGCATTGACGCAATACCTTTTTCAATATCATTCTTTAAATTTGTATAAGCAGTCACTTGGTCTCCTGCATGACTGACTTTTTCTTTAAAGTATTCCGCAGTTTTGGTAACAATACTTTCTTTTGTAACATCACCTACTTCATATGCATCAGCCAATTCTGCTTCTGTTAACTCTGTTTTACCAAACGGCATTTCTAAAGTCGTATTAAATAATGCCTCAGCTTCTTCATTTGCTTCATCCGCTGAAGATTTTATTTCATCATAAGCAGTCTGTGCTGTTGAAACTAATCCACTAGAAATCACAGTAGCTTGTTCAGCATCTAGGAAGATTTTTTCATGCGAATTTAGGCCTTTACCGGATTTTTGAAATTTTTTCTTGTCCTTATAGAAAGCTCCCATGGCTTTTCGAGGATTTTTTACTTCTAATGGTAAATCAGTATCAATGACCTTAATTTGTCCATTTTCTAACTTATAACCATAAGTCATATGTTGATCAATAACACCAATGTCTTTACTGTCAGTATAATAAACATTCCCAACCGAATCATCACTTCCAGCTTTTTCCCTTACGTCCTACCATACTGATAGAGTCTTTCGGATCAGCATATACAATAATTTTACTTTTTATTGAATATGCTGTTTTATTCTGTTCTTTAGTTAGTGTAGGATAAATATCTGGAGAATTATAAATATGAACAGAATTGATTCTTTTTAAAGCTTTCTTATCTTTGATATTTGAAACAGCATATTGAGCATTCATACCTCCTAATGAATGACCACTTAGTTTTATTTTGGCATTCGGATATGTTTCCATTATTGCATTCAACTCTCTCGATGATGCTTTTAGTTGAGGTGATGCAGCTTTATTATAAAAAGGATTTCCACTATCATTCATGAAGAATATATTTTTTGCCATAGGTAAATCATTAAAAAGCCAATCATTTACAACATCCACTGGATCTTTTAAAAAATCCGTTGGGCTTGTAGAGCCCTTAAAAAGAACTGTTACTTCTTTTACATCTTCTCCTGGAATAGATCTATCGTCAACCACAGCATAAACCTGTTCGCCAGAAAAAGTTGTATTATCATAAACTTGTGAGACAACACCTATTTTTCTATTATTTTGATCTTGAAAAACCTTTCCTGGGTGAGCAGCTTTATTATATTCTGTCATTGCTGTTTGCAAATTTATCGTCATCAATAAAATGTTTCATTTTAATATCCCAACATTTTAGAAAGATCTTCAGATAGTGCAAAATATGCGGAATGATATGTCCCATCTCCATTATCAATCAAATTAAAATCAATAGTTAAATCACTATTATCATTAATTATTAAGCTTATCATTAATCCCCCCATTGGATTATAATCTAAGCTTTTATCATCAATAGAATATTTTTTTATTCTAAAGTCATTAATTTTATTGGCTGATGCTTCCTTATTTTCATACTCAATCTTTATATCATATACTTTTTTAGCTTCTACACTGTGAGCTATTGCAATCATTTTTTCTTTTTCTGTGTGTAGTTTAAAAAATCATAAATCCCATTCCTCCAAAAACTGTTATTAATAATATTATTAATATCCAATACTTTTTCTTCATTTCAACACCTTTATTATATTTTATAAAAATTTCTGTTCTAATTTATTTATAGTATACTACAAATTAACAAATTATTACTCCTTTTCTTTCCTTTAACATTTATAGTTTTCAATGAAGTTAAGCAGAAAAAATTCATATGAAAATATGCAATTTTTGATCATATTTTTAAGTAGACTTTTATGGTTCTGGGCGACATTGCGCCAGCCATTTTATGACATAGAAGGTACTATCCTCCTCTCAGTATTCACTTTCATTATTTCTTACATTTTGATAAAAATGAAGATAAAAAAAATCGAAAAGGATAAGTAAAAAGCGACTTCCTTAACAGCTATGTGACTAAATACAGTCTGATATTTTTCACAGAACCAATTCAAAAAGCCAATCCTAGAGATTGGCTTTCTTTATATTAAATATAATTAGTTATCTTGAAGAATGGTGCACTGACACCAAGGTTATCTGATTTAAATGTTGATCGTTCATTCCATAGATTTGCTACTGGATACCAACCACAATATCTTTGTGTATATGGATCATAGACATAGGTGTTCCCATTTTGGTAACCTTTATAAACCATTTCATGACTTCCATTTCCGACAAATTTATTATATTGAATAGCTCCTGCAACATGGAAACCTGCTTTTAGAGCTGATATCAAATCTGTTTGTGTAATGAGGTTAGTAGATTGGTAACCAAAGTGGCTAACAGCCTTTAGTAAACCTGTTGTAGTTGTTCCAATCTCTGATTTATTAAAGTCGTTGGTGCTGTAATAAAGGAAATCTGCAACTTGTGGTGGTAAAACTGCTTTACCTGAAAGTGAAGAAAAGATCATGGCAAGACTAGTAGGAACACATCCAGATGCACCCATTGTATAGTAACCATAAGTTTTATTACCCCATCTTGGATCTTTCTGGTTATAATATGGGATATCATAACTGGCATTTAAAATATAATTACCTAAAGCTTTATTTTCAACAGTTCCGTCTGCAAAAGTTACCAAGGCATTAACATAGTAATTCCCTTTTACGCCACGGTGATTAATTTGATTAACAGATAGGCTGAGATTTCCATTGATTATACTGCTGGCATTGTAAGTAGAGAGGTTTGATTTATTTTCTTGAGACCAAACATCCAGTTTAACAGTTCGAATGGCCTTATCGCTAGCTTTTTGACTGAAGACAAAATCGACCACTCCTTTACTAGGAACATGATTTAAAACAATGTAATTTACTGATTGTTGAATGGTATTTTTAGGAATATTTGACTGCGCATCGACAACAAAGCCTTGGCTGGTAAGACCGATTGTTTGCTTACCAATTCTACTTTTACCATAAACATGCACAGCATATTCACCCAAGTCAAATTGATGATCACGTAAATCAATTAGTGCCGTATAATTACCAACAGCATCTTTAATTGCCTTGCCCCAAAGGATATCATCCTGGTCATTCAACTTAGACCAAGTTGGAACTAAAACCTCGCTGATGTAAAGTGGCACATTAGTAATGGAAACTTGATATGTAGAAGGCGACTTTTGTTGAATCGTTGCACTGACATGGGGACTAGGAATGGTAATTGTTGCAGTCGTTAAACCAATCATTTTCCCATCGCGCAGCTGATATGCATGGATATTGTAAAGACCAAAATCTTTGTGGTTCTCATAATTAGCAAGAACTCTTCCGGACGCATCCGCAGTATACCATTTTAAATCGTCTTGCTTGTTGGCGTCAGACCAAACTGCATATTTGATTTGCGCATTTGTAGCTACAGTATTTGATTCAAGAGCTATGGCAATGCCACTTGTTGTCAAATTAGCATGTATTTTGTTAATAACTGGTTGATTATTCTCAATCTTGTAAGAACCTAAATTTGTCCCTACTTTACTGCCATCAGTATAATTCGTATAAACATGAACTAAATAGTTATCACTTAAGTTAGAATGATTTTTGATATCAATAGTAACCTTAGCCTGATTATTAGCAATGGTTGGTTTATACCAAACTAAATCATCTTGATCTTTGTCTTCTGACCATACTGCTACACTAACAGAAGAAATCATCTTAGTGTCTTTTGTACCACTTACAATCACTTCAAAGGTCGGATTGTTTTGGTCATAATTAACAATAGTAACTGTTGCATTTTGTGGTGTTGCAACACTGAAGCCTGCACTTGAAGATAGCCCGATTAATTTATTCAAATATTTATCAAAACCATAAATATGGGCACTGTATTCTCCAGTATTATTCTGATGTTTTGAAAGTTGAACATTTACTTTATAAGTTGTAGTATCTGTTTTAGTTGCTGTATACCAAATCAAATCATCTTGATTATTCAGTTTAGACCAAACGGGAACTTTGACAAAACTGATATTGTTAGGAACATTACGGATCATAATATCATATGAAGTTGCAGATTGTTTAATAATTTCTGTTAGAATTTCTGGTTTTGGAATAGTTATTTTCAATGCATTTAAGCCTTGATACTGATTATAAGTATGGATATGATAAATTCCATAGTCTCTATGTTTAGCTAAGTCTACAATTAATGAAGCATTAGCATCTGCATTATACCAAATTAAATCATCTTGTTTGTTAACATCAGACCAAACAGCAAATTTTATTTTCTCACCAGGATTTAAGGGATGGTTATATTTAATATGAATTTTACCATCCATAACATTTGCACTTGTTAGAGGAAGGGTGGTACTTGCCGCCACTGCAGCTAATGATGTAGTTGCAGTATCCTTAGCTTGCACTTCAGTTACGACTGGTACAGTTTCCATTTTATTATCTTGAACGACAGGTGCAAGAGTTTCATTTTCTGTTTGAAGAGGTGTCTCCACAACCTCATCAGAAACTCCATTAACAACTACTTCCTTATCACTCTCAGTAGTAACTGGTTGGACTGGAGTAGTTTGATCGCCACTAACAGTCATTTCTTGATTAACAGTTTCTGCCGGAGTCGGTGAAACTGTTTCCTGACTATTATCTGTAGGATCAGCAGTTTGCTGAATGACGACAATTTCATTTGTCGCTTCATTTGTTGGAACATCCTCTGCCTTAACTAAATTTCCACCCAAGAAACTCAGCCCAACAACACTAGCAACAACCCAATTTTTCTTGGACTTATACATCTTTTTTTTCAATAGTTATGCCTCCTCATTGATATCCTAAATTAAATTCTCCAAAATACAACTATTTGCCAAGTATTTCACTTTTATTATACACCTTTTAAAGTTATATAAAAGTCCCTATTATCTTATATTATTACGTTAAAAAAGCTGATAACGCTAAAAAGACTTGAACAAGGGAATGTTCAAGTCTTTTTATTTTCTTAAATTTTTGATTTCAATAGTGATAGAAATATCAATCTAACTTACGAATAAATAAATGTAGAGGCACTAAATATAGAAAGGAGGTAACTATGAAAAAAGCATTATCACATTATTTACTACTTTGTTGTTTATTAATAAGTTCTTTAAATCTTAACTGTTCTATAGTTCAAGCAAGTGGAAAATGTATTCTTCCCATAAATAATGAAGTGAATCTGTTAACACATCCAAATCGTATTGAGATGAAAAGTGTACCAACTGTTGCAGTTAAGAAATCAATTCGTTGGGCCATACGCCATAGTGATGACCTAATAAGGGTTGCATCCCAAACAATTGGGTGTGATGCTGCTAAAGTCGTTCAAAAAAATTTTGCTAAAGCAACCCCTGTATTGAATAGATTATTACAATATGATACTTTAGTATGGCAAACAGTTCAAGATCAGTTAACACATGTTGTTGGAAGACAAGCTGCTATTTGGATACGGATGGCTCTTGAGTGGTTATTATAAGGAGTAAGATTTTATGGCTGGTTTAATTAATGACAATTTTAAAGAAGAAATTATGACAGAACTTTCTTGGATGATGACGGCTCTTGATGATATTAGTTCCAAGTATAAAATTGAGACCTATGAGCTAACTTTAATTAAGTATCGCGTGCAACCAGAAGAGGAACAGATAATCAATAAGTTCGTTACATTGAATAATAGAACTATTCAAACTTTCGCTATCCAAGAAATCCAAAAGTGGATGTTCAATGAATTTCAAGTAACATTCCAAAAAGATTGGATCATGTCTGACCAACTAGTCCAGAAACTCATTGACTTAAAATGCCAGCAACTTCAAATTATTGATTAAAACAAGAAAAAAGACTTGAACCGAATTTAGTTCAAGTCTTTTTAGTTATATAAATTTTTGACCTCGTTTTAGATGGAAGTATCAATCTAACTTACGAATAAATAAATGTAGGAAAGTATCGAAGGCGGGACGGAAATCTATTTTAGGAGGTGATGCCTATGCATTTACTGTCCATAGAAAGGTTTCGTCATGTCAGTTTTTCAAGCATTAATGCTTATGATTAACTTTGGCATTCTTTTATTGACCATAGTTTCAAAAAGAAAATAAGTCAGTAAAAACCGCCCTCTTCTACTTTGACCGGTGTTGAGTTGCGGTTCTTACTGCTTCTTTTTATCCGTCCCGTCTTTAAAACGGTCCTCCAGGGAACTACCAAAAGTAGTTCCCTTTTTTATTTATTGTACAATAAGCTAACAAAATGTCAACAGAATGATTACTATAAAACAAATCACTTTTTTCAACCCCAGATAAAATTTTGAACTACAACAAAAAGAGCCTTAACCCTTAGAGTGAAAATTTGGGGATAAGACTCTATTATATACTAAACCTGTAAAATTATGAATTGTCTAATTCAATGAACGGCTTTTCAAAATACAATGCAGAGGTTCGAAGATAGGACTGATGGTCCATCAAGAGCCTCTAAAGCCGTAGTGAAAGTTGTTCATTAATTAGAAAGTTTTTGCATTTCAACAATGCGATCCTTGGTCGCATCAAATTTCGCCTGATAATCCGCCTGCTTGTCGCGTTCTTTTTGAACCACTTCTGGTTTGGCGTTGGCTACGAAGCGTTCGTTGCCTAGTTTTTTGCCGACCATGTCTAGTTCTTTTTGCCATTTGGCTAATTCTTTGTCTAGACGTGCTAGTTCTTCTTCAACGTTGAGTAAATCAGCAAGTGGCAAGTAGATTTCTGCCCCTGTGATGATGCTGGTCATAGCCAACTCAGGTGCTTCCATATCAGATGAAATAACTAATTTCTCTGGATTTGTGAAGCGGTTGATGTAATTGGTGTTGGCAGTGAAGAAGTCTTCTAATTCTTTGTCAGACGTTTTAATCATAATTGTGATAGCCTTGCTTGGTGCAACGTTCACTTCTGCACGCGCATTACGAACCGCACGGATCAAGTCTTTGAGGCTTTCCACGCCATTGTGCGCAGCTTGATTTTCAAAAGCAGGATTAACGACTGGATATGCTGCCGTTACGATTGAGCTCTCAGCGATTTGTCCGAAAATTTCTTCCGTCACAAACGGCATGATTGGGTGAAGGAGACGCAAGATTTTGTCCAAAGTATAGAGAAGGACCGAACGGGTCATCACTTTTTCGGCTTCATTTTCGGAATAGAGCACTTCCTTAGTCAATTCGACATACCAGTTGGCAAACTCTTCCCAAATGAAATTGTAAAGGATGTGGCCTGCAACACCGAATTCGAACTTGTCAAAGTTCTCCGTAACTTTGACGATAGTCTCATTAAGATTGTGAAGAATCCATCTGTCAGTCACATTCCCCGCTTCAGACTTAGCAATCTTAGCCACATTTCTTTCAGCTTCTTCAAGCGTCAAGCCTTCGTTGTTCATGAGGATATAGCGGGAAATGTTCCAAATCTTGTTAATGAAATTCCAGCTGGCATCCATTTTTTCATAAGAGAAACGTACGTCTTGACCTGGAGCAGAGCCGTTAGATAAGAACCAACGGAGAGCATCAGCACCATATTTTTCAATGACATCCATTGGATCAATACCATTACCCAAGGATTTAGACATTTTGCGTCCTTCTTCGTCACGGATTAAACCGTGGATAAGAACGTTTTGGAATGGGCGTTGATCAGTGAATTCCAATGATTGGAAAATCATGCGTGATACCCAGAAGAAGATGATGTCATAACCTGTTACTAATGTTGAAGTTGGGAAGTAACGTTTGAAGTCTTCTGCATCTGTATCAGGCCAACCCATGGTTGAAAATGGCCATAAAGCAGATGAGAACCAAGTATCAAGAACGTCTTCATCTTGAACCCATTCGTCGCCATCTGGTTCTTCTTCACCTACGTAAATCTCACCTTCAGCATTGTACCATGCTGGAATTTGGTGTCCCCACCATAATTGGCGCGAAATAACCCAGTCGTGGACATTTTCCATCCAGCTCATGAATGTATCATTGAAACGTGGTGGGTAGAATTCTACCTTACCATCTGTTTCTTGGTTAGCAATAGCATTCTTAGCCAATTGATCCATTTTAACAAACCATTGGGTTGAGAGACGTGGTTCTACTACGGCACCTGAACGTTCTGAGTGTCCTACTGAGTGAACACGTTCTTCAATTTTAACAAGGGCACCAAGTTCTCTTAATTTTTCAACTGTTGCTTTGCGGGCATCAAAACGGTCCATCCCAGCAAATTCACCAGCCAACTCATTCATTGTTCCGTCATCGTTCATGACGTTGACTTGTGGTAAGTTATGGCGTTGACCAACTAGGAAGTCGTTAGGGTCATGGGCCGGTGTTACTTTAACAACCCCTGTTCCAAATTCAGGATCCGCATGCTCATCACCAACGATCGGGATAGGCTTATTCACGATTGGTAAGATAACGTTTTTGCCGATCAAATCTTTGTAACGAGGATCTTCTGGGTTGACAGCTACGGCCACATCACCAAACATTGTTTCTGGACGGGTAGTTGCTACTTGCAAGCCGCGCGAGCCATCTTCCAACATATAAGTCATATGGTAAAAAGCACCTTCTACGTCTTTATGGATAACTTCGATGTCGGAAAGGGCTGTGCGGGCAGCTGGGTCCCAGTTAATGATGAACTCGCCACGGTAAATCCAACCTTTTTTGTAGAGGTCAACAAAGACCTTACGAACGGCTTTCGATAAACCATCATCGAGGGTGAAGCGTTCGCGAGAATAATCAACTGAGATTCCCATCTTGCCCCATTGTTCCTTGATTGTTGAGGCGTACTCATCTTTCCAATCCCAGACTTTTTCAAGGAATTTTTCTCGGCCAAGATCGTAGCGAGAAATGCCTTGCTCGCGCAGACGTTCTTCTACTTTAGCCTGTGTTGCAATCCCTGCATGGTCCATCCCTGGTAACCATAGGGTATCAAAGCCTTGCATCCTTTTTTGACGGATAATAATATCTTGAAGTGTGGTATCCCAAGCATGTCCAAGGTGAAGTTTCCCAGTAACATTCGGTGGTGGAATAACGATTGAGTAGGGTTTAGCTGTTTTGTCGCCTGAGGGCTTGAAAACATCTTGGTCCAACCACTTGTCGTAGCGACCTGCTTCAACTTCGGTTGGGTTGTATTTTGGTGATAGTTCTTTAGACATAATTGTCCTTTCTTGATTTCTTTAATCCGGTTCTTGTCCGTCGTGTGCTGGCCATTGGCAGTCTTCTAGTTTGAAGTCTGTAAATGTTGCTTTGAAGCTTGAGTCCTCTGGGCTACAAGCATAGATACCAAATTGGACTGGGCCTTGGGCTTTACTCATGTGGCAAATCCGCATTTGTTTAAAAGTATGACCATCTTGTGAGCACTCCAGGCGGAAGTCATTGCCTCGGCGGCTGAGGCGATACCACATTTCTTTGATTGAGGCATCAATTTCGGTGGTCGCCCAATCTGAGTAACCTTGATTGGTAGCAACTGAACCTAAATGTTGGAAGTCTTCGTTTTCAAATTCAATCGATGCTTTCAACCAGTTTTCAGAATCCAAATACATGACTAGGCCGCATTGATCAAATCGGTATTTACTGTCAAAGCTGGTTTTAACCACAAAGGAGAAATAGTCTTCTTCAATGGTCATTTGTAAAACAGGGGCATTATCATTTTGAAAATGATAATAAGTACGCTGCCACAAATCGGTATGAGGTAAAGTCTCAATGATGATTTCTTCATCAGTGATAGAATAAGATTTTGGTTGACGGGTCCAAACTAGGTCTTTACAATTAAATGTTTTCATGTTTTTTCTCCCATTCTGTCTTCAATACTCCATAGCGTAAATCATCACAACGTTTGTCTTGAGCATCTTTTCTATCTCGGACTTTAGCTTCAAGTGTGAACCCTAGTTTGTCAGCGACAGCCTGACTTTGCTTGTTATAGCTGTAGCAGGCCAATTCAATTTTATGTAAATGTAATTTTGTAAAACCATATTCTAAAAGAGCTTCTGCCGCTTCTGGTACAATTCCCTGACCCCAATAGTCTGGGTGCAAGAGGTAACCCACCTCAAAGACATCATTTTCATGGCGGTGATTAAAATCGATAGAACCAATGACTTTATCTTGACCCTTGAGCGTGATGCCATATCCTGAGGGGAGTTTTTCTTTTTTTAGATTTTCTGGGTAAATCGTGTCCAAATAGTAGATTTCGTCTTCAATACTTTCGACGGGTGGAAAACCAGCGGGATAAGAGACCTCTGCCAACTTTGCAAAAGCAAAGATATCTTCTGCATCTGACAAGCGACGACCCCGAAGAATTAACCTCTCCGTCTCTATTACTGGTAGTTGATTGTTTTCAATTTCTCCTAGTGTTTTGATCATCGGCCACCTCTAACTTTCTGGGTCCACTTTTTTGAGGACTTTTGCAGGAACACCACCAACCACCGTATAGGCTGGCACGTCTTTGGTAACAACTGCTCCCGCTGCTATGACTGCCCAATCACCGACCGTCACTCCAGGCAAGATAGTGACGTTGGAGCCAATCCATACCTTCTGACCAATATCAATTGGTGAATAAGAATTTTTACGGTCGTGACTTGGTTCCAGAGCATGGTTGACTGTTGCGAGGACTACATTGTGACCAATCAAAGTTCCACGGCCGATAGAGATACCGCCTTGGTCCTGAAAGTGACAACCAGAATTAACAAAAACATCTTCATCAAAAATGATATTTTTGCCAAAATCAGTGTAAAACGGTGGGAAAATACGTAAACTATCCGGAACCGTTTCCCCTGTTAATTGTGACATCAAATCTCTGAGTTCATGTGGCTGATGATAAGAACTGTTCATTGCCATTGTCAAAGCAATAGCCTCTTCAAATAATTTTCCATCTTTAAAGCTAGTATACTTAGGTTTAATGCTCATTACGACTCTCCTCATTTATAGAAAAATCCCTGCCTAGCTAAGCTAGACAGGGACGAATGTTTTTATCCGCGGTACCACCCATATTCAACTGACTGGCAGTTGCAACTTTATTTTCAATTGTAGACCTCAGCAACATCTTTTAATCGTTGTACGGATTTCTCAACACCACCGCTCTCTGGAACAACTACCTTTAAAAGACCTCTGATTGCTATTATTCTAACAAATTTAGGGGGGATAAGCAATTACCTATTGCTTATTTTTTTAATTTTGCACCATTTTCAACAAGTTTATCAACTGTTGCTGGTCCAATACCGTTAATAGCAATTAAATCATCTTTAGACCATTTTTTGAAATCAGCGGCTGTTGTAATACCTTCATGATAAAGCATTTCAACTAAGTCTGAACGGATATCTGCAACTTCTTTCAATTCTGAAAACTCATTTAAGCTACCTTTACCGTCAACACCAACTGTTTCAGACAATTTTTCAACTGTCGCTGGTCCGACACCTTTAATATCAAGTAATTCTTCTTCTTTGAAGTTTTTAATTTCTTCTGGAGAAGTAATCCCTTGGTCATATAATGATTTCACTTTGTCAGCTGAAAGACCTTCTAACTCTGGATTTTTTGCAAATTCTTCAAAGCTTGGTTTTTCAACAATTTCAACTGTTTCAGCATCTGTTGGGATAGCTGTGATATCAGTTCCTTTATCAAGTGTAACTACTTTAGGATGATCTTGCCCTGTAATTCCTTGGCGTTTAAGTTCTTGTCTTAATTCTTTTTTTCGATTTTTTTGATTAGCCATTTATGTATCTCTCTTTCCCATTTAATAATTTTTTGAAGCAAATAAATCATCTGGTACATCGTGGAAATCTTTACCGTGTCGATAATTTTCAAATTTCCCTTGTAAAAATTGATAAGCATCCAATTTACTTTCGTAGCGGATGAAGGCATCCTTAGCACGCTCATCGCCATCTTCTTGAGCTATTTGTCGACTGGTTGTCATTGCAAGTTGGTTAACTTGAATCTGAGTTTGCACCCATTCTTCAAAGTCTCTTAAAAACTTTTCTTCGTAAGTCATGAAACCTTCCTTCCTTCTAATCTATGTAAAAATTATAGCATAAGTGTTCATTTACCGCCATTTTCAGCCTTTAATATTGTAAAAAAGTCTAGATTTTCATAGGAAGCTATGTTATAATGTACAAGTTGCATAGGATGCTATGGAAAAGGGAGATAAAAAATGGAACATGAACACATCGGAGTCTTAATCAAAATGGCTAGTTTAGAATTTGATCGCCAATCAAATAATTTACTGATTTCTGAAAATCTGACCGCGAGTCAATTTAAGATTTTAAAATACTTAACTTTGCACCCTCAAGCTAGTGTCCGTCAAATTGACTTAGAGTTATTTTTTGGTATGACTAATCCAACTGTCACAGGAATTATTCAAAATCTTGAAAAGAAAGAACTAATTACCAGACAAAATCATCCAGTTGACAGACGTTCTAAAGTCATCCTCCTAACAGAGAAAGCTATGACTATGCATGACAAAATCCTGGAAACCAGTAATCTGATTGAAGCTGGTTTTACCAATAAACTGAACCCTGAGGAGATTGCTTTACTTCGACCACTCCTCATTAAATTACTCAAAACACAACATGAAAAAGTAAACAAAGGAGGACTTAATGCAAGTCAATAAATTTCAAACTGAATCAATCCCAAAATTACTATTTGCCATGGCAATGCCAGCCATCACGGCTAACTTAGTTAATTCCCTCTATAATATTGTCGACCAAATCTACATTGGACACGGTATTGGTTATCTAGGAAATGCTGCCACCAGTGTTGCCTTTCCACTAACTATCATCTGTTTAGCTTTTGGACTTACCTTTGGGCTAGGTGGTGCTTCTAACTTTAACTTAGCACTTGGCCGTGGTCAAATCGATAAAGCCAGTAAAATCGTTGGTAATGCCATTACTTTATCTCTAAGTTTTGGCTTTGTCATTGGAATCTTGGTTATTGTCTTTCTTAAACCATTGCTTGTATTATTTGGAGCAACTGAAGCGACAATGCAGCTGGCTCAAGATTTTACAGCCATGACTGCTTTTGGGATTCCTTTCTTACTCTTCACCATGAGTGTTAACCCCTTAGTCCGTGCCGATGGTAGTCCAACTTACTCGATGATGGCAATTATTTACGGGGCAATTCTCAATGTAATATTAGTTCCTATCTTTCTCTTTTATTTAGATTGGGGAATCATGGGGGCTGGACTTGCTACCTTAATTAGTCAAATGGTTTCAGCCATTTACATGGGACTTTACTTTAGAAAATTCAAGTCTGTTAAGTTAACGAAAAATGATTTCAAAGTTCGTAAAGAAATTTTCACAACTATCATTTCAGTTGGTTTCTCTTCCTTTATCTTTCAATCATCGATGTTGGTAATTCAGATTGTGACCAACAATATGCTCCGCAAATTTGGAGCTGAATCAGTCTATGGCAGTGATATTGCCATTGCCGTTGCTGGAATCGTGATGAAAATCAATTCAATCTTTGTTGCAATTATTATTGGACTTGTACAAGGAGCTCAACCGATAATTGGCTACAACTACGGGGCTAAAAATCTTGAACGGGTTAAAGAAACAACCAAACTACTTATTAAAATTGCTTTTGTTATCTCAATTATTTGCTTCATTGGTTTTGAAGTATTTACCCGACCATTCCTTGAAGTATTTGGTGACGGTACCGACCTTTATTACCAATTTGGAATGAAGTATGTCCGTGTTTTCCTATTCTTTGTCTTCCTAAATGGTGTGCAAGTTTCTGCAACAACCTTCTTCCAAGCCATTGGAAAAGCTAGAATTGGTGCTTTCTTGTCACTGATGAAACAAGTTATTTTCCTCTTGCCACTACTGTTTATCCTTCCACACTTTTTGGGCGTGGATGGTGTTATGTATGCCGGACCAATTTCTGACTTAATTGCCTTTATCGGAAGTCTTTACTTCCTAAGACGCGAATTCAAACGAATGCCACATGACTTTAGAGCAGATGGCATGTAAAAAAGCTAAAGAAAATTCTTTAGCTTTTTTCTATTTTTTAGTTAATCTTAATTTCCCACCGACAGCTAGATCATGGACACGTTCTGGATTGACGACATCCTCTCTGAGCTTATCTGGATTGCCATTGAAAACTGCCCAGTCAAAGGCATCAATTGAACCCCAATGGATACAAACCAAATCGGCTTTTGGATAAGTCTTAGCTTCCAACAAGGCGTTGTCATAACCAATGTGCCATTCATTATCTGAGAAATCAAAGAAGATCAAATCAGGATTGTCCATTTCCAAATGCTCAGGCAAGAGACGTGAATCACTTGGTAACCAAATTGTGCCATCCAGGGTCTCAATCCAGTAACCAACGTACTCTTCTTCTTTCCACTCACGGAAATTATATTTTTCTTTCTCACTTTGCCAATTGTGCTTGGTTGGCGTCGGTTTAATTTTAATCCCATTGACCTCAAAAACTTCACCAACGGCATGTTCTTGCGTATCAAACCCTTTTTCTTTCATGACGTCTGCGACATAAGCTGGCGCGTGAAAGCTCTTAGTTTGGCCTTTGATATTTTCCAAAGTATCAAAGGCCAAATGGTCATTATCGATATGCGAAATGAGCAAAGCATCGACCCGAGGGATATCCCGAGAAGCAATCGGCATATCTATTAGAAGAGGCATATCAAAGCTATCTAAAATCGGATCAATCAAAATAATCGTACCACGACTATTAATCAATAAAGATGAGTTTCCTAACCAATAAACTTCTGTCCCAGAAATGGTATCAAAAGCAGATGTATCAAGTTTGACAGTTTTTTCTGGCATTGCTTGACCAGTTTTACTAAATGTAATTGACATAAGAGTCCTCCAAAATCAGGTTATGCTTTTTTGCTAGCATAGACTAATGATACCATAGCTAAAGCTAATAATATCAAGAATAAAATAAGTGCAGGATAATAAGAATTGGCAAAGTCGTAAATAAAACCAATTGCTGAGAAAGCTAATGCTGCGCCTGTGTTTGTCGCAAAGTTTATTATTGGATAAGCTTTCCCATAATTATCTAAGCCAAATAATTGGCGTGTAATTAATGGTATTGAAACAGCTAAGACACCAAAGATAGCTCCAAAGAGAAGAGCTGCTGGCATTAACATAACTGGTTTAGATGAAATTAAGAAAATAAGAACTGCAATCAAGTTGGCTGAAACAAGAACCAGACAAGCCTTAATTGGACCAAGTAAATCACTTAAGAAACCTACAATCAGTTTAAAGACGATATTACCAATCATGGCCATCGATAAGAAGGCTGCTCCTGTTGTCACATCAAGTTTGATACTTTCTGCAAAACCTGGGAAATGCTGAACCATACTTGAAATGAATGCAAGTGACACTGCAAAAATAATCATCGCAATATAAGCTGAGTTAACTTTGAAATGACTAGTAACCGGCCCTGCATCGGAAATGACTTCTTTGTGACCGTAAGGACTTCTTCCTTCTTTGAGCGGATTGTCCTGGAAGGGTAAGACTAAAGCTGGTACACAGAATAAGAATAATGCCAGAGCTTGTATCCAGTAAGCAAAGTGCCAACCATTAGCCACAATAATTTTTGCAAAAATAGGAGACATCATAGCGCCGGTGATCCCGCTAAAGCTGAGGGCGATACTTGTTGCTAGACCATTTTTTTCACTAAACCAATAATTAATGATTAACGTTAGGGTCATGATTGAGAACATCCCTGTCGAGATTCCGCGCAGGGCTCCTAACAAGTAGAATTGCCAAAGCTGGCTTGAGTTACCCATGAGTCCAGTTGATAAGGTGGCCAGGATAACGGATGCTGTTAGGACTAATTTAAATGGGAAACGGTCAAAGAGGCGAACAACGAAGAGACCGGCAATGGCATTAACCAATGAAAAAATGGTCATGTTAAAGGCAAAAGCCCCTCGAAAAATGCCCAGGTCCTCAGATACCACACTATAGAACACACCAGATGTGTTAATCGAGATGCCAATTGATGCGGCCGCTAATCCACAAAGGGCAATTAAGACCAACCACGATTTATGTATTTTTGTCATTATGTCCTCCAAATTGATGTGATAGACAAGAAGCTTAGACTACTTGTCACTTAATCTATTTTAACTTTATCATATGATAGCGTTTTCAACAATTAAAGTATTCTGAAAAAGTAATACCATTTCACAATTCCCTTTTAATAGCTAATTTTATGAAATCGGATTGCAAAAAATGACTTGCGTACCAAAACAACATATAGTATTATAGAAAGGTAGCCGCTATAGTTAAATGGTATAATAAAGCAATGGTAATGCTTCGTTCCGAGTTCGATTCTCGGTGGTGGCAGATATTTTATAAGTACAAACTCTTATTCTATAAGGGTTTGTTTTTGTTTTCTTCCAAACTTGGTCTACTTTTGGTCTACATCATTTCTTTGTTTAAGTATCTAATACATCAACAACTAATTTTTGTTGACTCATCTCAACTTCTGCCATTAAATGACCATACGTCCTAATAAGTTCTTGAATATCTTTATGACCCATTAATTTTGATACTAACCAAATATCCACTCCTCTTGCTAAAAGATAACTTCCATAAGTATGTCTTGCTCCTGTAGATGTCATTTTCGTATCAATTTTTAAAGATTTTAAA
Source organism: Streptococcus parauberis NCFD 2020 (assembly GCF_000187935.1). Lineage (NCBI taxonomy): Bacteria > Bacillati > Bacillota > Bacilli > Lactobacillales > Streptococcaceae > Streptococcus > Streptococcus parauberis. The sequence continues at coordinate 1,026,284 of NZ_AEUT02000001.1, forward strand.
ATTGAAGTTAAATATTTGTTTATAGCGTTATTAGAAATCATCCCAAATCTATAATCATAAAATATCAAATTATCACTATTTTCAATGCCTAAAGCATTGAGCTTCTCTGATTGTTCTTTCTTTAAATTCAACAATACTTTCTTTAAATTTTTACTTATTGGAACTCGTCTAATTGAAGTCTTTGTTTTTGGATTAGTAAATTTCTTTTTTACTGATGAATAACGTCTATAAGTATAAATATTATCATTTTCAAAATCAATATCATCCCAGATAATAGCCATTGTTTCACCAAAGCGAAAACCTGTTTGTAACATAGTGAAAATAAAAAAAGGGATTATAGACTCATTATAATCCATGATCGACTGTAAATAATCAGATAATCTATTATAATCCTCAATACTCTTAATATATTTATCTTCTGGTGCTTTTTTATATAATTCACCAAAAATAACCACACCTTCCGTAAAATCTTTAATAAGAAATCCGTCTCGTTTTACAAATTGTAGAACTTTTTTTATATCTGAATTAATACAAGTCATCAAATTTTTAGTAACCTTTTCAGCATAGTCTCTAATAAAACGTTGATATTCAGTATGAGATATATGAATTGCGGGTTTATTTGATAGATGTGATTTTATTATTTTCCCTCTAGATTGATATTTTAATTTGGTTAATTCATCCCGATTACTTGGTTCAATAACTAAATCATACCATTCTTGCCATAATTCAAATAAAGTTTGTTTAGAAGCAAATACACTACCTAATTGTTTCCTCCTTTCAATTGCTTCTGCTTCATAAATTGCTTCTTTTTTAGTTCTAAAACCTGCACCTGAAGCAATAACATTTCTATTTTTATCATAAACTCGATAATCCCAAGTTTTCTTTTTTCCTCGCTGTCTATATGTAGCCATTTTTTCTCCTTTTCTTTCATATTAAGGAGTTTATCCTCAATATTATAACATTTTTTCTCTAAGTAAAATTGTGGTAAAATTTTCTTCAAAATATTTTCTAGTACGTGTTGCTAAAAATTTATAAGGACAACCTTTATTTTTAGGATACACTACAAATCCTTTAGAATTTTTAGCAACATCTATCTCTGATTTTAAATCAGGATTTAACAAAATATCATTAATCAATTTTGTTTTACTTATATCAAGTAACTTCGTTACATCCTCAATTCCCCACCATTTTCCTTGCTCATTATCACTCAATAACTCTAAATATTCTTCTTTAGAAATTACAACCACATCATCAGGAATTGGGACACTAACATTAAATACCTGTTGCATATTTTCACCACCTATTCTTAATAACTACTATCATTCATACCAGCAATCCCAAAAGCAAGTAATAGCCCTATGAATATTATTGTCAATGTAATTTTCATAACTGGAATCATAATAAAATGAATTAATAAATAAATTAATACCAACATAATAACCACAATAATCCCACCTATAACAAGATTTTCAGTTTTTAAATCATCAGATAACATAAATACTCCTGAACCAACCAATATATATAAACCAATTAATAAAAAGAAAATTGCTCCTAAAAAGTAAAACAACATCTGATTATTGTTATACAAATACATATCCAAATAATTTGCACCAGTATTTTGTAAATCATTTAACACTTGATTGAATGAATTTAACTTAAGTAAATAAACAACTATCCCCAACAAGTAAATTAAAAAACTAATTACTGTAACTTTAACATCTTTAAACACTCTAAACATATTTTCTCCTCTAATTTTGCGAACATTATTCTAACAAGGTCATCATGTTTTATGTTTAAAAACCGAACAATGTTTAACCTGCAGAATAGATCTTTCTATTAATATACAAACAATACTCTTTATTCATTAAACAAACAAAAAAGCCGTGAATTCAATCACAGCTTCTGACATTTTTTTCTTTTTCCTGTATAACTTCAAATAAAATTTTTGGAAATATATTTGCTATTTCAACCCTTTTACGTGTATAAGTAAAATCTAAATAAGTAGGGCGTAAATACATAAACATTATAATTAAATATAATAAAGTTAATATTAATACTTCCAAAATATCTTTATTTAAAAAAAATTCCACTAAAATTTTTTTAGGCAATATTTTATAACTAGCTATTATAGTAATAACAAGTATAAAACTATTTTTTAATAAGTCGGTTAGTAGTTTAAGTTCAGATTTGATAACATTATCGGTTCTGTTGCAAAGTTTTAAATCTACTATCAAATAAGGTAGAATAATAGAAAAAGATAGCAGGAGGAATGACGATGAATCATTTTAAAGGAAAGCAATTTCAGCAGGATGTGATTATTGTAGCCGTGGGCTACTATCTTCGTTATAACCTTAGCTATCGTGAAGTTCAAGAAATCTTATATGATCGTGGCATTAACGTTTCTCATACGACGATTTATCGTTGGGTGCAAGAATATGGCAAACTACTCTATCAAATTTGGAAAAAGAAAAATAAAAAATCCTTTTATTCATGGAAAATGGATGAAACGTACATCAAAATTAAAGGAACATGGCATTATTTGTATCGAGCCATCGATGCAGATGGTTTAACCTTGGATATTTGGTTACGTAAAAAACGGGACACACAAGCAGCCTATGCTTTTCTTAAGCGGTTAGTGAAGCAGTTTGATGAACCGAAGGTTGTAGTCACAGATAAAGCCCCCTCTATTACAAGTGCCTTTAAGAAACTAAAAGAATACGGCTTTTATCAAGGGACAGAACATCGTACCATTAAATACCTGAATAATTTGATTGAACAAGACCATCGTCCAGTAAAGAGACGCAATAAATTCTATCGAAGTTTACGCACTGCCTCTACCACGATTAAAGGCATGGAAGCCATCCGAGGATTATATAAGAAAACCCGAAAAGAAGGCACTCTCTTCGGGTTTTCGGTCTGTACTGAAATCAAGGTATTATTGGGAATTCCAGCTTAAATCATAGATACCGTAAGTGATTTTATTCTTTATTTAAAACTTTGCAACAGAACCTCTCTCTTTATTCATCTTGTGTGTAAAGCCTAATTTTTCGATTTTTGAGGGAGCGGGAAAAAAACACTTGTACTGTTTTTATACTCTTCCCAGTCCTGTCTACCTTCGTATTTCCTTTCAAGTAGTGGGACCCCAGATACAAACCTAACTAAAAGTGTAATCACTAAAGGACTAAAAATGAGCCACACATTATTTAGATTGGAAATAGATATAATATAAATTCCCCACCATTGTATTGCTTCTCCAAAGTAGTTTGGATGCCTTGTATATGCCCAAAGTCCAGATGTCATTAGCTCCCCTTTGTTTTCGGGTTTTGACCTGAAGTCTTTTAATTGTTTATCCCCTACCGATTCAAATATAAATCCAATAATCCAGAGAAAAATTCCGTTAATTGTTAAAATTGAAATTTTTGCATTACCTGTTATATTTACATATATTACTGGTAATACGACTATTATACACAACACAAATTGGACTAAATACATCCTAAAAAAGAAATAAAAATCAAAATATTTTCCCTTATAATTTTTTCTATAGTCATCATATCTAAAATCTTCTTTAGCTTTAATATTTCTCTTTGCTAAATGGAAAGTTAGCCTGCTGCCCCAAATAATAACAAGAATAGTCATTAATAAACCAGAATATGTCTTATTATTCGATATTAAGTAGGATATTACTGAGGACAATATAAATGCAGCTCCCCATAGTACGTCAAGTAAGTCATGCTTGTTTTCTCTCTTTCCAATGAAGAAAACGAAAATGAAACTAATTAAAACAATTCCAACTGTTAAAATATATTTATTCATAATTCTCCTTTAATTGATAGCCTATTGCTACACTTCCATCTCCAGAAAAATTTTCAGTAATTGAAGATATTTCTGAAATATATAAGGGTGAAAATCCTAATATTTCTATTAATACTTTCTCCAGTTCTCGAACCTTCTCAAGATTATTTACATGGACTAAAGCATAGGATTCTATTTTATCCTTATTTATTTTTATTTCGTTTAATAATTTAGAATAGTTTCTCTTGTTTGAAAACGCCGCCCTTTTTATAATTCCATTTCCTTCTTGATCTATAGAAACTAATGGAAGAAATCCTATTTTTTGAAGGAACCATCCTATCCTTTGATTTAATCTTCCTGATTTTACCATACCATCCAGATTTTTTAGGCTTACAAAAATCTTAGTTCTTTTTATTGAACTTTCTAGAAATTTAATAAGTTCACTATATTCAATCCCTTCTTGAATTTTTTTAATCGCATGATATACTACTAAGCCTTCAGCCACAGAGTTTAATTTTGTATCTACTATTTCCAATGAAATATTCGGATTAGACTTATTATATTCTAAATATCTCTCAAATAGTCCTGACATTTTAGATGAGACTGTCAAAACAATGGTATGCTTATGTCTTTTAATAATAGGATTTAAGAATTTCTTTATCTCTTCAATATTAGGTTGTGAAGAAGTAGCACTTTTAATATTTGAAATATTTTTGGGAGCAGTCCTCTTGTCTTGATATGAAACTCCATCGATTATCATATTTAGGGGTAACATATATGCAAAATCTGGTAAATCACCTAATGGTAAATCTGCAATGCTATCTATTACTATTCCGATCTCTGAATCAGACACTTTTGTAAGTCTTTGTTGTAAAATCATATCATCTGCTTTAACTTCAACAATATCACCAAATTCTCTAAATATATCAATTAACCTTTGCGGATCATTAGTATGGATATGGGTTCTTCGGTACGTTTTATTCTCAGTTATAACTATAGAATCTCCATATTTTTTAAGAATATCCTTAAAGTCTTCTTTCTGAACACTTTTTTTATTTTTTAATAAAATTTCAGTACAATACTTGTAGTTATCAACAATATGATAATCATGTGTTTTTATATGTGTTTCTCTTATTATTTCTATATAATCATTGTTAGTTTTATTAGTTTTATTAGCTTTTTTACCTTTTATTCCACTAATAAATCCCTCTACGAAATACATAAATCCAAGTGCTCCAGCATCTACTTTTTGACTACCTACTTTTGTCTTCATCTGATACTTTGTTTTTTCTACAGTCTTCTGTAATTCTTCGTATGATTTCTCAAAAATTGATCCTGTTCCAATTTCATTATTTTTAAATAACTGTAAGCTTGCTGAAAAGTCCGAGATTGCAGTTAAAATTGTTCCTTCTACTGGATTTTCTAATGAGTCGTATGCATACTCTGATCCAGATTCGAAACAATTAATTAATTCTGATAAATGTAAACTTGTAGTGTCAGGACATTTATACTCAAATCCTTGAAAAAACTGTGAAAATATTGCACCAGAATTACCTCTAGAACCTTTGATAGCTGCATTACTTACGGATTTTAGTATATCTTTTATATTTTCTTCTTCACGAATTTCTTCCCTTATTCTCTGCATTAAATGAGATAGATTCTCTCCAGTATCATTATCTGGTACAGGAAAATAATTTACTTCATTTAAGTAATCTTTATTAAGCATTATTTGTTCTGTTGCTAATATAAAGGCATTATAGATAGAACTACTTGTTATGATATCTTTCATCTTACAATCCTAATATATTAATTATTTTTATTGAAATTCCTGTTGTTGCAGCTGTAACAAATGAACCCCAAATTAAATCAACGACTGTTACTATAGTTGGCCACCCTTTAAGAGTAGCCATATTTGTCAAGTCGTATGTTGCATACATAACTAGCCCTAGAAATGCTCCCATTAGAATCCCTTTTAATATATTTCCACTCTCAGCTGTTGGATTTACAATAAATATTAATATAGCTGAAACATATAATAGATAAAAAATGATTGCTGGAATAAAATTAACTTTATCAGCCATTAAATGGCCAATATTATTTTTATAAAATTTCGGTGCAACTAGTCCAAGCCATGCAGCATCAATTAGTAAAAAAACTCCAAATATTATTAAATATCTTTTTATCATTATTTGTCCTCTCTTTTAACAACACAAAAATTGTTTCTATTAAATTGTAATATCGAAACTAACGTTAATACTACGATTCCAATTATTATAACTGGGTTAAGATACGTACCATAATCTAACTTTCCAGCTAATCTTCTCGTTTCCATCAGTATTCCAAAAAAAGCCCATGCAACAGGTAAAGTATATACAGCATTATTTATCTTAGTATTTATTAAAATTACTATAATAATTGAAAGAGCTAAAACTGCAGGTGCCCAAACTGTTTGAGAAATCCCAAAACCATTCCATCCCATTCTTACTAAATAAGCTGCAACATTTACCACTGAAGCTATAGTCAACCATCCCGAATAAAGCCCAAATGTAATTCCTATAAGTCTGTAAGGTATTTCACTCCTATGTTCATCTAATCTTTTACTAATAGTAGTTAAACTTATAAGTAACAAAAAAATAAATATAGTAGAAATTCCTATTTGTTCATAAGAAAAACTTACAATCCACAAGATATTAAATAAAGAGCTTAGAAGAAAAGTAGGAGTAAAAATATTAATTAGTTTATTTACCTTTGAATCTTTCTTTTTTACTATCATCATAGCTAATGTAAGTAAAAGTAAGGTATAAATAATACCCCATATTGAAAAAGTAAATGGAGCAGGAGTAATTAGATTATGATACTTATCGGAAACTGCTTTTTGACTCATTCCGTTAATATATCCGAATGAACCTAAAGCATTAAATGCTATAGTTATAATGAATGCAAATAGATTAATCCAAGCTTTGGTCTTTGTGTTTAAATTTTTCATTTTAAATCTCCTTAAATAAATTATTAATTCATTTTCTTGATATAATGTTATCCATTACAACAGGTTTTATTAAAATGAATTATCTCTATTTCATTCAGATTGTCACTAAGTTTTATTATTTTATCTAATACAAAAAACTTAGGAATTACTCTACCCTTTTCATAATTATTTATAGCTCCTTTGGTCACACCAATTTTGTTAGCGAACTCAGACATGGAATAGCCATATTTTTTTCGGATTAATTTGATTTTTGAACCAACACGTTGTTTATATATTTTTACGTCATAATTTCTATAACTTTCAACTCGTATTAATTCAAAGAAGTTAAAAAGTAATACTTTTATAATTACAACATAATTTATTTCTTGATTTTTTACATCAAATGTATAATTTAATCTTTAATTATATTATACCAAATTATAAGGAGGTTTGCGATGGAACAAACAAAACAATTTTAGAAGCTACTAAATCACTTTTAGAAAAAAATTATTGCTATTTCTTCTGAAGAAAGTATGAAATATAATACAAGTGGAAAAGAAGGTTTAAAAATTACAGTCTCAATTAAAGTTTTATATTCATCTATTTTTTAGATTAAACCCAATTTAAAGTTAGAAATATAGCACCTTCAATTTCTTAATCAAATTTAAAAATTAAAAAGGAAAACAAATTAACTTTAAAAACTTGATAATTGGTATTTATAACTCTCAGTTGATTTTTTCTTCTGAAGATGTATTTATTTCTAGAGATGAATTTATTTCTAGAAACACAGAAGGAACTAATTGAAACAAAAAGTGAAAATAAAGCATAAACCATTTTCAAAACATTTTACACTACCGTTATTTGATATTAAGAAATCTATTTTGTGAAGTTTTTGATTTATAATCATTATTTATATATTATATGAAGTAAAGTGCCTTTCTCATTAGTTTCTTATTTTAAAAGTAAGTTAATTGACTCTAACTTTTACCATTAGATTTCCCTAAAATCCTTCAGTACTACGAAAGTTATAAGAAGTTTCAAGTTTATTCTTTATTAATATCGTAGCTAAAATTAAAGCAATTTTTTGTCGTAAAAGACAGACTTATCTTGTTTTCTTGTGTATTAAATGAACAAACGTTATAGAATTTATACATCTTTAATTTTATTTAACTCTATCTTCTCATAATTTATACCTAAATATTCTAATATCTCTTGATAACAAAAACTACCGATATCTACTGATGTTTAAAATAGTAGCCTTTAGTACAATTTCACATCTACTCCCTCTGGATATATTACTAATATAAAGTACTTTAATTTTTTTAGATTTAAAAACTCATACATCTTCTTAAATTCATTAAAATTTATAACCACTTTTAAAGCAAATAGAGGGAACAATTAAAATTATATTATTAAATAAATTTTGATAGTTTCTATTAGACCATCCAGATTGCAACAAACGATTGATTATTGATGCACACCATTATCATAACAGATTTCAATCATCACTTCCGTAGTTATAGCCTCCTGATCTCTATTAAACAAGAAGCTACTAGTGATTTTATTTTCACCCTGCTTATCGTAGTTGAGCTTTAACATGACTCTTATTCATAAAATTTTTGGTATATTTAGACATTACTCTTTTAAACACAACAAATTTTTATTTTAAAGTTGAAATTTACAGTTTGATATTTCTACAATAACAATATCAAACTATGAGTTTAAACTTGAAATATGTTCTACTTCTGTTCTACCAAAATATTTTTCCTACATATAAAAGAGTGACAAAACCTTGATAATTCAGTATTTTTATTTCCTAATTTATTAAAATTCAACTCATTTTAGGCTGTAGGGGCATCTAAATAAATGAGAAAAAGCCTTTACTTAAAGGCCTTTTTGGGGTTGGCTATAGTGGATTTATCCCATCATTTGTCCACGAAAAATGAAAACTTTTAATTTGACCAAATTATTCTGAATCTAGTAAATATTTTAGTCATTTAACTTCCTCATCTTATCATAAAGTATTATCAGCGGTTCGAACAATCAGTTTTCAATAAATTTAATTAAAATTATATGAATAGTTCTAAATTAGATACTTGTTGTTTTTTGAAAATCATTTTAACAACAGCACCCGTCTTCAAACTTTCATTTAAATTGTTAATTCTTAATATTCCATTATTTCCTTCAACGATATTTTTAACAATGTATAAACCAACTCCATTTACTGAACAATTACTATTTTTACTTGTTACATATTTTTGTGTTGCACTAGCCAAAATATTATCATCAAAACCAGATCCCTCATCTGAAATAGTAATTGTATATTTGTCTTTATAATCAGAAAATGAAGCTATAATTTTAGATCTTTCTTGTGAATTCTCAACTGCATTCACTATAATATTTTGTAATGCCACTGAAATTTCTTCTTTATCCAGTTGAATGGGACTAATATCTTTATTTATTATATAAAGTTGTCTATTATAGGCTATACAAATATTTTTAAGTATCGAAATCCAGTAATCTAAAGTAGCATCATCTAATACTTGTTTCTCTGTTTTAGTGTTTTCAGAGTATTGACTTAGTTTATCAATATATTTTTCAAGCCTATTCACTCCGCTTTCTAATTGCAAGATATATTCATTTGAATGGTAATTGGTTTCTTCCTTAAAAAGTTCAATATTTCCTTTTATTAAAGTAATCGGAGTGCGAACATCATGTGTGACGGAATCGATTAAATCTTTTTGTTTTTCTTGCATATCCCACTGAATTTGTAGTGACGACTTTAAATTATTTGCTAATCTATCTAAAGACTCCAACACATTATTTATTTCTTTATATCTGGATTTTTCTCTTGGAAAATCCAATTTCATCTCTTGTATATATGAGTTAGCAGATGAAATCTTTTGTATCTCTCTAAGTAATAAATTATAAAATCTACTGATAATAAGCATAAAGCCTATTCCCCAGATGACTAATAGAGTGAATAAGTAGAATATTTCGAAGTTGCCAACTATATGATATAGCCTCTCGGAGACTGGGATTACTGTTATTCTATAACTAATAATAAGTTCTTTATTTCCTATTGAAAAATATCTAAAAATTTTGCTACCAATAATATCATTAGTTCTTGATTCACCATTCTTTTTAGCACTTTTTTCTAAGTGTTTGTACTTTTTTTCAATAGTTGACTTAATCACTCTATTATCTTCAATAAATGTATAATCATAATAATATGGTATATCATCAATATTTAATTTAGATTGTTTAAATTTATTCTCAATTTTTATTGAGTTTTTTTCTGAATAGTTAGCAGGATATAATATCTGATTATATATAAGGTTATTAAGCAGGAAATAAGCAAATATAATAATGAAAAATGTGTAAATTAATTCATAAATAGAAAATTTAGCTATTAAATATTTTAGACCTTTTCTATTTCCCACTTATAACCTACTCCCCAAATTGTTTTTATTGGATTTATTCCCAAACTTGTAAACTTTTTTCTAATTAGTTTAATTCTCTCAGTTATGGAAGTATTGCTATCACCGTTTCCATCATAACCATATAGTTTTATATAAATTTTTTCTTTTGAAAAAACTTGTCCTTTATTTTTAAGTAACAATTCGCAAATAGCATATTCACTTGATGTAAGGTTAACTTCACTGTCAAAACAAAATACTTGTCTAGATTGAAGATCACAAGATACCATTGAGTCAATAATACGAACATGTTTTTCTCGACGTTCTCTTCTAATATGGGCCTCAACTCTTGCTCGAAGTTCATTAATTGAAAACGGCTTCGTTATATAATCATCAGCACCCAATGCAAAACCTTCAATTTTATCTTTTTCAAAATCTTTTGCAGTTAATAATAATATGGGTGAATCAATAATATCCCTGTATTTCTTTAGAAATTCAAAACCACTAATGTCTGGCATGGTAACATCTAAAATAATCAAATCATATACTTTTAGTTTATTTAGATCAATAGGGTTGGGCATCAGAAATGTATCAACTTGATAATTCTTACATAGTATTGTTCTTATCATCTTCAATAAGTCAATATCATCATCAATTACTAATATCCTCATACTATTCCTCCAAATAATTGATTCCTTCCCAATTATTATACCATTGTGTAGTAACAAAAAGTAAAACTAATGTTAATAGTATAGACAATGATAAATACAGTATTATTACATATGTGCCACTTTGACCTTTTCCATAATCTAAAGCTAATTTTATAGACCAAACGAAAGGTAAATATTTCCAAATGATAATACCCAAGTCTGTTGTTCCCAGTAAAATGGAAGCCAAAGTAGTAAAACAGCCAATTAATATGCTACCTGTATAATTGAATTTTAAAGTAATAAACTGATAACAAACAATCATTGGACATAATGATACATTTATTAATATAAAGAATATAAAAAATTGTGTAAAGCTAATATGAACAGAACTAAAAATCATTAAAAACGTAATAAATAAAGAAATAGCTATAATTTCAATAATTAATACAAATAATAACATCAAAAAAAATTTACTAAGAAATATTAATCTTCTATTTACTCCGACTCTTAATTCATTCGCGTAATAACAAGCATCTTTATCAGCATCATATAACATCGGAACAAAAAAGCTAATTGCAAAAGTTGCAACAATAATAAATAGTCCAAAAAATGAAAATACTTCAACTCCTTTAAGAACATTTCCAACTAATAGATAGCTACAAAAAATTATGGTAAAAGCAATTGGACAAATTAAGAAAAAAATTCTTATAGGCATTCTTTTTGTTCTAAGCCATTGAGAATAAATTAGTTTAATCATAAGTCTTACTCCTTTTTAAGATTAGAAGTATTACTAGTGACATAATATAAACACCAATACTTAGAGCTATTCCAATATAAACTGTATTCATTTCTAAAAAGGATGACCCTTCTTCTAAAAATGTTCCATTTGGATGAACTTTTATAATTGGCGTTAATATTCGTAAATTATAGGACCAGGGAAAAAATACCCATGTTTTTTTTACGGCAAATATCGCTGATGGAAAAGTTAAAAGAAAATTGATAAGGAGAAGAAAAAATTTCTTACCAACAAATCTATTAATAATGAAAGATATACCAATTACAGGTAGACTCCCTATAAAGAGGGCCAAAGTCGCTAGAATTATATTATTTAAACTTATCTCTTCTTGTAAAATAGAAGTTCCAAAGATAAAAATTACTATTGAAGAAAGTAGTAAAATAATAAACAATTCCATTATGACAACTAAATTTTTTGCAATAAGCATTTTTTGTTCATTTAATCCTAAACTACGCTGTAGGATATAGTGGTAACTTTTCTCCTTATTATTAATATTAATGACTAGTAAACTTAATATTATAGGTAAAACCATGATTGGATACCAATTAAAAGATGTTGCCATTAAATAGCTTTTCCCTTCTGGGCTTTCACCCATAAGAATGCCCATCATAATATTGAAGATAATAAAAATCGGAGGTACTAGTAGCATTAATTTGGAATTAGCTGAACGCTTTTCTTTAATAATTTCTGATTTGATTTCATTGACCATTTTATACTCCTTCTCTCTTTATTATTTCCATAAATAAATCCTCCAAATGAGACTCTTTCATATTATTTGGACCTTCATAGCAAAGTCGTCCTTTATTGATTATTCCAACTTTATCAGCAACTTGTTGAACCTCACTTAAAATATGACTTGATAAAATGATTGTTATTCCTTGATCCGCAAATTTTCTGATTAATTCTCTTAACTCTTGTATTCCTATTGGATCCAGCCCATTCGTAGGTTCATCAAGAATCAGAAGTTGAGGACTATTAATTAAAGCCATCGCTATTCCAAGCCTTTGTTTCATCCCTAGAGAGAACTCCTTTGCTTTTTTATTTCCCGTATCTTGAAGAGAAACGATACGTAATACTTCATTGATTTTTGACTTATCAATACTCAATAATGTGGTTAATACTTCCAAATTTTCAGTGGCCGTTAAATTTGGATAGATAGCAGGATTTTCAATAATTGCTCCCGTTTTCCTTAAATCCTTATCACTTAATTTATTTCCATCAAATAATATTTCTCCTGAGTTAGGTTGAATAACTTTAGTAATTAATTTTAATAAAGTTGACTTTCCTGCTCCGTTCGGTCCGAGTAAACCGTAAACAGTACCTTTTTCAACATTTATAGATACTTTATCTAAAACAGTCTGTTTTCGATATATCTTTGTTAAGTTTTTCGTCTCAATAATGTTACTCATAATAAAGCCTCCTATTTTAGTAGGTATAGTATAAATAAAAAAAATAACTAAATTATAACTAATAAGTTATCCCTAAAACTCTTTTTTAAAACCTAAAAAATTATTCCTGAAAGTTTAATTGAGTTTTCATATCTCCAAATATATTTATTTATTCCATTATTTTATTTTTTCCACAACTGAATTTCGTTCTAGATTTGTTCTAGAAAATTTAACCATCTAAGTTAATTCTTAAAAATAAAAATCGATAAATCCCTTGATATTACTAGATATTTTTATTTATAAATCAACTTTAAAGAGCTTTAGTTACCTGTAGGGGGCATCTAAATACATAAGAAAAAGCCTTTGAGAAAAGGATTTTTTGCTTATCAGAAGAGGATTTGTCCCCAAATAATTTCTTTATGATATCATATAAATAACGTAAGGTAAGGGAGTCCTATGGAAATATTTGGTAAATATATTACAGCTATAAAAAAGCTTGTTGAAAATGAAGACAAAATTACGATAAGAGTTTTCGGTCATGGTGCTTCTGGTAAATCAACTTTTACAAAAATGTTAGTTGAACAAGTGAATCCTGAAAAAGTAAACTTACTAGAAACCGATCCTTATATTATATCCGGAAACTATCGTGATTTAGTCCAATCGAAGATAAATCCAAATCAGAAAGTAACTGCCAGTATGCCAGTTTCACATGAACTAAATTCGTTAAAAAGAGATATACTTGCCTTGCAACAAGGACTTGACATTTTAACTATTGAAGAACCTTGGTGTAAAAGTGTGATTTTAAATGCTGAGAAACCTATTTTGATTGTTGAAGGTATGTCTTCGGCATTCTTACCCAAAGAAATTTTTGACCTATCTATTTGTTTAAAAACAAGCTCTGAAACCGAACTTGAAAGAAGAACTATTAGAGACACCAAAGAAAGAGGTCAAAATTTAGAATTAATTAGAAAGACACATGAATCTCGAAGAGAACAGTATAACTATTTCTACCAACCATTTGAAAAAGATGCCGATATCTTAATCAAAACATAATCAAAATAGCCATTTTATTTTTGGCTATTATTTCTTTCTGACAGTTAATAAGTAATCTTAATCAGCTCGTTTCCTTTAAATTCAGCTTTTACAATCCATGGAAACTCATGTTTGAAATTATTGAACATCTCAAATTTAAAATCTTGTTGATAATAATTAATTATTGTTGATAAAGCTGTTCCATGTGTTCCAATAACAATTGTCTCATCACTTGAAGTATTCTCCAAGATAGCATTTAAGGCTTTGATATTTCTTTGTTGAACTTCTCTTAAACTTTCGCCATTTTCTAACTTATAGCTAAAATCTTCCCACTGCTTTCTAGCCACTTCATTAAAATTATCAATCCATCCATCAGAAAGTTTACGCTCTCTTAATTCTTCAATTATAATTATTTGCTTATTTTTACTATCTGCTAGGGGTCTAATAGTATCTATTGATCGTTTATATGGACTTGAGTAAAATTTATCAATTGCAACTGATGAAAATTGATAAACAAATTTTTGGCTTGAATCTATCCCTTTTTCAGTTAACTCTCTTAAAATATCATCGTGATTATTGTAATTAGGCTCAGCATGTCGTATAAAATAAATAGTTGTTGTCATATTTCTCCATAGTATTTTCATCAATAAATTAATCTAGAGCAATTTTATCCTTGAGTATTCATCTAGAAAATCACCATTTTCCAATCTAATTGCATTTGGTTTTATACCAGTTATTTTAAATCCAAATTTTTCATATAAAGCTCTAGCTCTTGAATTACCCTCCACAAATTCCAATTCTATTTGGGTAATATCCGTACATTTTTAGATGGATTATTTATCCCATAAAATAGAATTTTTATGTCTGTTTAGAACAATTTTTTCAAGCTTCCTATCAATCTCTTTTGACAATATACTTGCAGTTTTTGAACTAAAGTGGACACCATCAACAGTTTGAACTAACTCTCTTTTCTTTGCAAACCAGTCTTTACTTTTCGGAAATAAAGTCATTGAGATAGCATCTGAAATCCTTGTTAAAAAACTCCATCTCCAACTATAAACTTTTCTTTCTTGTGGTAATACATCTTTTTGTATTATATTTATATCAATAAAATCGCAACCATAATTTTCACAAATAAGCTTAATTTCTTGATTCCTTTTAATTACAATATCATTTGGAAATTCCGTTAAATTCATAAATGGAATTCCCCATATTATCACTTTATTACCATTTGATTTTATCATTTCTACCAGAGTCTCAAATTTTCTTGAAAAATCTAAATCATCCTCTATACACTTTTTTATCTTACAACGAGAAGTCATTTGAATTTTCCAATAAAAATCAACTTCTTTAAGATAGGGAAGTAATATATCGTTTGTTCCAATACCCAAAATAATAATATCGAAATTATTACTAACCAATATTTTTTTCAAACGATTACTTACTCCATATAAGGTGTCTCCGTTTTTACCTTTATTGCTTATTAATAGATTTTTATTTAAAAACGGAATGTATGAGTAACCAACATTTCCGTATGTTAAACTATCTCCAATACACAGAATTTTCAAAGTCCTCACCTCTATAAATCCTAATTTGCTTTTTTCTTATTTGACTTTTAGATTAAAATATATAATATATCAATTATAAAACATATTCATAGATATTTTCATCTTAATTCAACCTTAATATGTTGTTTTTACGTTTTGTTTTTTTATGATAATAAAATTGAATATTATTACCATCATTATCATAACAATTATTATTGCACCATAATTGAGATAGAAATTTGAAAAAATAAACCCTTCCGAATTTGATAGTTTAAGCAATGTTAACTCAATATCATTGTTAGCAATTGGACAAAAAGTCAATAATTTATTAATAATACCTTCTTTAAATACCTGTAACATTAATTGTGGTAAAAAGAATAGCCCCAATGACAAAGATAATGTGGTGAAAGAACTTTTAGTGTAATAAGATATCAAAGAAGTCATTGATGTTATAACTAATAAACCCAAAAATTGATAAATTAGTACAGTAAAATAAAGTTGTAGAAAATTCATAGGTAATGGAAAGTCAAAGAGATGCCAATAAAAATTCATCTGTATACTTGTATCCCAACCACTTAAACTACAGTAATAAAAAAATGTTAGAAAAATAATACCATGAAAAATGAAAAATGTAGATAGAAAAATGAAAAATGTTGCCTCTAATTTAGAATAAGTTAATTTTGTCTTACCATATTTAGTGGTTAATAATATTTGTCCCCTAAATATTTTTAAATTTCAATACTACCTTAGAATTAAAATTTACTTAACATATATATTAATGTCTGTTTATAAACCTTTATATTCAAATCTTGGTCCCTCTTCACCTTGAACCCCATTTAATTCAAAGCCTGATTTTTCTAACACTCTAATTGAAGCTATATTATCAGTTTCCGACTCAGCTTCAATCTTATTTACTTCATCTTGACTCTTTACCCATTCTATCATTGCTCTCACTGCTTCAGTCGCATATCCTTGTCCCCAGTATAAATTATTTAAACCATAACCTATTTCAACAGCACCCATATCTAGTCCTTTAAAACATAAATCACCAATTCTTTGGTTGTCATTATCGGAAAGTTCAATAATCCAAGTAGCATACCATTTTCTTGTCAAAGGATTACTGATACTAGCATTGAGCATTTCCGTGTATGCCTGTTTCATTCCCTGATCCTTTTCATTAGCAATGAGTTCTTCCATTTCTATATCAGAGGATAATCTAATTCTCAATCTTTTGGTTTTAATAACATTATTCATTTTAACTCCAATCTATTTACCATAATACTTTCTAATAAAGTCGAACAAAGTCTGTCATTTTATTAATTACCATCCCACCATATAAATTATTATCATTTGTATGAGTAACATAGTGATGTAAAACTTCCTTAGCTGTTAAAGGCATATCCCGAAAAGGTAATTCACTTAAATCAAACCATTTTAATAGACCCTCATTTGAGGATAATTTATTATTGAACTCAGGTCTTAATTCTGCAAAATAATAGTAATTTTGTCTAATTTCATTATTAACATTTCTAAGTGTAATATATTTTAACTTTAAATCACTTATATCTTCTAACGTAATATTGAGCTCTTCTTCTAATTCTCTTAGGGCACATTTCTTTGGTCGATCTAACTCAAATGGTTCAAAGTGTCCACCTGCAGAACTAATCCATAAGTCATTAACAACTCTACTTCCTTGTCTAAAGAGTAGTAATATTTCGTTTCCTCTTCTAAGATAAATTGAAGCCATGCTTCTTAATTCATTTGCCATAATTAACTTTCAAAGCCTATTCTTTCTATTTTTAATAGTTCAGTTTCACTAAACAAACACTTCTATTTTCCCTCTATCAGGTTACTTAGTTCTTTTGACCAACTACTTCCACTTCTTTACAAATAAAGTTATGATAAGAGTCCGTCTTTATCTTGATATTGTTGGAATAAAAAGCTTTCAATAATATGTTTTATATTATTACTTAATAAATCTTCAAATTTTATTTTGAAGTATAATGATTGTAAAAACGTTGACCATTTCTTACTAGATTCCCATGAATCTATAGATTTTCCGACTTCTAGAATCCAATCATTTAAAATATCTTCTTTTATATTATTTGTTTTGAATAATTGTACAATCACTATACTAATTCTGTCTTCTTCACCCCATAATAACATGTCATCAATTATCATAATTCTTTTGATAATATCTAAAATTTTTCGACTTTCATTTTTCGAAAAATATTCCATTTTGACAATTTCTGTTAACAAGTCAGCCCCATGGGCAAAAGCATGTACCCATCCAAGATTTTCATCAAGGCCTCTAAAGTCAGATTCAACTGTAAGCCAGAAAAGTACTTGATCCATAATTTCTATCTGATTTTCTATCGAAATCCAATTCGAATTATTTGAATCCTCTAGTAAAAGAGTTAATAATAAAGCCGTAAAAGATCTTTTTAATACAGTGTTGTTATTAGGTGTTCCTAAGCCATGCAAAAGAAATCTATCCCTTAAAACTCTCTGAAGAATATTTAATTTTTGACTTTGCATTAATTTATGTTCTTTTATTAATTTATACCAAGCCCCGTAAACTACCTCATCTCTAATTTTCGGGTCTGGATTTCCAATATGATTTAATAAAAATTCTAAAACGGGTTCACTAATGGGATAAATATTTTCTACACTTTTAATGACATCTCTCGCTTCCATTACTCTCCTTAAATGATTTTAAAATTTTATTACTTTAATAATACCTATTTTTACTTTTTTATCCTTGAGACTAAACTTTATCTGTTATTATACCAAAAATTATCTATTTTATTGTTTTTATCAAATTTACACTTACTTCAATTGTCTATTAATTATTTGCCATAATAGAATATTCATCAGTAATACAAGTAAGTTTACATACAAGTAAAATAAGTAAATAAAAACGGTCACCTTTTGGTCTCCATTTACTTTTAATAGATAATATAATAAATGGCAAACTCTTGATTTATATGTTTTTCTGTTACTCATTTCAACCTGTTTTTTGGCTGTAGGGGGACATTAAACTGTACCAAAAGAGGATTTGTCCCACCATTTGTCCCCGAAAAATTTATTTTTTTGAAGTGTATGGTATGATATGAAGATTTTCGCTTCATGGAAACAACTGATGAATCATTGCTGAAATAAAAACTAAAACTATTATAAAAAGTATTTGAATAAATTTTCCTTCATTTAGAATTAGTTCAGGAAAATTTATCATATTATTCTTTTTTCTATTGATTTTAAAATATATAATACCTAGTTCTCCAACTAATAAGGTGATCAAAAAAAATATAAAAAGAGAGATTTTTTCCCCGTAATAATCTGGCTTTCCACTATTAAAGTGAAGAACGATTATGTCTGGTGCAATGATGTATATTGCAATCGTTATTACCAAGATTAACATATACAATAAGAAAACATATAATCTTAATTTTTTCATTCCAGTTCCACTTTACTAATATTAGTTTGATTGTAAAAACCCATTATCTGATTTTGATTTGAACCATTTAATTTTTTTACCAAATTCTGTGTCTGTTTCCTGTACCAAATCTAAATAATTTTGACTGATTACTTCTCTAAGTCTATCATTATTATATAAAAAGGCACAGTACATACAACTGTGAGGAAACTTATTATTACTTGTATGAGTAACATAGTAATGTAAAACTTCTTTAGCTGTTAGAGGCAGATTTTGAAAAGGTAATTCACTCAAATCAAACCATTTTAATAAACCCTCAGTTGAGGATAATTTATTGTTAAACTCTAGTCTGATTATATGTATCTACCATGTTAATATCGTTAACAAAGACGAGTACATCAATAATTGGTTTCGATGGCATACCTAGAATTGATGTTGAACCAAAATGATGACATTCTAATTCAATTCCGTTATAGATTCTTATAAGTTCTTCTTTAATTTCTTGATAATGCTCTAGCCATTTATTGTTATATGGTTCTAATTTCATTTCTCGCTTTATCATTTTCATACTCTCCTATCATTAATCTCTTTAACTTAGAAGTATTTAAAATAGTTTAACTGCCACTTTTGTGTTGACTGAGCTGTTTTATTCAGATTGGTACACCAAGGCGGATAGAAACGCATAGCCATCTTCCCCTTGCTATCATCTGTTGAAATTATATTCCGTTTTATAGCATCAAGTTTTGGAATAACAAACATACCTTGATTATGTTTGTCTTCGACGATAATAATTAATTCCTCACCCAGGTCATCCTCAGAAAAAGGGATATTCTTTCCCTTATTATTTTTTTGCCAAAATGCAGTAAAGTAACCATCTTTTTTTGGCGTTTTTTTAGCCAATCGACATCTTTTATACGCTTGTTTGTCTTTTGAAAGTAGAACGAAACCTTCATAATCTGTATTCCATTTATCTTTGACAATATCAAAATCTATATAAATATCTTTTAATTGTTTAATTGATTTCAATTCATTCTTCCCACTATTTTTTTAATTGTTCGATCGCACCATAATTCTTTTCT
Source organism: Streptococcus parauberis NCFD 2020 (assembly GCF_000187935.1). Classification (NCBI taxonomy): domain Bacteria; kingdom Bacillati; phylum Bacillota; class Bacilli; order Lactobacillales; family Streptococcaceae; genus Streptococcus; species Streptococcus parauberis. The sequence goes on from NZ_AEUT02000001.1 coordinate 1,046,391, forward strand.
AAATCTCTTTTTTCAACGTAGATACTTAATTTATCAAATTCCTAAGTAAAACTAATACTTCTAGTTAATCCTGAAATAGCTAAAGAATAATGTATGGAATAATCCCTCAATAACTTCATCATCTAGTTTATTAAAATCGTTCCACCAAGTTACGTTACACTCTTTATGTCAAAAATTAGCAAAATATTCAGGATGCTTAGCCATGAATTTTTTTTCATCTTCATTTAAAGTGCTATACCTAAGCCATCCATTAAATACTGTAGTCGGTATATGATATTGAGCACCTAATTTTAACATATATGCAGATTGAGAGTAACCTGAAAGCTGAGTCACAGTCCATTTGTCATGTGACTGTACTTCTTTTAAAAATTTATCAGCTGATTTTAATTGAGTTGAACTTTGATGTGGTTGAGCAGATGAAACTGCTCCTATTAAATCTTTATAATTACTTGAATCCGTTGCAGCAGATATAACAGCTATAATATCCTATAAATAAATTACTAACCAATTTACTTATAGTATACTACAAAATCAACTCTACAAGTTAATGTTCTTATAATAAAACTCAACAAATACAACAATTTTACTTTTTAATAAAAATTACTATTTTTGTTTATCTGTAATATTACAATAAAAATAAAATAATAATATATTTAATACAAATTTTTTAAAATTTTATAAAAAGTACATTTATCATAAACTTGAATTTGGTCTACTTTTGGTCTACTTTTAATAATTTTGTTTAATATTAATTAAACTAAAAACAATGATAAACTCCCTAATAATAGTAAAACTCTTATTAATTTATTTACTTTTATTTTTCTTCATATTCTCGGTGGTGGCAAATTTAATATAAAAAAACCTTGGTATGACAAGGTTTTTTTGCATTTATTCTATATTTGTTCTAGTAAAGTCATTTTCAAAAACTAACTTTGAGTAAAAATTTATATTAATAATATAATAAAAAGCTCTATAGCCTCTTCAATGAAATAACCCACTAAAGTAGTTATAAAGCATTAAAAATACATAACATTGTTAATTAGTTTTATACTAAATAGTTAATTGTCCTTCTAAATATAACTTAGCTTGGCCTGTAATTTTAACCTTCTCCCCGTCTAATTCAACAATCATTATACCTTCTCTTTCGGATAATTGTTTGGACACTAGTTGTTTCTTACCTAGTTTCTTAATCCACAATGGTGCTAGACGTGTTTGGGCAGATCCTGTAACTGGATCTTCGCTTATTCCATAATTAGGTGCAAAATAACGTAATACGTAATCATTATCACTTTCATCACTTAGTGCGGTAGCTGTTACACCATGAGAAGCAAGTTTACTAATCCTTTCTAAGTCAATACATAGATTTTCTACAGCTTCTTGATTTTCCATTACCAAGATTAGATGCTCTTTATCATTAGTTTTATACGCTTCTAAAACTTTAATATCAAACAATTCATTTCTGAAGTAATCTTTACGTTATCAATTTTAACAGTTGAAAAATATATAGTCATTTCATTCTCATTGACAACAACTTCAAATAAGCCTGATTTTGAAGAAAAAGTAATATGCTTTAGATTACTCTCTAGAAAATGTGAGATAACAAAAGCACTTGCAAGAGTTGCATGTCCACAAAGGTATACTTCTTTTTGAGGTGTAAACCATCTTATATTATAATAATTTTTTTCTCTTACTATAAAGGCAGTTTCAGAGAGATTATTCTCTTTAGCGATTTTCTGCATTAACTTTTCTTCAAGTTCATTTTCCAAAACAACGACTCCAGCTGGGTTGCCAGAAAATGAGACATCAGTAAAAGCATTTACAACATAATAAGGTAACATTTCGATTTCCTATCTTTTTAAATAAAACATATAATGAGGTACACAATTATTTTTTTAAAAATCTCTGTTTAATGATAGACCCAGATTTTATTGCAATATTCATTTACAATCTGCATATTATTCCACATTCACCAACTATTTCTGAAGTTTTTTTATCAATAATTTTCCATAAACCAAACCCATAAGTTTGATAAGAATTAAAATTCTAGTTTAACCAACTCTGAAAATCTTGATCAGAATCAGAAAAAAATTTTAGACTAGTTCTAATATAACAGACATACAAAGAAATTTCTGTAATAATAGTTTAAAATTGATATCTAAATTAGTAAGTGAAATATCAACAACTAATAAAGTCTATTAGATCACTTTATTAGTTGTTATTGTTCGTGAGCCTTGAATAATTTTTTTATTACCTTTATAAAGTTCTACTATTGTCCAAAATAATATTAGCAGTATTAAGACAATAATAAAGTAGGCTATATGATCAGCAGTCTGAAGTTGATGCTTAGTTGGATTGTCTCCGTAGAATGCCTCAATTTGACTAGGTAGTCCTTTTATATTTAAATAAATTAATCCAGTTACAGAAATCCAACCTATTAGCTTTATCAACCAACTATTTTTAAAAACAGTCATCATTTCTACTTTGTTATTAGTGAAAATTAATAATGGTAACATTGAAAATGGTAATGCAAAAGCCAGAAATACTTGAGAATTATTCAACAAATTATTAATTGCAATGTGTTCTTCTACCGTTGATTTTCCGCTTGCCAAAATAACACATATAATTACTGGGATAACCGATATGAGGCGAGTCACTATTCGACGTAACCAAATAGGAATTTTCATATGTATAAAACCTTCCATGATAATCTGTCCTGTTAAAGTTCCTGTTATTGTCGAATTTTGACCAGATGCTAGCAATGCTATGGCAAATAATACCGATAGTATACTTGAACTAGCGATATGCGCTAAAACAGAATTACTCATCACTAAAGGATTAGATAGAGCCTCAAATAAGCCAAAAAATGATGGATCATTAACACTACCTGATTTAAAAACTGCAACCCCCATGATTAGTAATAAGGAATTTATAATAAAGGCCATAAACAATTGAATATTGGAGTCTAAAGTTGAAAAACGTATAGCCCTAGCAACATCATTCATATCTTCATGATTCACCTTTCTACTTTGAACTACAGATGAGTGCAAATAAAGATTATGTGGCATAACAGTTGCACCAATAATTCCTAAAGTACCTGATAGAGGAGTTTGACCATTTACCAAACGAGAAGTATCAAAAGCTTTTGCATTAGGAACTAATCCTTTTAAAACATCCCCCCAGACAGGATCAGATAACAATACTTGGTATGCAAATACAAAAAATATCACTAAAATCAATATTACTACTATCGCTTCAATTTTTCGAAAACCTATTTTAGTTAATAGTAATAATAATAAAACATCGAAAACAGTAATTAAAACTGCTATGCTCAAAGGAATGTGAAATAAGAGATAGAGAGCTATAGCTCCTCCAATAACTTCTGCTATATCAGTTGCTATGATAGCAAGTTCAGTTAGAATCCATAAAATAATTCCAAGTGGTTTACTTGTCCTTGCACGAATAGCCTGTGCTAAATCCATCTGAGTTACTACCCTAGCTTTGCAGACATATATTGCAGTAACATTGCTATTAAACTAGACATCAAGATAATAGACATCAATAAATAATGGAAATTTTGACCACCTGTGATAGAAGTTGACCAATTTCCAGGATCCATATATCCCACTGCTACTAAAGCACCTGGACCAGAATAAGCAAATAAAGTTCTTAAAAAGCTCATATTATTAGGAACAACTATTGTTCCGTTTATCTCTTCTAGAGAAGGACCATTCGCATACTCTATAAAACTATGTTTTTTTCATGAAATAACCTCTCTTATTTTTTATATTAAGCGTACTTAATATAAAGTATGTTTAATATTACTCCTTTTTCTAATTTATATCAAGCTTTTTAAATATTATTAATTATAAATGAATAACAGAATGATTAGAGTTAATGTTTCGAAGTTTATTTTTTTTTAAGTTTCTATAATAATTTTTTATACAATAATCAAAAATATGTTGACCATTCTACAAAAAATATTTTTCTTCTTAAATTTGTTCTTAAAAATCTAATTTTTAAAAATGAATCATAAAAATAATTATATTGTTATCCTCAGTGGTGACATCAGATAAAAACAGCCCCCTCATCTCTGAGGGGGCTGTTTAAGTTCCTTCTACTCCGTCCGTAGTGCTTCGACGGGGTCTTTTTTGGCGGCCATCCGCGATGGGAAGATGCCGGCTATGAGGGTTAAGATGGTGGAGATGAGGATGAGGATGATAGCTGCTTGCCATGGCAGTGCTGTGATTTTCGAAACACCGGTGAGGTGTTTAACAATCATGTTGATTGGAATATTGAGAAGCAGTGTCAGAGCTATTCCTAGGACTCCGGCAAAGATCCCTTCTATCACTGTCTCAGCGTTGAAGACATGAGAAACATCACGTTTTGAGGCACCCATTGCGCGGAGTATCCCAATTTCTTTGGTTCGTTCCAAGACTGAGATATAGGTAATAATCCCAATCATAATTGATGATACAACCAAGGAAATGGCTACAAAGGCTATTAAGACATATGTAATCATGGTTACAATTGAGGTAACACTAGACATGATTAAACCAACAGAATCCGTATAGTTCAAGACCTTGTCATAATCCTTGTCCTTTTTCACCTTACTATTGTAGGATTGAATCAAGTCCTTCAAATCATCCTTGGTCTTAAATGACTTGGGATAGAACTTAATGGTACTAGGTTTATCCAACTCGACATAGCCTAACTTACTCAGATTATCCTTGTAAGTTGCACTTGCATTTTCACTCATTCGATTCATGTAATCCGTCAATTCTTCTGGTGACATTTGTGACAATTGCAATTTTTCTTCGTCGGACAATTGCTCCGCTGAGAAAACTTGCTTTTTCGGATCGGTGATGAAAGCTTTCTTAGTAAAGACATTAGTGCCTTTTTGGGCCACCTGTTCCTGAATTATCTGACTCTGATTATTGTCATCTATAATCTCAGCCGTTAAGTCCTTTGTATAGCCAATCCCAGATTGATTGGCTATACCTTTAGCATCCGCTTTCGGCTTAATAATGCCGACAACTTTGATTGTTTGTGCTTTGGTAATCAAGTCTTTCATGGCAGTGGCATTATCTTTGATATCCACCCACTGGTCGTCTTTCTTCTGATAAAATGCACTAGGTAAGACTGCCTTAAATTCCAGTGCCATTAAATCATTGAAACTATATGTCTTTGAAGTTTTAGTTGATTTCTTAGCAGATGCTTTGGTGTCACCTGATTTTGCTTTACTCTCTTTTTCTTTGTTGACCAATTTGTCTAATTCTGCTTGGCTCTTTAGCCCTAAAGCATAAAGGGCAAAATCATTAAGTTGGTTGTCCTGGTCGACCATAATAACCACTTCGTTAGCACTCTTAGGCAGATGCCCTTTTAGGACCTGATACTGAGATTTGAGCAGATTTCGGTTGTCAATCATCTCTTTCCAGACATTTGTCGAAAAGAGGGAAGATTGGGCCATCGGCGACTGCTTGGCCATTGGACTTTGGCTCTGATCAAATAAAACATCTAAAGGACTTGGGCTAACGGCTTGCGCGCCATCAGTTGTGTCCGTTTTGTAGAGCTGAAGGGTGATTGGGTAAGCATACTGAATAGCATTAGTGTTCTTCTTATAATGAGACGGATGCTTTTCAATATAGGATTTAAAAGAAGTCAAATCGTTGTTTTGGACGTCCGATTTGAGCATCTCAGACAACTGATTGTCCTCATAAACTTTGGACAAATCCTTATTTTTCTTATTAGTTTGTTTATCCAGTAGCGCCGACAAGTTTGATGAAGTCTGAGTAATCTCCAAAGGATAAGAAGTCAGGATATCCTCTTGCATTTTACCTATATAATCCTGGACCCCATTGGAGAGCGACAAAATCAAGGCAATCCCAATTATCCCAATTGAGCCCGCAAAGGCCGTCAAAATTGTTCTTCCTTTCTTGGTCATTAAATTGTTCAAGGACAAGGATAATGCCGTCAAGAAAGACATCTTCGTTTTAGGAGCTTTAGCCGAATCGCCCTGCTGGTCAAGACTAGCATCATAGGGATTTGAATCAGATAGGATATGGCCATCTTTGACCTTGACGATACGAGTCGAGTATTTTTCAGCTAAGTCAGGATTATGGGTCACCATAATAACCAATCTATCCTGAGCAATGTCCTTAAGCAATTCCATAATCTGCACTGAAGTTTCAGAGTCAAGGGCGCCAGTTGGCTCATCGGCTAATAGAATTTCTGGATCATTAACTAAGGCTCTGGCGATAGCAATCCGTTGCATTTGACCACCAGACATTTGACTAGGACGTTTATCAACGTGGTCTTTTAAGCCAACCATTTCAAGAGCCTTTAAAGCCTTTTGGCGGCTTTCCTTTTTAGAAATCCCTGATAAGGTTAAGGCTAATTGAACATTGGAAAGAGCCGTTTGATGGGGAATTAAATTGTAGGATTGAAAGACAAAACCGACAGAGTGATTTCTGTAAGAATCCCAATTACGGTCTTTAAATTGCTTGGTTGACTTGCCATTAATTTGCAAGTCACCACTTGTGTATTGGTCTAAGCCACCAATAATATTTAGTAAGGTTGTTTTACCTGAGCCAGATTGGCCAAGGATTGAGACAAACTCATTTGAACGAAAGGATAGATTAATATCATCCAACGCCTTTTGAGTAAGACTGCCAGTTTGGTAGATTTTAGTGATGTGACTTAAAGTTAACAATGAATTTCCTCTTTATCTAATGAAAAAATAATCAGTTGAGTTCCCAATCAAGCTTTGGTCCTTTGGGAACAATCCCTGTAGGATTGATTGTTTTATGACTGCCATAATAGTGCTCTTTGATATGATCAAAATATACTGTTTCAGCAATTTTTGGCATGTTGTATATCGTTTTTGTGTAGTGCCACAAATTCTTATAGCTAGTAAGTGGCTGGTAGTTACATTTAAAATGACCATGATACACCGAATCAAAACGAACTAGTGTCGTAAAAAGACGAATATCTGCTTCTGTAAACGTATTTCCAATTAAGTAGTCTTGGCTTTCAAGTAACTCTTCTAACTGATCTAAAGCTTTAAAAAGATTAGCTACTTCTGTTTCATAAACAGCTTGTTCTGTCGCAAAGCCTGCTTTGTATACACCATTATTTATGTTGTTATAGACAAAGTCATTCATATCATCAATTTCAGAGGCTAGTTCATCTGGGTAATAATCAGTTGAATTGTCTTGGAAGGCTTCGAAGGCTGTATTAAGCATTCGGATAATTTCTGCTGATTCATTACTAACAATTGTTTCTTTCTGTTTATCCCATAGAACTGGCACCGTCACGCGTCCACTATATTCAGGATTGGCTTTTAAATATAATCCATACAAGAAGTTAAAACCATAGAGGTCATCTTTGACATCTGATTTAGATGAGTCAAAAGTCCAACCATTTTCAAGCATTAGAGGGTGAACCACCGATACAGTTATAACTCTTTCTAGACCTTTTAAGGCACGCATCATTAACGTTCGACAAGCCCAGGGGCAAGCATAGGATACATACAAATGGTAACGGTCGGCTTCTGCTTTAAAGCCCGCTTCTCCTGTTGGTCCAGCAGAACCATCTTTGGTTACCCAATTGCGAAACTGTGCTTGTGACCGCACAAATTTCCCTTTTGTTGATTTGGTATCATACCATTTGTCTTGCCATTTTCCATCGACTAATAACCCCATATATTTTCTCCTTCGAAATTCTAATAATTACCTTCATTTTAACATGGCAGTGATTGATTTTACCAATTTTCAGCATGAGTCTCAGGAGGAATGCTTTCAGCACGACCGTTAAGTGATAAATTGGCTATCAAAAAAATTCTGTAATCAGAATTCCTAATTATTCTGCCTTGCTATTTCTCAAAAATTAATGGGACACATTTAATAGCTATTTCAAAAAATGGCAAGGCCAGTCTGAATTATCGAACCAATAGCATTGCATATACTTTAAGACAAGATACAATTAATAACAAGAAGTACAAGTACTTCGCCTTTAAAAACGATGATACCCTGCTCTTAAGTGAGGATAGTTATCTCCTCCTTGACCCCAATAAAGCAATCGCCGATCAATTTGTCAAAGTTGATAGTAAACTCTATAATTCTATTGAAAAAAAATTAAATCCACATCTTGCTTTTGATCTGGATTATTTTATACCGAAATGAAAGTTATACCTAAAACCTGACAAATTTTCTCCAAATCAGAGCTCTTCACAACTATAGTTGAACACGGTGTCCCTGGCGCAAAGACCAACTTCTCATGTCCTAGTAATTCCTTGTCAAAAATTAAGGGTGTTTCTTCTTCATAGCCCAAAGGGCCAACAGCTCCCGCTTCTTGACCAGTCATAATCTCCATAACATCTGTTTTTTCAATCGACAATCTTAAGCCAGTGGCTTCTTTAAGAGCTTTGAAATCGACCTGTTTTTCCGGCAATGTCAAATAAACATAGTGCCTTTTCTTCTTATCTTTTAAGTAGAGTGACTTGGTTTCTGTTCCCCAAAAACCTTTTTCAGCTTTCATTGCTTCCGCCCCTTCATAAGTAAAAATGGGCTCATGGTCATACCACTCAAAATAAAAATCAACTTGGGTAAATACTTGTTTTAAATCTTTCACTTAGGTAACCTAATTTCGTTTCATCTTACCTCTATTTTACTACAGTTCTTTCAGGTAGTCTTTAGAAAAGCAAATTCTGTATTAAATGAGAAAAATTTAACCGTTTATATGTTTTCTATTGACATATTTGTCAAGCGTGCTATACTATTTTTGTAAAGGTAACTTTACAAATACCCTAAGGAGTAAACAGATGTTACAGATTAATCATTTATCCAAATCTTATGGAAAAAAAGAGATTCTTAAAGACATGTCTTTTGACATTGAAACTGGGAAAATCTGTGGTTTTGTAGGCAAAAATGGAGCAGGTAAAACAACCTTCTTTCATTCACTTTTGAATTTCGTCTCATATAAAGGTGATATTCACTTTAACAATAAACCCTTTACTCGAGGCAGTTATTCTAATGTTGGCTACCTGCCCGAAGAACGAAGCTTAATGCCCAAATTAACTGTTTATCAACAAGTCCATTATTTGGCCAGCCTTAAAGGGATGACTAGTAAAGAAATCAAAGAAAAATTACCTATTTGGTTGGATAAGTTAGAAGTCAAAGGGAAAGCTACCGACAAAATAAAAAGTTTATCAAAAGGGAATCAACAAAAAATCCAATTGATTATTACCTTAATTCATGAACCTGATTTAATTATTTTAGATGAACCTTTTTCTGGACTAGATCCAGTTAATACAGCCATTCTAAAAAAAGTTATCTTAGAAGAGAAAAAACGTGGTGCAACTATTATCTTCTCTGACCACGTTATGACAAATGTTGAAGAACTATGTGATCATTTGATTATGATAAATGATGGTCAAGTTGTCCTCAATGGTAGCATTCAAGAAATAAGAGATGCTTTTGGGAAAACGCGACTCTTCCTACCAGGTGATTTACCTGAAGAAAGATTGCAAACTTTGCCACATGTAACATCTTATAGCAAAAATAATTCAGGTAATTGGCGTCTCATTTTAGATGATGCATCTGCTGGTCCACAACTATTTGATTTAATTAGTGGTGGACGCTATTTATCAACATTTGATCAACAAGCCCCCTCTATTGATGAAATCTTTAAATTAAAATCAGGAGTTAAATCATGAAAGAATTATGGATTGTAACCAAGGAAACCTATCTCAGACAAGTTAAATCATGGACCTTTTTCTTCATGATTATTTCCCCTTTTATCTTTTTAGCTATCTCAACTGGAATTAGCTATATTTCAGGTAATTCTGCAGAAAAAGCGAATCAGATTGCTGTTGTCGTTCCTGCAAAAGATTATAAAACCGCTTTAATAAATTTAGATAATGTAACCTATAAGTACAACACAAAAGAGGCAGCAAAGAAAGCCTTGGACAAAGAAAAAGTCACTGGATACTTACTTATTGAAAACAAAGATAATCATATCGTCGGTACTTATAAAGGAAAAGATTCACTATCAATGCAAACAAAAGGGATGATAAATCAATCACTCTATCAACTACAAACACAATTAAGCATGATGACGGCAAATCTATCCCCAGATCAAATTAAAGCAATAAACCAAAAACCAGAATTAAAAGTTGTCTCAGAAAAGAAAAATGAAACAGCAACTGCTGCTAAATTTATTTCTTTCTACGGTTTGATTTTTATCATGTATATGATTATCATCATCTATGCTGCACAAACTGCTCAAGAGATAGCCTCTGAAAAAGGAACAAAAATTATGGAAGTCGTCTTCTCTAGTGTTCCTGCAGAGAAATACTTCTATGGACGGATTCTTGGTATCTTCGACGTCATTTTAACCCATGTCCTTATCTATATTGTTGGTGGTTACCTAACTTATGAAATCTTAAGTAAACTTGATGGTACAAAAGATATGGTTACATCCGTTAAACCACTCTTAAAACAAGTTTTCAAACATTTTGATATCACAATTTTAGGATTTGCAGTATTAGGGCTTCTCATCTTTGTAGTCCTAGCTGCCTTATGTGGCTCACTAGTTGCTCGAGCTGAGCAAGCTAATCAAGCCGCTCAACCCGCCATATACTTAGTAATGGTTGGATTCTTGGGTTCATTTGCCCTAGGACAAGCTGGTAGCGACTTACTAGCCTTGAAAATTGGTTCTTACATTCCTTTTCTCTCAACCTTCTTCATGCCCGTTCGTTTAATCAATGGCTATGCTAGCCAGATGGAAAGTTTTCTCTCATTAGCTATTTTAGCACTTGCTGCTTTTCTCCTAATTGTCTTTATTGGTAAATCCTATTCAGGACTAATCTTACAAACGGATGATATTGGATTCTTCAAGAGTCTTAAGAAAGGCTTAGCGCACAAATAAAAAAAGAGGGCAACCTCTTTTTTTCTATGCTTTATTCATTTGGCGTTTAATGACCATAAAAATAATCGGCAGAACTGAAACAAAAACAATAGCTAACATAATTAATTCAAAGTGTGCCTTAACAAATGGAATTGAACCGAAGAAGAAACCTGCTAAAATACCAATGATTACCCATGATAAGCCACCAATACAGTTAAAGATGAAAAATTTCTTAGTATCCATTTTTCCAATTCCGGAAATAAAGGGAATAAAGGTTCTGACAATCGGAACAAAACGCCCTAGAGAAATAGCAATATTCCCATACTTAAGGAAGAAATGCTCAGTCTCAGCAATATGACTATCCTTAATAAATTTCCCAAAGAAAGGAACTTTTCTCAAGGATAAACCATATTTTCGACCCAGACTATAATTGACAAAGTCTCCAAGAATAGCAGCCACAGCAAGAATAAAACTAAAAAGGATTGGATTATAAGCACTCTTTGCAATAAAAGCACCTGTCATAAACAAGAGGGAATCCCCTGGTAAGAATGGAAAGAAGACTAAGCCAGTTTCAACAAAGATAATCAGAAAGATAATTAAAAAAGCATATAGACCGTATTGAGTTAAAATCAAGTTAATAAAATTGGTAAACATAAAAATCCTTTAATTTTGAAATATAGTAACATTAATAAGCTTAGCGTAAAATCGAGAAAAAAGCTATCCTATTATTATTTAATCTAAGATACTGTAATAAACTTAAAGAAAGCTTATGCGAAGCTCAGTAAAAAAATCGTGATTAAAACAATACTGGACAAGATGGTCAGTGAATTCACGGTGGCTGGTACTGAACTTTTGATTCCTAATTCTTGTGCGTAGAGTGGGGTAACGACAGCAATTGGAGCTAGTAAGCAGATGGTCAACATCTGCTTGACAACCATATCCAACGGTAGCAATGTGACCAGTGCAACCATTAGCCCAGAGCCGAAAAGACGAAGACCAAGTAGTTGTCCCAATTCTTGAAGGGCTTGTCGGTTAAATTTGAGATCAACCATCACCCCTAAGACAAACATGGCTAAAAAGGGATTAGCATCTGCTCCGACCTTTGCAATAGTTAAGATTGGACCTGGTAAATGCCACTGTAAGATGGAGAGAACGAAGCAGATAAGATAGGTGACAAAAGGAACTGAATGCAAGAGTTTTTTCAAGAATGCACCAACTGTTAATTTTTCAGAACCAGGGCTAAAGAGACTAGCCACCGCATAATTGCCGCCAAAGACCATAATGGCATTTCCGGTATCAAAAAGTATGACATACATCAAATAAGAAACTGGAAAAAAACTTTGGACAAATGGGAACGCAAAGTTGCCAATGTTGAATCCCGACAATTGAATAACATTTTGGGTTTTGCTTAAAGGCTCAGCCTTCCGACCTCTTATATAACCTAATGCAAGCATCAGCCCATTAGCAAGCAAAGCTAGACCTAGCGGGATTAAGAGAAATCCTGACAGGGTAATGCTTTTTGCGGACAGTAATAATGCGCAAGGCAATGTCACTGTCATCACAATTTTGGACAGAGCATGCCCTTCTTGCAAGCTAATTAGTCCTCTTTTCTTAAAAAAATAACCTAAACAGACAACTAGCACAAAACTGCTAGCTTTAATTAATATGGTAAGCACGCGCAACTCCTTTACCTAAATAGTATATCACATTCTGAGCCCACAAAAATGACAGGCAGACTGGCCTGTCATTTAGTTTTTTATTATAAATTTTGTGAAAAACTTTCGGCAGCTAATTTACCTGAAGTTAATGCCCAAGCATTATTAGCTCCTGATGGCGAGTCTGTTCCCATAACACCGCCAACAACTTCACCGGCTGCATATAAGCCTTTGATTGTTTCCCCTTTAGTATTTTCAACTGCAAGATTTTTGTTAACCACGAGTCCACCCATAGTTGTTGCAAAACGTGGACGTTGCTCGATCATGTAATATGGTCCAGCACCAACTTTTTCTTGTAAGAAACGATTTTCTCTGTTAAAGTCGCTATCTGTACCAGTTTCAACAAAGCTGTTATAACGTTCTACAGTTTCAGCAAGTGCTTCTTTGTCCATGCCTGCGCGCTCTGCTAATTCTTCCAAAGTGTCAGCATGGAAAAGGTAAGGCGTTTTTTGGCCATTAGCATCTAACCATGATGTCACTTCTGCTTCGGAAATTCCGCCTTCGGCAATTTCTTTTCGGAAGATATCAAAATGTCTTTGGTCTAAGAGTAGGTATAGCAGTTTAGCTTTTTGTTCCATCAACACCTCAAGTATGTCATGGTTACTTGCTCGTTCATTTACGACACGTTTGCCATCTGTTGACACCAAGAGGCCATTTTGTTTGAGGACTGCTAGGTTACCACCAATTGTTGATTTAGCATAGCCAGGTGCAACTTCGACACCATTTGGATAGATTTTACCAAACTCCATTAAACGACTTGCGGCATCAATTTCAGGAACTTGAGCCATTAAGAGACCTTCACCCATTGATGAGCTTGTCCCGTAGAACAAGACATCTTTAAGGTCTTCTGATAAGAGGGCTTTGTTATTACCATAACCACCTGTGGTAAGAATAACAGCTTTACTTGCAATACGGTGCGTTTTACCTGTTTCTTCAACAGCAACTAATCCGGTCACATTACCTTGTCCATCATGTAAAAGTTTTTCAGCTTTTGTTTGAAGGAGTAGGTTAACATTTGATGCTGCCATTTTTTCACGGACTGTATCAGCAAAGCCATGTCCACCATGGGCATAAGCTAATTCCCGATCTTTTCTGTATTCCGCGAGGACGTGTAAGCCTTTATCATATTGGACACCAATATATTGATTTACCCAATCTGTTGCTTGACCAACATTCTCAGTCAAAAGTTCAAGCAATTCGGGAACATTTTTATGGTTTCCATTTTCCATAAAGTCTTCATACATGATTTGCGCATTATCATCAATAACGCCTTCTTGGATTTGTAATTGCGATCCCATGACAACTTGGTTTCCCCCAGAAACAGAGATTGCCCCACCAATAAAGCTGAGTTTCTCAATTAAGGTGACACTTAAACCAAGTTGATCGGCACGAAGGGCAGCAGCAATTCCGGCTGCTCCACCACCTACAACGACAAGATCAACCGACTCATCGACTACTTCTGTTGAACGATGAACAGTTGGTTTTGGACGAGCTTTCAATACATCAACGGCATCTTGACCACTGGCTTGCATTACAGCTTCGGAAACGCCATCAATGACACCTTGGCTGGTTGATGAAGCTCCAGAAACGGCATCAACATTTAAAGTTTGGAAATCAATGATTTGTTTTGGCATTTTTTCAAAAACTAAATCAGAAAGACCAGCTGATTCACCAGCACTGTCGATTTTGATTTCAGTTATAGATTCGTCATTGAAGGTTACAACCATTGGTAATTCACTATTATGTCCATGAGCCATCACACGATATGTGCCAGCTTTGTACTCCAGTGGTTTATTCATCAATGTTTTTAGACGTTCTGCTTTCTCAGTTTCAGCAACTGTATCTTTAACTAAGAAGAATGTTTCATCCATAAATTTCCATAAAGGTGTCGGAATGATTAACTTTTCACGGTCATGGATATCAGCAAAAGTAGGAATTACTTTGTCAGCCATGATTGCTGCAGCCCAGTCTGTTTCAACTAAGAAACCTTTTGCTACTGCTAATAAATCATAACCAGCTTCCAAAGCTTTTTCAGCATCTGCTTTCTGCATGATACCTCCAACTCCCATAACTGGTACTTGTGCAAGTTTTTCTGAACGTTGAGCAGTATACTTATTAATAGTGGGTTCTAAATCATTTGTATTAATGATAGAACTTCTTAAGTAAGCCCCCATTGAAAAATGAACATAATCAAGTCCAACTTCAGCTAAGCTATTTAAGAGGAACATACTATCTTCAAAATGAATCCCTGGTTCTTCTAATTCTTCTGGCGAGAAACGGTAACCAATGATAAAGTTTTGCGCATTCTCTTCTTGTTTAACTGATTGAGCTGCTTTTAGGACTTCTAATGGGAACTTAGCACGTTTCTCTATACTACCACCCCAAGCATCTTGTCTTCTATTTGAATGAGGAGAAAAGAATTGTTGTAAAAGATATGTATTTGCACCATGCAATTCAACACCATCAAATCCAGCTTGAATCGCGCGACGGACACCGTTGGCAAAAGCTTCGACCATTTCTAAGATTTCTTGGTGCGTCATTTCAGTTGGTACCGGTGCGTTTGGTCTTAGTGCTGCTACTGCAGAAGCTGAAATTGGGGTTGCCCCACCATTCATTTCAGGCCATGCCATACGACCAGCATGATAAATTTGGATCAAGGCTTTTGATCCTTTATTTTTTATGGCTTGCGCCAATCGGCTAAGCCCTTGAATTTTATCATCGTGGTCAATCCCAAGTGCGCCAAAGAAACCACGTCCTTTATCTTCCACAAAAGCACTTTCGACAATAATTGTACCAGCTGTTCCAGATCGTTCAGCATAATACTTAATCAACTCTTCTGTAATACTACCATCAAAATAAGCTGATTGTGTCGTCATGGGAGCCATAACAAGACGATTTTTAAGTTCTTGACCTGAGGTCAAGCTGATATTATCTATTAAAGTTTTTGTCATATTTTATCCTTTTCTAATTCAGTTTAAAAGTTGTCAGAATATCTCTTAATAAGCTTACAGGAACCTGTCCTGGGGCAGAAGCTTGCCCAGCTGAACCAAAGGTTGCTGCAGAGCCAAATACTTCTCCACTGACCCGACTAACCATACCTAGACTACCCATAGACATCGTAATTAATGGACATGCAACTTGATCATCAGCAATTGCAGTTGCTTGTAACAAGGTCAAAACATCGTCTTTAGATTGTGGCATAACGGCAATCTTACAAATATCAGCACCCTTAGCCTCCATCATTTTGAGACGGTCAACTATTGTTTCTTGAGCTGGTGTTTTATCAAAATCATGATTACACATAATGACTTTAATCCCTTTTTGATGAGCCTTATTAACAATTATTTTGACAATATTTTCTGGCATAAAGAGTTCCACATCAAGTAAATCCAATTTCCCTTCTTCAATTAAAGATAGATAAAGATTTCCATATTCTTGGTCTGAAAGAGCACAGACACCACCCTCACGTTCTGATCTAAATGTAACTAACAAAGGTTTTTTGAGGATATCTTTTACTTTATATGATAAAGTAGCAACTGCTTTAGCATCCTTTACTTCCTTATAATGGTCAATACGCCATTCTACAAAATCACAATCAATTTTGCTAATATTGTTTGCCGCATCTAAGATATCTTGACTATTTGTACCCACAATTGGCACAATAATTTTAGGCTGTCCTTGACCAATCTCAACTTGATCGACCATTACTGTTTTTTTCATAAATATTACCCTCACTTTTATTCAAATAAACCCCTATTAAAATGTGATACTTTTCACTAAAAGTATATCATGGGCAAAGATAGAAAACTAATGATTCTTTTTTATCTGATTAATAGACAAAATCTATTAATTGAACAGAAAAAGGAAACTTGATATTTCCTTTTTCTTTGTAAATTTTAAAAATGGAGAACACCAAAGATAATTGCTGTTATAATTACAATGATATTTGTCACAGACATAATGATTACCCCGCGTTTTGTGAATGATGTTGGCTCAATTTCACAAAGTGTTGCACCTACATAGGTAGCTGAATTCATTGGTGTTACAGATGTAGCAAGTGCTAAATTACATACAAATGGGGCAATGACCATTATTGGTGATAATCCAAATGTTGCTCCAATTGTGATAAATAATGGATAAAAGGCATTATATAACTGATAAGGTACAAAATATATAATTGGTACACAGAAGGCTAGGAATATAATATGGATGTAACGCATTAAGAATACAGGGAATATACCTTTGAGTAACTGTGCAAGTGAAGCAACCATTGATAATTTACTTCCGTCTTCTGGTGCTGCGTTGAAAATTGCTAGATAGAAACAAATTGCTAGAAGCATCAAGACAACGTTAAAAAATGTAATACCAGCTTTATTCCAAATAGCTCCAAAATCTTTTGGATAGTTAACCATGGCTGTAATAATTGATGCAGCAACAAATACGAGATAAGATGGAATCTTGAAATATGCCAATGCAACAATTACAGCAAGAAATACGAATAGGTTAAACCAGAATAGTTTTGGTCTGGCATTAGGTTTTTCTTCTAATTTTTCGACTTCAGCTTCAACTGTATCTTTAGATAGTCCTAATGTACCATGTTCTTTTTTATGTTTATAGGCAAAATAGACATACTGAAGTATTATTGCAGGAATAAAGCAAAGTCCCCAGGGCATCGCTGCAACTGCCAGCGTTTCCGCATCAGTTCCGGCCATTGTTGCAGACATGATTAATCCGATTCCCCAAGGTAACCAACACATGGCGCCTATGGCAGTTTGACAAATAATGAAGGCAAAATCACGATCCAATTTAAACTTCTTGTAAAGCGGAATCATGATTGGAAAAACGATTAGATAGGTTGTTGACATGTTGGCTGTGAGGTAAGCTATTGCTCCTAAAATCGTGGTTAAAATCATAACTCCGATGACATTGAGCTTATCTCCAACTTTTTTCATGACGGCGTTTACTATGGTATCAAACATTCCTGTTTCAGTTACCATAGTAAAATAGATCAAACCAAACAAGAGCATATATCCAGTTTGAGACATCACGAGATTAATTTGATTAATAATAAATGTGCTTGTTTCCATAACATTGTAACCCATTAAAAAACTAAATATAACGGGTACAACAAACATGATAAAGTTTAAAGGAACTTTATTCCACAGGATAAAAGCGACAACGATGACAAGCATCAATAGTGCAAGTACAGCTGGACTCATAGTATTATCTCCTCAATTTTTTAAATTGTTCAAAAGACCAAATTCTCTTTTATAGGACCATGCCATCATATCATGGACAAAGTCGGTATATGGGTGTGGGGCTGCAGTAAAACAGTGTCCGAGTCGCGGTGCCAAGAAGAACTCACATGGAACACCGGCGCGTAGAAGTCTCTGAGTATAGTTCCAAGCACTGTCTCGTAAGGTATCATATTCACCAGCAATAATCATTGTCGGACCAAGTCCTCCTATATCATGGCAAAGGCCTGGGAAAGCATAATATGATGGTTGTTGACCATTATAGCCTCCTAGATAGGTTGCTTCTGCACCTAAAGCTTTCTTATCTGGTCCCATTTTTAGTTGAATTAGTTGTTGGAATGAGTATAACTCTTCAATAGCTGTATCAAAGGTTGGACAATTGAGAACTGTTAATTTAGGCATTGGTTCATTACGATCTCTTAGATAAAGGGCTAAACCTTCTGCAAGATTTCCTCCCGCACTTGACCCATGGATACCCATTAAATCTGGATTTCCACCCAACTCCTCAGCATGGTCATGTAAATACATGTAGGCTGCATGACAATCTTCAAGTGGCATTGGAAAATGATAACCTTTTTTTCCACCTGATAGACGATATTCAACTGCAGCTACAATTGCTGGAACACGTTGTGCTAATGCTAGACATCGCGCATTATCAAGGGCAACTGTACCAGCAACAAAACCTCCTCCATGAATATCCAATATAATTGGTGAATGCTTAGGTAAATCTTTTGCTTTAAAAAGTCGTAATTGGAGTTCTTGATCCTTATCTGGACCTGGAATCATGATATCTTCCATAGTCATATCTTCTGGAAGCTGAAAATCCATCATAGCTTTTCCTTGTGCTTCTTTTCTTGCTTTAGTTTCAGAACTTTCGTCACTCAAATAGCTAAAAAGATGATTTTCATATCCGGGGAATGGTTTTAATTCCATAATTAAATTACCTTTCATTTCTAATCTTGTTAATAGTTTAACATGATTTGATAACTTTTTCACAAAGATTTTCCATAAAATTTAGAAAGCGAATTCATAATTTATTTCTATAGATAAATATATTTGGAAAACAAAAAAGACTCCTCATGTTAGTACTTCATACTTACATGAATGAGTCTTTCTAAATACTATTTAGTTTTTTTCATTAAATAATAAATCACGGATATATTCTACAGGCATTTCTTCTCCCGTGAATAATTTGAATGCTTCTGCACCTTGATACAACATCATGCCAAGTCCATTTATTGCTTTTTTAGCACCGTTTTCTTTAGCGAATTTCAATAATTTTGTTTCTGCAGGGCTATAAACAACATCAAAAACTACAAGGTCTGGACGAATAACTTCTGGATCATTGATAAGGCTATGATCTTCCAGAGGCTTCATTCCGACACCTGTGGCATCAATATAAATTGATGATTCAGCAATTGATTTTTTGAAGGCCTCTTGGTCTGCTAAATCACAGACACTTGCTTTAGTATTTGTGCGATCATTAATTTTTTCAACTGTTTTTTCAGCATTTGCGTAACTTGGATCTTTTTGGTTGAAGATACGAACTTCTTTTGCGCCATCTAAGCCGAGTTGAACGGCTATGGCAGTTCCTGCTCCGCCAGCTCCAGCTAATGTGATAATTTGATTTTTAATATCCACACCTTCTTCAGCCAATGCACGAACTGCACCTGTTCCATCAGTAACGTGACCAACTAAGTGTCCTTTGCCATCTTTATTGACAACGGTATTAACTGCTCCAACTAATTCTGCTGCTGGTGAAATTTCATCAAGATAAGGAATGATTGCTTGTTTGTTTGGCATTGATACATTTGATCCACGAATGCCTAGAGCACGTATACCTTGTACAGCATCAGCTAATTCTTCATTACCAACTTCAAAAGCCAGGTAAGCATAATCTAAGCCTAATTTCGCAAAAGCTTCATTATGCATTTTTGGAGATAGGCTGTGACGAATTGGTGTAGCTATAAGTGAAATTAATAAAGTGTGACCTGATAAACGTTCTGACATAAGAATTACCTCTCTTTTAATGAATATCTATTATGTTAGTCTCAGAATGAAAGACTTTTTGATAACGAAACGAAACGATAGTTAAAACAATTGACCCTAATAGTGCTAATACAGCAACTAGAACAAAGACTAACTCAATACTCTTCTCAGCCACGACCCCTGTTAAAAATGGTGCTCCCATAACAGAAAGTGAAGTTGCTAAAGAATAATAACTAGTCACTAAACCTCTCCTCTGTGGGAAGAAGTCCAAAAGTGTGGCAAGCCCCAATTGCCAGATACCTCCTGCAGCGAAAACTCCGATTACCACAGTAGCTATTACTACTGTAACCAATTTGGGATGAATAACCATTCCCGTAATTGCGAGTGCTGTGATCGTTGTACAGAAAATCATGAAGTTGACAACATTAAGTCCACGTTTAACAACTGCTGATGTGATAAATACTGAAGTAAATGAGCAAATACTATAGAGACTGACAAACATTAAACTATCTGTTTTAGCAATTCCGACAACAGTTTCAGCAAAAGTAGGAATCCAGATAATAAAAATATTGAAGAGTGACACGGAAACCAGTGAAAAAATTAATAGACATACCCCTTCAATGGCAAAATTTGATTGTACCCATAACAATTTTGTGTCTTCTGATAGTTGTTCTTCAGATAATTTTTCACTATTCCCAAAAAGTTTAGGAAATGGAAGTTTAGCAAGGAAGAAAATATTTACTATCAAGAAAACTGCGGATGCAATAAAAGTCCAACCAAAATAGAGATGATTTCTAAAAATATAACTGGTAACTAATGGTAAGATAAACTGACCAACTGAAATAAATGCTTTATTTAAAACGCTTAGGGCACTATTGTTATTGTGATCCTCAAAAGCTTCAACAACAACTGGATAGGTTGATGTATCTAGAAATGAGTTTCCAATACCTGCAAAGATAGCAAAAATAAAGGCCAAAATATAAGAGTTTGAAAATGTTAAACCTAAGTAAAAAATTATATAGGATAAAACACCAAGAATAACAGTTTTTCTTCGACCTAAGTAATCAGATAAGAAACCTGCTAAATTGACACTTAGAACTCGGCCAAAACCAATAGCACTAATCACTAATGTTATTTGACTAAGTGAAGCTTGCCATCTACCCTCTAAAACAGTCATATTTTGTGAAATGATAATAGCCGCTATACCTTGAAAAATATAGTTTATATAAAGTGCACCAATAGTCGGTACATACTTATTTTTCATCGGGGGTTAATCTCCTTTATTGCTATAATGCAGTTAAAATGAAAGATTTCTCTTTCATTCTACTGTCTAATTTTTTATTTTTTTGAGTTTGAAAAGACTGATACTCCAAAAATATGGCTGTAACGTTTTCCAGCAAAGAACATAAGTGCTGCTGAAGCAAAACCACAAACTGATACAAAGAGCATAATGAGATCAGCTCTGTTAGCAGCAATTAATTTTGAAGCTAACATTGGAACAATGTATGAACCTAATGCCATAACAAAATAGTAAATACTTGTGTTACGACCTTTATTTTTATCAAAGAATTGGTTTAATACAGCGTTACCCATTTGGAGAAGACCACCAGCTGCGAAGAAACCAATGACGATGCCGGCAATTGTTAAAGTTGTTGCTGTTGGTACAAAGTAAACGAGTAATCCTGCAAGACCTGCAAAGATAGGACTAATAACAAGCAAGGCAATGTCACGAATACCACGCGCCATCATAATTGAGAAAACAATTGTTGCAATCAAACCACCTAATTGGTAGTAAGAAGTAACGGATGCTGCGCTTGTTTCGGACATATGAATGACATTTTGTGCATATAATTTAGAAGCTTGTTGGAATAAGTAGAATGTAGAATAGATTGTGAAGGCAAAGGCTGAAAGGATAACACCGTCAACTGCAAAGTTTGCTGTACGACGAACTGTGACAGTCTTTTCTTCAGTTGTAGTTGGCACAACACTTTGACGTGATTCTAAGATTTTAATTGCTTCACGCGCTGAAACCTTTTCTTCTTTACGAATATCATTATCTGGGAAACGAGCGATTAAAACACCTGCTAAAACAATAATACTGAGAATGAAGGGAACCATAATCCCAATTTCAATTGCCATTTTATGACTAACTAAGAATGCTACTAAAAGTGGGTATAACATTGATGAAATTGAAATGAAAGCTTTACTGAAAATTGAAGCTGTTGATTTATTTTCAGGGTACATTTCGAACAAAGCTGGATTAATCGCACCATCATAGAGTGATGTCATTGCTCCACCGATAAAGGCTAAGATATTGGCCATCCAGAGGTTGTTAGCAACCAAGAAGGAACCAAACATGATCACAAAGCCGATAAGACCAATAACGATAAGCGGTTTACGACCTACTTTATCTGATAGAGAACCAGAGAAAGTTAAAAAGGAAATTTTTCCTAAACCAGTCCATGCGATAACCGCAAAGACAGCTGCTGCTTCAACGCCCCATTTGTTGGCGAAGAAATCTGCATTTTGCGAAATAATAATAGCTTGAATCCCATGACAAAAGTAAGTCATCCATAAAAGGATTGCTGTAAAGTTGTATTTGTTGTTTTTAAACATCTTTTCTCCCTTGCTAGCCTGACAAAGCTGGCTAATCCTTATTACTTATTAGCCTTGATACGTTCTAAGTAAGCATTATGCTCTTTTTCAGCATACTCACGACGACCACCAGGTTTTGGTGTTTGGTCACCCATCATAATACCGAAACCACCTTCTACACGTAACTCATGACCATTAGTATAGTCTGAACGATCACTTGCCAAATACATAACAGCATTAGCAATATCCATTGTGTTACCGATCCGTTTATTAGCTGTTAAAGCTTTACGACCTTTTTCTACTTCAGGATCAGCATAAAATGCTTCAGATAAAGGTGTTTTAACAAAACATGGTTGAATACAATTACTTCTGAGGCCAAATTGACCCCATTCAGCAGCCATTTGACGAGACATCATGTTAACACCGGCTTTTGTTGAACTATATGCTGCTGAATATGTTTCTGGGAATACAGAGGCAATTGTTGAAACATGAATCATGTTTCCATGTCCTTGCTTAATCATTTGACGACCAAAACGTTGAGATACTAAGAAATAACCTGTTAAGTTAATATCAACTGTTTGACGCCATTCTTCAAGTGGTAAATCCTCAAGCGGACAAGCACGAAGCATAGCAGCTGTGTTTACTAAAATATCAACTTGACCAAAAGTTTCAACTGTTTTAGCAACCGCATTTTCAACTGCTTCTTCTGAAGTTGAATTTGTCACAATAGCTAATGTTTCTACGCCATATTGACTTTTAACTTCCTCTGCATAAGCCTTCAATTCATCTTCTTTAATATCAAGTAAGACAACTTTAACATGTTGTTTTGCAAATTCTTGGACAATAGTTTTACCCATTCCTCCAACAGCTCCTGTTACAACTGCGACTTTTCCGTCCAAACCTAACCATTGCTCTGTCATAATTTCTCCTTTTTCTATTATACCCTATAAAAATAATTTAATCTAATTGTTCTGGCCAAGCTTCACTCAAAACTTTAACAGTGTTATCATAAGTAAACTGACTAGCATAGTCTAAGCCCTGTCCCAAAATGTTATCCGAAATAACTTCAACACCAATGACTTTTGGATTAATTCCTGCTTCCTTAATCATCTCAACAAAGCCTTTAGTGTCTTTAGCTCCCGTTCCTGGTGCAAGACGGTCATGCATTGATTCATCACGGAGAATAGCTGGTGCATAAGCACGTTCATAAGCATCATTGATTTGAATCGAAATGACTTTAGCAGCTTGTTCCTTAGTCAACTGACGATAAGGTTGGTCTGCACGAACCCAGTGCCAAGTGTCAAGAATTAGCATTGCGTTCTCACAGCCAGAGGCTTCAACAACTGCATAAGCTTTATCAAAATCAGGTAAACCACTGTAAGGCATTGGTTCTACACCGATGATTAAATTACCAGCACGGCCACAAAGTTCTTTCAACTTTTGAGCAGTGTATTCAATAGAATAATTTTCCATTAAGCCACAATTGATATGACCCACTTCAAACAAACGACACATATGGAAACACATTTGTTCCTTATATTTTTGCTCGTAAGAACGTTTTTCTTCTGCCCATTGAACAATGTATTCAACTTCTGTTACTTTGATATCATATTTTGCTAGGATATCTAAAATAGCTTGGTCAGTTAAACCTTCATTTAAAGCATCTACGTAAGTTTCTGAACGAAGTCCAATTCCTTCATAACCTGCTTCTTTAGCCGCTTTAACACGATCCTCAAATAGGCAAGTGTCCCCTAAAGTCCAAGAACTAATAGTGATTGGTGATGTTTTTGACATGCTAAGTCCCCCTTGAAAGTTTGTTAAAAAGTTAACATTCATTTACAAATTCATTATAAGTTAAAAAAATCACAAAAACAAATTGATTTTTGTACGGGTTTTCATAGAAAAAATTTATATGTTGTGATAAGATAAATTTAGGATTATGAGGGGGATTTAGAATGAATCTACAGCATTTAAGGTATTTTATTACGTTAGCTAATTTAGAACACTATACAAAAGCAGCTAGACAATTACATATCACGCAACCAACACTTAGTCATGCTATTTCAATTATTGAAAGTGAATTAGGAGTGATTTTATTTGAGAAAAAAGGGCGAAACATCATTTTAACAGAAAATGGTAAAGCTTTTGCCAAAAATATCCAAGAAGCTTTAAATTTAATTGATGATAGTGTTGCTACCTTACAAGCACAAACAATCAAATCATTTAATATCAAAATTGCATTACTTAGGGTATTAAGTCATCGGGTGATTCCTAATTTAACACGGCAGTTCTTAACAGATAATCCTAACTCACCAGCTAATTTCATCTTCTATAATGATAGCGGGATGACTGAAGATTTATTAAGAGGCTTAATTGATGGTCGTTATGATTTAGCATTTTGTTCTAAAATTGGATTAAACCCACAAATAACTTATATACCAATTGCTGTTCAGGATATGGTAATTGTAGTTCCTAAAAATCACCAATTAGCTCAAAAAGAACATGTTTCTATCGCAGATACATTAGCCTATCCACAAATTTGGTTTTCAAAAAAGAGTGGTGTCCGACCAGTTGTTGAAAAATTATATCAAGACCAAATGGATCAGGTGAAAATTCAATTTGAAATTGAAGAAGATGAGACAATTGCTGGTTTGGTTGCACAAAACTTTGGTATTGCTATCCTACCCAAATTAGATTTTTTAAAAACATTAGACGTCGAAATAATTGAATTAGATGAACTAAAAAAATCACGCTACTATTATATGGCCTATTTAAACAATATCTCCCAACCCCCAGCAATCAAATCCTTTATCAATTATGTCACCAACCAATATCAAATCGAACAAATGTCAAAATAAAACCCAAACAGTGAAGTGCACCCCAAAAGTTAGACAAACAATCTAACAAATAGGGTGCTTTTTGTATGAAGCTAAGTTACAAAGATAAAGTTGAGATTTATCTGTTAAGACAAAGGGGTTGCTCTTGGAGAATTCTCAGTCAAAAATATGATATCAACGTTTCCAATCTAAAATATCTAGTCCGACTTATTGATAAGCATGGATTAGAAAGTGTTCGTAAAGAAAAGAGTAAGTCTTATCCTCCTGAATTGAAGAGGCAAATTATTGATAATGTTTTACTAAGAGGCAAGTCTCAGATAGAGTTTCCTTAGATTATGCCTTACCTAACAAGGGAACCTTGTCAATATGGATGACAGAATATAAGAAAAACGGGTATACTATTCTTGAAAAACCAAGAGGGAGACCTAGGAAAATGGGACGTAAACCAAAGAAAAAGCTAGAAGAGATGACTGAATTAGAGCGTCTTCAATATGAAAATGAATGCCTTAGAGCGGAGAATGCCGTGCTAAAAAAGCTGAGAGAATTCCGCTTGAGGAACGAAGCAAGGCTCAGAGAGCAACAGAAATTATCCAAGAATTAATCAAGGAATTCAATCTAGCTTTATTGCTAGATATTTTGAATCTATCTCGATCAATTTATTATTATCAAGTCAAACGATTGGCTCGAGGTGATAAAGACAGTGATTTAAAAGAGATTATTAAAAATATCTATAACGAACATAAGGGAAGATATGGTTATCGTAGGACTCATCTTGAACTCAGAAACCGAGGACTTCAAGTCAACCATAAGAAGGTTCAACGCCTTATGACAGAACTTGGTTTGAAAGCTAGAATTCGTGTGAATCGTCGTTACAACTCCTATAAGGGAGAAGTCGGAAAGAAAGCTGATAACCTTATTAAGCGTCAATTTAAAGCTTCGAAGCCACTCGAGAAGTGCTATACTGATGTAACGGAATTCTCCATTCCTATCAGTGAGATTAAGCTGTATTTATCACCAGTTCTTGATGGTTATAACGGTAAAATTATTGCTTATAGTCTTTCTAGTTCACCGAATTTAAAACAACTAAAAACCATGCTTGAAAGTGCTTTTCCAGAGAAAATATATCTGGGAACCATTTTACATAGCGACCAAGCTTGGCAGTACCAACATGCGTTTTATCATAAGTTTCTTGAAGACCATGGTATGAAACCCTCAATGTCTCGTAAAGGCAATAGCTTAGATAATGGCATGATGCAATCTTTCTACTGAAAAAAGCTATTTCAGAATATATCAACTACTACAATACTAAACGAATCAAACTAACATTAAAAGGACTGAGTCCTGTACAATACAGAACTCAATCCTTATCTTAAATATACTGTCTAACTTTTAGGGATCACTTCATATCTTAGCTCTTTTAGTTTCGTTTCAAGGCACCATTGATGGTTTTGGCTAGAATTTCATAGCCTTTTTCTCCAAAATGCAAGCCATCATCTTTGATGCCAACGAGAATGTCTTCAAGTGATACTTCAGGTGTTGCAGCATCACGGAAAGCTTGATTCAAATCTAAAACACAACAGTCTTTTTCCTGACAAACTTTAGTAATCAGCTGACCATATTGGACCAATCGTTGATTGGTTCTTTTTTTCTGCTTTGCTTCATCCACAGGAGGTGGCAGCAAAAAGTGAATCCGTTGTGTCACAAAGCGTGTTTCAAAGATATCAATCAATTGGTTCAGATTCTTTTCAAATTCAAGGGGGCTGACATCTCTGTCTATTGATAAATCATTTGTACCGACCAACACAAACAAATACTCTGATTGAGTATCCATGATAATGTCATCATAGCGAGCTAACAAGTCGCGCGTGCTATTACCCGAAATAGCCGAATTAGTCACTTTCAATGTCGGATCTAAGTCATACAATTTAATGTTGACCATTGGGATATCGGCGTCTTCATGTCTTGCCATCAAACTATCGCCTGTCACATGTATTTTCATAGATTCTCCTTCTCTTTTAGGAATGGCTACTCAGTTATTTTCAGATTCAGTGAGCAGAACTTGCCAAGGTTCAACCAAGTTTTTACTGGCTAAAAGCTCTGAAAAAGATATAATTTTTGGGGGTTGGCTGGTGTGCTGACCAATCAACTTTTCCATCCAAATCATATCAAACCAACTGTTAAACTTAAAACCAGCATTATTAAAGTGACCAACTATTTTGTATCCAAGTTTCTGATGGAAGGCTTGACTGCGATTATTTAGAAAGGGAGAAGCTTCTTTTGTCCAAGCTATACAAGCATTCAGATTCAGAAATCCCATTTGTTCCAATAAACATTCCAATTCTTGATAGAGTATTTGCCCTAAACCATGCCCTCGCGCACTTTGATCTAAATAAATGGTTACCTCTACAGACCAGGCATAGGCTTGACGCTCATGAAATGCTGAAGCATAGGCATAGCCAATTAGGACGCCATCTTTTTCAAGGACTAAATAAGGGTAAGCAGACTGAATAGCCTTGATTCTTTTTGTAAACTCTACTAAAGAAGGCAATTCATATTCAAAACTGATAGCTGTTTCTTCTACGTAAGGTTGATAAATGGCAAGTGAGGCTTTTGCGTCTTCTAGCCTTACTTGCCTAATGAGAACAGTCAAAGAGTCACTTCCTTTCGCTAAACAGAGTTAATTATTTCATAAATACTTGTAAACCTAATCATAACATTTTTGTTAGGATTAGGTTTATAAAAAACGTCTAGCATAGAAAACATCGTTATTGTGTTTGATAGGATAAGCCGCCTTGACTAATTACTAATTCTCCTGAAAGAACATTTAACTGTTTATCACCAACAAATTGAGCAGCATCCCTAATATAGGTTTTAAAATGCTCTGTCTCAA
The DNA here is from genome assembly GCF_000187935.1 of Streptococcus parauberis NCFD 2020. Lineage (NCBI taxonomy): Bacteria > Bacillati > Bacillota > Bacilli > Lactobacillales > Streptococcaceae > Streptococcus > Streptococcus parauberis. The sequence continues at coordinate 1,074,577 of NZ_AEUT02000001.1, forward strand.
TATGGGACAAGTAAGCCTTCTCATCTTGATAAATTTCAAAGAAATACCATTGATTCAACTGTGACTGATCACGCGCCGCAAAGAGGGAAATAACACCTTCTTCAACTTGAACAGCCTTTTCCATTTCAATAGCAACAATATCTCGAAACTGACAAGCATCCTCTTTTTTTACAGTAATTTTTGCTAATCGAATTGAATATTCATTTGCAGTGTCAATTGCTTTTTTACCTTCTTTTTCAAAGAGTAACTCAGCTTGTAAACTAATCACTTGACGCTCACGAACAGACTGTCCTGCATAACTTGCAAATGCTTGAAAGTGCTCAGAGCTGACATGTTTTTCATAGGCTGCTTGGTCTTGATAAATTTCATAAACCAATTTCATACCCTTTTGACCAGGTAAATGACAAGTCGCCATAAATAGTGTGCCTTCTTCTTTTTCCAAAGAAGCTAGCAAATTTTCTCGTCCGACTGCTGAAAATTGGTACTGACTTGTCGGATCAATGCTCAGGTTAAATAATCTGATGATTGGTGCTTGGCTCAGTTGATTCATCAATACTCTCCTCTTATTAACTGCAGCAAATTAGCTTGGAAGATGCCATCTTTGGCCTCCTCTGTGAGTGGTAGCTCCTCAATAGCTTGGATGATCTCCACTGTTGCACCTGCGGGAGCAATTCCTAAAGGGGCATCCGTTCCAAAAAGGACATGATCAAAGCCAAAATAGTCGACAGCTAGCTCTAATGCTTTGGGGTTGCCAAGAAGAGCGGTATCAACATAGAATTTCCGGAAATCTTCGGCTAGCTTTTCTGGAAGGATATGGTTGATGCGCTCCGCAAAGTAGGGGGCCATAGCTCCGGCATGATGGACGATGATTTTAAGATTGGGAAATTCTTGAAAATAACGAGCTTGGACCACTTGGAGCATGGCTTGCGTTTGCTCATATTCCCAAGAGAAAATGATATTATTATCTGGCTTGCGCGTGTCAAAGACCGGATGAAGCCAAATGGGAATGTCTAGATCTGCACAAATTTGAAAGATTGGTTTAAAATCTGGATGAGCAAGAGATTGTCCCAGATGTCGGGTGAAAAGTTGAATCCCAAAAATAAGTGGATTCGTTGCCACTTCTTCTTTAATGAGCTTAACTGATTCCGAGACATTGTTAAGAGCAAGCATGGCAACTGCACCAGCATAAATATCTTGATTCTCTTTGACTAAATTTACCAACTCAATGTTTGCTGATTGAACAAGTTCAATAGCTTTGTCAGGATCAAGATAGTCCTCGGGATTGGTATTCACATAAGATAGAATTTGTTTAACGCCAGCATTTTGAGCTTGACGACGTGCTTCCATATCCGTTAAGAGGGGATGATTAATAAATGGCATTTGTTCTGGTATAGCTGGTGCCACTTCCAAAATTTTTGCTTTAAATTTGGGTAATAAGACATGGGCAAAACAATCAATCTTTTCCATCTTAAGTCTCTTTTCTCATTTTCTCCATTATAGCAAAAAAAAGAAGTTAAGGGTTTCCCTAACTTCTTTTGTGTCTCTTTTCAATTAAGAGATTGCTTAATTTTCTTTACGACGTTATTAACACAAGAAATACCTGTACAGGCGATTTCTAAATGTTGTGGAAACTCAAACATTTATATAATAATATTATCGTTTTGTAATATAAATAATTATGTAAACAACTTTCCTAGACTGTTATAATAGGTTTTTTTGGTAATTTTAAGAAAAAGCCATTTTTGAAAAAATAGCTTTCTGTTTTTCATGAACTTTATTTTTTTGTTAATTTAACTACTGCTTCTGTTCTGGCTGTATGAGGAAACATATCGACTGATTGAATATACTCAACCTTGTAAACTTTTGTTAAAGAAACTAAATCTCTAGCTAATGTTGATGTATTACAAGAGACATAAACCATCTTTTCTGGCTGATAAGTAATAATTGTTTGCAATAGTTTATCATCTAAACCAGTTCTTGGAGGGTCTACTATTATAGCATCAGCTCGGTAACCTGACTGATACCATTTAGGGATTATTTCCTCAGCTTTTCCTGTTTCATACAAGGTATTAACAATAGCCAAATCTTGTGCATTTTGTTTGGCGTCAGCGATGGCCTCAGGTACGATATCCATTCCTCTGATGCTAGCAACTTGATTAGCAAAAGCAAAGCCAATTGTCCCAACTCCACAATAAGCATCAATAATATGGTCGGTTGCTGTTACTTGTAGAGCATTTTTTATTTCTTGATAAAGAACTTGTGTCTGCTTGGGATTGAGCTGATAAAATGCTCGTGGGGATAAGCTAAATTGATAGTCTAAGACTTCTTCCTCAATTTTATCTTCTCCCCAAATAATCTCTGTTGACTCCCCGTAGATATCGCTCGATTTTGATTTGTTATGGTTAAGTGCAATTGTCATAATTTGAGGATGCTCCTTAACCAAATCATTAATAAAGTCAGTTAATCTTAAAGCTTTACTAGTAATCAGAATGACTTGTATTTTTTTGCTTGCCACAGCTTTGCGAATCATCACTGTTCGTAAGCCGTCAATTTTTCGCTCATTAAAAATAGGAAGTTTGTGCTTATCTAATAATTTTACAATACTATTAATCACAAGTTGAGTATCTTTATCTTGAACTAAACAATTTTCAATCGTGACTAAGTGATGGCTATTCTCAGCAAATAAGCCAGCTCGAATTTTTCCGCCAAATTGTCTGGTTTGAAATTGCAGTTTGGCTCGATAATGCCAAGGTTCATCCATACCAAGTGTTTCACGGATTGGATAACTTTCATAACCTTCAGGTTTAAATTTTTTCAAGGCTTGTCGGATGACATCAGTCTTGAACACGAGCTGCTTTGGATAAGCCAAATGCATAATTTGACACCCGCCACACTCCTTATAGATGGGACATCTTGGCTCTACACGATCTTTTGAGACTTTATTTATGGTTAATAGCTTTGCTTCGACAAAATTTCGTTTGACAGAGGTTATTTGACAAAAAATATCCTCTCCTTTTAATGCACCAGGTACGAATACTAAGGTTTTTTTATAAAAACCAATACCTTCACCATTAATTCCTATTCGTTTAATTTTTAATGGAATTTTTTGTCGTTCTTTAAGATAGTTCATACTGCCCCCGTTACTTTGTTTCTACTCTTATAATACCCAAGCTTTAATTTGGAAATAATTATCATCTCAAAGCTGTCACCATCTATTTTACCATTTATTTGGTATAATGATTAGTATGAAAATCAGTAAAATTGAAAAGAAAAAACGTTTATACTTAGTTGAGATGGATGACTCTGAGAAATTGTATGTTACAGAAGATACGATTGTTCGCTTTATGCTCAGTAAAGGGATGACCATCACTGCTGACCAATTAAGACAAATCCAAGAATTCGCTCACTATTCACACGGAAAGAACTTAGCGCTATATCATATTTCATTCCAAGTGAGAACAAAAAATGAAGTCAAAAAATATCTCGAAAAACATGAGATTGATTCTGCTACTATTGAACAAGTTATAACAGATTTAGAGAAAGATAAGTGGTTGGATGACCGTAAATATGTTGAGTCTTATGTCCGACAAAATGAATTAAATGGTGATAAAGGACCAATGATTCTGAAACAAAAATTAATGCAAAAAGGAATCTCCTCCCATTATATCGATCAAGAACTACAGAATAATGACTTTACTGAAATTGCCGATAAAGTTGCTAATAAAATAATTAAAAAATTTCAAGGTAAACTACCTCCTAAAGCACTTCAAGATAAGCTAACCCAGCAAATGGTTTCCAAAGGCTTTTCATTCGACCAAATCAAATCTGTTAAAGCAACTTTTGATTTCAATGAATATGATGATAATACTGATGACTTATTGGCAAAAGAATTAGAAAAAGCCTATCGTAAATATTCACGAAAATATGATGGTTATGATCTGAAACAAAGACTTTTCCAAGCTTTATATCGAAAAGGTTTTGACAGTGACGATATAAATAGAGAATTACGAGAATACTTATAAGTCACTCAAATTGAGTGATTTTATATTACTTTTATGATAAAATAAGTCTGATAAGTTTAATTGTAGAAAGTTGGTTGGGCATGAAGTTACCTAAAGAAGGCGACTTTATTACAATTCAAAGTTATAAGCATGATGGTAGGTTGCACCGAACTTGGCGTGATACTATGGTACTAAAAACAACTGAAAATGCTCTTATCGGCGTAAATGATCATACATTAGTAACAGAAAGTGATGGTAGACGATGGGTTACAAGAGAACCAGCAATTATCTATTTTCACAAGAAGTACTGGTTTAATATTATTGCTATGATAAGAGACAATGGCATTTCTTACTACTGTAATTTAGCAAGCCCCTATGTGCTTGATGGTGAAGCCCTCAAATATATTGACTATGATTTAGATGTCAAAGTATTTGCTGATGGGGAAAAACGATTATTAGATGTTGATGAGTATGAACAACATAAAAAAGAAATGCACTATACAGAAGATATGGATTATATCCTGAAAGAAAATGTAAAAATTCTTGTTGATTGGATAAACAGCGGGAAAGGACCTTTTTCTGAAGAGTATATCGCTATTTGGTACAAACGTTATCTTGAACTGAAGAATCGTTAATAGTTGTCTGGCACTCCATTGGGGTGCTTTATCACTTGAAAGGAGTAAAGATGGCATTTCAAAACACGAAAGAACGCTATGCCAGTTTCGGCATTGCTACAAGTATTCCCCCTGAAATCATTGACTCTTTTTGGGCATTTATCGACAATAACCTAAAAGGTGTTTTTAAGTTAGACAATATCCTTGTTTTTCGAATTCTCGATAATAAGAAAAAAACTGCTATTGAATACCATGATCAGAAAAACAAAGTAAGAATAGTCATTGATACACCATATACATATGACCCATTTTTGCCTAAAGTCATCTATATTGTTGATAACAATGGTACAGAAACTATATTACTAGGACATGAAATCTACTAAAAAAGGGCTTGCTTGCTCTTTTTTAGTTTGTAGTTGAAATATCATTAGTATAATAATTTGGCACAAAAAAAGTTCTCAATAATGAGAACCATACTATAGTCCGTACGGGATTCGAACCCGTGTTACCGCCGTGAAAAGGCGGTGTCTTAACCCCTTGACCAACGGACCATAATAAATTTAATGGGCACGAGTGGACTCGAACCACCGACCTCACGCTTATCAGGCGTGCGCTCTAACCACCTGAGCTACGCGCCCAAGCTACTAGCTTGGAAAATATATTTGCATAAAGCAATGCCGGCTACATGATTTGAACACGCGACCCTCTGATTACAAATCAGATGCTCTACCAACTGAGCTAAGCCGGCTTATTATCTTTATGCGGGTTAAGGGACTTGAACCCCCACGCCGTTAAGCGCCAGATCCTAAATCTGGTGCGTCTGCCAATTCCGCCAAACCCGCTTAAGATGACCCGTACTGGGCTCGAACCAGTGACCCATTGATTAAAAGTCAATTGCTCTACCAACTGAGCTAACGAGTCTTAATTGAATCTAAATCCAATTAAAAATGAAACCAGATTAATATCGATTTCAACGGTCCCGACGGGAATCGAACCCGCGATCTTCGCCGTGACAGGGCGACGTGATAACCGCTACACTACGGGACCTTTATGGGAGTTAACGGGTTCGAACCGCTGACCCTCTGCTTGTAAGGCAGATGCTCTCCCAGCTGAGCTAAACTCCCAATGAGTATTCTTTAAGCTAAGCGACTTCCGTATCTAACAGGGGGCAACCCCCAACTACTTCAGGCGTTCTAGGGCTTAACTACTGTGTTCGGCATGGGTACAGGTGTATCTCCTAGGCTATCGTCACTTAACTTTGAGTCCACTCAAAATTGAATATCTATATTCTAACAAGTTTGACCAAAACTGTCAATAAACTATTTGTTCATACTTATCTTAGGATAAGTCCTCGAGCTATTAGTATTAGTCCGCTTCATATATCGCTATACTTCCACTTCTAACCTATCTACCTGATCATCTCTCAGGGCTCTTACTGATATAAAATCATGGGAAATCTCATCTTGAGGGGGGCTTCGCACTTAGATGCTTTCAGCGCTTATCCCTTCCCTACATAGCTACCCAGCGATGCCTTTGGCAAGACAACTGGTACACCAGCGGTAAGTCCACTCTGGTCCTCTCGTACTAGGAGCAGATCCTCTCAAATTTCCTACGCCCGCGACGGATAGGGACCGAACTGTCTCACGACGTTCTGAACCCAGCTCGCGTGCCGCTTTAATGGGCGAACAGCCCAACCCTTGGGACCGACTACAGCCCCAGGATGCGACGAGCCGACATCGAGGTGCCAAACCTCCCCGTCGATGTGAACTCTTGGGGGAGATAAGCCTGTTATCCCCAGGGTAGCTTTTATCCGTTGAGCGATGGCCCTTCCATGCGGAACCACCGGATCACTAAGCCCGACTTTCGTCCCTGCTCGAGTTGTAACTCTCGCAGTCAAGCTCCCTTATACCTTTACACTCTACGATTGATTTCCAACCAATCTGAGGGAACCTTTGGGCGCCTCCGTTACCTTTTAGGAGGCGACCGCCCCAGTCAAACTGCCCGTCAGACACTGTCTCCGATAGGGTTAACCTATCTGGGTTAGAGTAGCCATAACACAAGGGTAGTATCCCAACATTGCCTCAGACGAAACTGGCGTCCCGTCTTCAATGGCTCCTACCTATCCTGTACATGTGGTACAGATACTCAATATCAAACTGCAGTAAAGCTCCATGGGGTCTTTCCGTCCTGTCGCGGGTAACCTGCATCTTCACAGGTACTAAAATTTCACCGAGTCTCTCGTTGAGACAGTGCCCAAATCATTACGCCTTTCGTGCGGGTCGGAACTTACCCGACAAGGAATTTCGCTACCTTAGGACCGTTATAGTTACGGCCGCCGTTTACTGGGGCTTCAATTCATACCTTCGCTTACGCTAAGCACTCCTCTTAACCTTCCAGCACCGGGCAGGCGTCACCCCCTATACATCATCTTACGATTTAGCAGAGAGCTGTGTTTTTGATAAACAGTTGCTTGGGCCTATTCACTGCGGCTGACGCTAACGCCAGCACCCCTTCTCCCGAAGTTACGGGGTCATTTTGCCGAGTTCCTTAACCAGAGTTCTCTCGATCACCTGAGGCTACTCGCCTCGACTACCTGTGTCGGTTTGCGGTACGGGTAGTATGTAATTAAACGCTAGAAGCTTTTCTTGGCAGTGTGACATCACTAACTTCGCTACTTAATTTCGCTCCTCATCACAGCTCAATGTATTAGGTATAAGCATTTGACTCATACCACACCTCACTGCTTGAACGTGCTCTTCCATTCGCACGCTTTAGTTAGCCTACTGCGTCCCTCCATCACTTTACATACTAGTACAGGAATATCAACCTGTTGGCCATCGAATACACCTTTCGGTCTCTCCTTAGGTCCCGACTAACCCAGGGCGGACGAGCCTTCCCCTGGAAACCTTAGTCTTACGGTGGACAGGATTCTCACCTGTCTTTCGCTACTCATACCGGCATTCTCACTTCTATGCGTTCCAGCACTCCTCACGGTATACCTTCTTCACACATAGAACGCTCTCCTACCATTACCTCTAAAGGTAATCCACAGCTTCGGTAAATTGTTTTAGCCCCGGTACATTTTCGGCGCAGGGTCACTCGACTAGTGAGCTATTACGCACTCTTTGAATGAATAGCTGCTTCTAAGCTAACATCCTAGTTGTCTGTGCAACCCCACATCCTTTTCCACTTAACAATTATTTTGGGACCTTAGCTGGTGGTCTGGGCTGTTTCCCTTTCGACTACGGATCTTAGCACTCGCAGTCTGACTGCCGATTATATCTCGTTGGCATTCGGAGTTTATCTGAGATTGGTAATCCGGGATGGACCCCTCACCCAAACAGTGCTCTACCTCCAAGAGACTTAACATCGACGCTAGCCCTAAAGCTATTTCGGAGAGAACCAGCTATCTCCAAGTTCGTTTGGAATTTCTCCGCTACCCACAAGTCATCCAAGCACTTTTCAACGTGCCCTGGTTCGGTCCTCCAGTGAGTTTTACCTCACCTTCAACCTGCTCATGGGTAGGTCACATGGTTTCGGGTCTACAACATGATACTAAGTCGCCCTATTAAGACTCGGTTTCCCTACGGCTCCGTCTCTTCAACTTAACCTCGCATCATATCGTAACTCGCCGGTTCATTCTACAAAAGGCACGCTCTCACCCATTAACGGGCTCGAACTTGTTGTAGGCACACGGTTTCAGGTTCTATTTCACTCCCCTTCCGGGGTGCTTTTCACCTTTCCCTCACGGTACTGGTTCACTATCGGTCACTAGAGAGTATTTAGGGTTGGGAGATGGTCCTCCCAGATTCCGACGAGATTTCGCGTGTCTCGCCGTACTCAGGATACTGCTAGAGTCATTTACTATTTTAAATACGAGGCTATTACTCTCTTTGGCTTACCTTCCCAGGTAATTCTTCTATAGTATTTGATCCCACGTCGCAGTCCTACAACCCCGAGGAGTAAACTCCTCGGTTTGCCCTTCTGCCGTTTCGCTCGCCGCTACTAAGGCAATCGCGTTTGCTTTCTCTTCCTGCAGCTACTTAGATGTTTCAGTTCACTGCGTCTTCCTTCTCATGACCTTAACAGTCATGGATGACATGCATTACATCGCCGGGTTTCCCCATTCGGACATCTCTGGATCTTTGCTTACTTACAGCTCCCCAAAGCATTTCGTCGTTAGTCACGTCCTTCATCGGCTTCTAGTGCCAAGGCATCCACCGTGCGCCCTTATTAACTTAACCTTATTTCCAGTCTTTCGACCTTCTTTTAATTTTTTTAATATGTTCGCGTTTATCTTTTTTTCGGTTTATTTCTTGTTACTTTTTTCTACAATTAATTTCTTAATTGTGGAATTTGATATAGATATTCAATTTTCAATGGACTATGTTAGGATTTTTATCCTACTTATCTAGTTGAACACGAGATTAATTTCTTAAGAAATTTCGGCAAGCCGAACATCTCTTTGTATCCTAGATAATGGAGCCTAGCGGGATCGAACCGCTGACCTCCTGCGTGCAAAGCAGGCGCTCTCCCAGCTGAGCTAAGGCCCCAACTAATAAACTGGTTGTTACATTATTAGTGGTGTTTCTATCTCATTACTTTAATAAGACCTCTCAAAACTAAATAAGACTTTTCCTAACGTGCTTCCATTTCCTTAGAAAGGAGGTGATCCAGCCGCACCTTCCGATACGGCTACCTTGTTACGACTTCACCCCAATCATCTATCCCACCTTAGGCGGCTGGCTCCTAATAGGTTACCTCACCGACTTCGGGTGTTACAAACTCTCGTGGTGTGACGGGCGGTGTGTACAAGGCCCGGGAACGTATTCACCGCGGCGTGCTGATCCGCGATTACTAGCGATTCCGACTTCATGTAGGCGAGTTGCAGCCTACAATCCGAACTGAGATTGGCTTTAAGAGATTAGCTTGCCGTCACCGGCTTGCGACTCGTTGTACCAACCATTGTAGCACGTGTGTAGCCCAGGTCATAAGGGGCATGATGATTTGACGTCATCCCCACCTTCCTCCGGTTTATTACCGGCAGTCTCGCTAGAGTGCCCAACTTAATGATGGCAACTAACAATAGGGGTTGCGCTCGTTGCGGGACTTAACCCAACATCTCACGACACGAGCTGACGACAACCATGCACCACCTGTCACCTCTGTCCCGAAGGAAAGTCCTATCTCTAGGACGGTCAGAGGGATGTCAAGACCTGGTAAGGTTCTTCGCGTTGCTTCGAATTAAACCACATGCTCCACCGCTTGTGCGGGCCCCCGTCAATTCCTTTGAGTTTCAACCTTGCGGTCGTACTCCCCAGGCGGAGTGCTTAATGCGTTAGCTGCGGCACTAAGCCCCGGAAAGGGCCTAACACCTAGCACTCATCGTTTACGGCGTGGACTACCAGGGTATCTAATCCTGTTTGCTCCCCACGCTTTCGAGCCTCAGCGTCAGTTACAGACCAGAGAGCCGCTTTCGCCACCGGTGTTCCTCCATATATCTACGCATTTCACCGCTACACATGGAATTCCACTCTCCCCTTCTGCACTCAAGTTATCCAGTTTCCAAAGCGAACCATGGTTGAGCCACGGCCTTTAACTTCAGACTTAAATAACCGCCTGCGCTCGCTTTACGCCCAATAAATCCGGACAACGCTCGAGACCTACGTATTACCGCGGCTGCTGGCACGTAGTTAGCCGTCCCTTTCTGGTTAGTTACCGTCACGTAATGGATTTTCCACTCCCATTACCGTTCTTCTCTAACAACAGAGCTTTACGATCCGAAAACCTTCTTCACTCACGCGGCGTTGCTCGGTCAGGGTTGCCCCCATTGCCGAAGATTCCCTACTGCTGCCTCCCGTAGGAGTCTGGGCCGTGTCTCAGTCCCAGTGTGGCCGATCACCCTCTCAGGTCGGCTATGTATCGTGGCCTTGGTGAGCCGTTACCTCACCAACTAGCTAATACAACGCAGGTCCATCTCATAGTGAAGCAATTGCTCCTTTTAAATTTAGTACATGAGTACTTAATTGTCATGCGGTATTAGCTATCGTTTCCAATAGTTATCCCCCGCTATGAGGTAGGTTACCTACGCGTTACTCACCCGTTCGCAACTCATCTGACTAGTGCAAGCACCAGTCTTCAGCGTTCTACTTGCATGTATTAGGCACGCCGCCAGCGTTCGTCCTGAGCCAGGATCAAACTCTCATTTATATGTTAATTTGATGTTTAACTCATTCTTATCTGTCGCTGACAGATTTATTGTTTTTTTGTTACTTAATTGACAGGTAATATGCATAAACATATCACCCTGCACGTTTGGTTTTTGTCTTATTCAGTTCTCAAAGGTCTTCTTATCTCTTACGAGACAACTATTATATTCTATCAGGTCTGATAGTTGCTGTCAACAACTTTTTTAAATTTCTTTTTAATTTCTGAAATCTCTAACCAGTCGTTTTTGATAGCTTGATTAGTATAATATACTGGCATCCGTTTTGTCAATATATCTTGCTTATTTATTTCAAATAAAAGGAGTGCCCAATGAGCACCACCTTTTTTTGTTTTGATTTAATGGATTTAATTAATTAATCTTGTCTAAATTACTTCGCTTCAATTAATCCTAGATCGCCATCTTCACGCTTATATAGTACATTCGTTTCGCCGTTTTCAGCGTCTGTATAAATATAGAAGTCATGGCCGAGTAATTCCATTTGTAAACGTGCCTCTTCAATATCCATTGGTTTTAGAGTTACATTTTTAGTTCTGACTACGCGAATTTCAGGAGTTTCTTCCACCTCTTCCGCTTCAAACTCTGTTGTAAAGACTTGGCCGGTTGGCATTTTTTCACGATGTTTTTTGGCAATTTTAGTTTTGTTCTTTCTGATTTGACGTTCAATTTTATCTACCACCAAATCAATTGAGCCATACATATCTTGTGAGACATCTTCTGCTCGTAGAGTCATTGAGCCTAAAATAATTGTAACTTCTACTTTTGCCGTCTTTTCACGATATACTTTTAAGTTGACACGAGTATCTATTTCATTGTCTTCAACAAAGTACTTTTCAATTTTTGAAAGCTTTGATTCAACATAATCGCGAATTGCTTCTGTAACTTCGATGTTTTCTCCACGAATACTAAATCTAATCATAAGATACCTCTTTTCTGCGCTTTAAGCGCTTTCTTTACTTATATTATATCGCTTTCATGAAAATTTGCAAGTTTTTACCTTGCTATCGATACACTTTTTATATCATTTATTCCATGCTGAAGTAACAACTTTCTGATTTGTGAAATTGTTGTCCCCGTCGTATAAATATCATCAATAATTAGTATTTTTTTTGGAAGATTTTCTATATGAAGAAGTGAAAATTGATTCTCAGATTCTAGCCTTTGATGTTTGGTTTTCTCAGATTGCTTTTTTCCTTCACATTTTCGTAAGATATCTATATAAGAAATATTGACGTCTGCAAGAATTGAGGATACTTGATTAAACCCACGCGTTTCCATTCTACTCTGGCTAATTGGTACAACCAGATTTGTATAACCTTCATAATTCTTTTCAATGTATATTTTTAATTCTTTAGAAAATATACTTTTTAATAAATAGTCACCTTGAAACTTGTATTTAGAAAAATAATCTTTCATTGCTAAATTATACTTATATAGTGCTTTGTGTGATACTTCTACCCCATTTTCAAACCATGATTTACAGTCACTACACATTAATTCTAAACCAACTTTGCAACAGGTTGGGCAATGTTTCCTACCAATTCTTTCGAATAAGCCAGAACATGTTTCACACAGTTGGCTTTGGCGATTCACCATAAAACAGATATCCGTAAATGATAATCTTGGTCTACAATTTTCTCCACATATTAAACACTTATTCACCATATGCTTCCTTATTCATTTCTATAATTTGTTTACGAGCTTTCTTCATTTGTAGACTTACCCCTTCATGAATAAATAGTAACTGCCCACTTGGTCGAGATACGGATCTCCCTACGCGACCTGCTATCTGAATCAGGCTACTACTCGTAAATAGCTTATGATTTGCCAAAATAACGTAAACATCTACTTCTGGAAATGTTACTCCCCTCTCCAAAATAGTCGTAGTTACAAGAATATCAATTTGTCTTTTTTTAAACGCATCAATTTTCTCTTTTCGATCATCAGATTTACTTGATACAAAGGCAATTTTTTCTTTAGGAAAAGCTTTTTGCAATATTTTCGTAAATTTTTCCCCTTCTGTAATTAGAGGGTAGAAAATTAGTAAAGGGAATGCAGTCTGTCTTTGTTGACTAATCAAATTACTTAGTAAGTTAGGAAATTTATTTTTTTCAAACTGTTTTGATAATGGATAAATTAATTGAAACTTAGGAACGACCAATGGATGATTATGGAAACGTCTTGACAATCTTATTTTTTCATAATGTCCATCGCTGACTTTTTGTTCTAATTCATTTGTCGAAGTTGCAGTCAGACAAACAACTTTACCTTCCTCTTTTAAACATGATTGTGTTGCTTTATTTAGAACCACATTCCCAAAAAAAGGAAAAGCATCAACTTCATCTATTATTAATAAATCAAAGGCTCGATAAAATTTTAAGAGTTGATGTGTTGTTGAAACTATCAAGGGGGCTGGACGATATTCCTCGGACCCTCCATACATAATTGTTATTGGGCAAGAGAAGTCTCGAACTAAACGATTTTTGATATCAATACAGACATCTACTCGGGGACTAGTAAAACAGACCCAGCCACCTTGATTGATTACTGATTCAATTAATTTATATATCATTTCTGTTTTTCCAGCACCTGTCACAGCATGGACTAAGCTGTTTTTTTTATTAAGATAATTGCCTAACAAAAATTCTGAAATTTTTTCTTGATATGGGGTTAGTTGACCATTCCAGCGTAAATAATCACCTTTCGGAAATGCTTGAGGTGCAAAATAATAGAGTTGTGATTCAGATTCCACCCGACCAAAGGCAATACAAAATCTACAATATGTCTTCCCATTAGGTAAAAGATTAGTTTTAGCAACTTCTTGAAAACATCTATTGCAACATTGCTTACCAGACTCCATACTCATACTTTCTTTCATGGAAAAAGTTTTCGCAGTTATCACATTTTTCATTTGTTGTTCAGTAAAAAGTCGACCTTGTTCATAATAATTTTTTCCCATACTTAGATATTCGAAAAAACTTTGCTAAAAGAGGGGAATTACTGTAAAATTTTGATATGGAAAGTTATAAAACAATTGAAAATGATAGTCAATCTGAGCAAATCATCAAAAAATCACGCTTTATTTGTCATCTATTTCGAATATCTTCAGAGGAAGAAGGCAAAGACTATTTAGCCCAAATCAAAAAAGAACATTACAAGGCTAATCATTCCTGCCACGCCATGATTATTGGTGAAAATAGTGACCTAAAACGATCAAGCGACGACGGCGAACCTTCAGGAACAGCTGGAATCCCAATTCTATCAGTATTAGAAAAGCAAAACCTAACAAACGTTCTAGCAGTGGTGACTCGTTATTTTGGAGGCATAAAATTAGGAACAGGCGGATTAATCCGTGCCTATTCATCAGCAACAGCGCAAGCTCTTCAGAATGTAATCATGGTAGAAGTTAAGGAGCAAAGCGGCCTCAAGTTAACACTAACATATCCGCAGTACCAAACCCTCTCGCTCTTTTTAGAGGATAATCAGCTGCGCGAAGCGGAAACTAATTTCTTAGACCAAGTCTTTGTAACCATATATTTTGACCCAGAGAAAGAAGACGAGATCTGTCAGAATTTACAAGGTTTCTATTCTGGCAAAGCCAATTATCAAAAAGTCGATTCACAAATTATTGAAGTTAGACTAACATAATCGTTTGTGCTGATAGTTTTCTACTATCAGTACGATTAGGATTGGATATTTTACTTTTAGTTTAAAAGTGATTATACTTAATTTATATAAGCATTTTAAGAATTTTAAAAGGAGATTTGCTCATGTCAAAAATATATAATAATATCACTGAATTAATTGGCCAAACACCAATTATTAAGTTAAATCAAATGGTTCCTGAAGACGCCGCTGACGTTTATGTTAAATTAGAATCTTTCAACCCAGGTTCATCAGTTAAAGACCGTATTGCACTAGCAATGATTGAGGCTGCTGAGAAAGATGGCACAATCAAACCAGGTGACACAATCATTGAACCAACTAGTGGTAACACTGGTATTGGTTTAGCATGGGTAGGTGCTGCAAAAGGTTACAAAGTCGTCATTGTCATGCCCGAAACAATGAGTGTTGAACGCCGTCAAATCATTCAAGCCTATGGGGCACAATTAGTTCTAACACCAGGTGACCAAGGAATGAACGGTGCAATTGCCAAGGCTAAGGAATTAGCAGAAGATATTAATGGTTGGGTTCCCTTACAATTTGATAACCCAGCCAATCCAAAAATTCACGAAGATGCTACTG
Organism: Streptococcus parauberis NCFD 2020; assembly: GCF_000187935.1. NCBI lineage: Bacteria > Bacillati > Bacillota > Bacilli > Lactobacillales > Streptococcaceae > Streptococcus > Streptococcus parauberis. The sequence goes on from NZ_AEUT02000001.1 coordinate 1,089,663, forward strand.
GACAAGAGATTCTCAATGCTTTCCAAGAAATTGGTCTCGATGCATTTGTAGCTGGCGTAGGTACAGGCGGTACTGTCTCTGGTGTTTCCCATGCCTTAAAAGCTAAATTACCAGATTTAAAAGTTTACGCTGTGGAATCAGATGAATCTGCTGTTTTATCAGGTAGCAAACCTGGCCCACACAAAATCCAAGGAATTTCAGCAGGTTTTATCCCTGAAACCCTTGATACAAAATCTTACGATGACATCATTCGCGTAACGTCAGAAAATGCATTACTAACAGGACGTACAACTGGTATTAAAGAAGGGTTCCTTGCTGGTATTTCTTCAGGTGCAGCAATTTACGCTGCAATCGAAGTCGCTAAGAAACTTGGCAAAGGCAAAAAAGTACTTACCCTTCTTCCAGATAATGGCGAGCGTTACCTATCAACTGAGTTATACCAGTTTGATAAATAAGAAAATCAAGCAAATCAAAGTTTTCACAATAAAGTAAAAAGCATCACTAGCTAGTCTAGTGATGCTTTTTTATTGCTACTTTTTAAAGTTTTCAAGACCTTCATTAATCCACTGAGGTAATTCCTTAGCCAAAGGCTTAAAACCAATTGACAAGCGACTATTTGTAAATCGGTGACGATGAGTAATTGTATGTTTTTCTTCTTCCAGTGTTCTTAGAGAAAGACTAGCTTTGTTTGTAAACTCATCTACGTCAACAACTTGAACAAGGACTTCTTGTCCCTTGCATAATATATCATTAATATTGTCAATATAGCCACTTTTTATTTCTGAAATATGAACGAGACCTGTTGTCCCATCTTCTAGGGCAACAAAGGCACCATAAGGTTTTATACCAGTAATTTTACCATGCAATTTGTCGCCAATTTTCATTAGTCTACAACCTCAATTGTTTCGATGATGACATCTTCTTTTGGTTTATCCTGTGCTCCAGTTTCAACTGATGCAATTTTATCAAGCACCGCAAAAGACTCAGCGTTCATCAGTTGACCAAATACAGTATGACGACGGTCTAAGTGTGGTGTTCCACCATTTCTAGTATAAGCAGCCGCAATATCTTTTGGCCATCCACCACGTTCGAGTTCTTTCTGAGCATAAGGAATTTTATCGTTTTGGACGATAAAGAATTGGCTACCGTTAGTATCTGGTCCAGCGTTTGCCATCGAAAGGGCTCCACGAAGGTTATATAATTCATCAGAGAATTCATCCTCGAAACTGTCACCATAGATAGATTGTCCACCCATACCTGTTCCAGTTGGATCGCCACCTTGAATCATGAATTCAGGAATAATACGGTGGAAAACAATTCCATCATAATAGCCTTCCTTAGCAAGACCAATAAAATTAGCTACTGTTTTTGGTGCTTGGTTGGGGAACAAAGCAAGTGTCATATCACCATGATTTGTCTTAATAGTCGCTTTTGGACCTTGATGTCCTTCAAGTTCTAACTGTGGAAATTGTAATTCTTTTTCAATCAAACCTAACTCCTCAAGGGCATATTGAATGCCGTTTTCTTCTACTTTTTTTGTAATAAAATCAGCTTTCTCTTGAACAAGTGGATGTGAGACACCCATTGCCACACTGATTCCAGCATAGTCAAATAGTTCTAAGTCATTTAACTCATCTCCAAAGACTAAGATATTTTCAGGTTTTAACCCTAAATGTTCAACGACTTTTGAAACACCTAAAGCCTTAGATGTATTTTTCAAAACGACGTCCGATGAATTATCATGCCATCTTACTAAACGTAAATGTTCTGCTAAATCTTCTGGCAATTGTAGAGCATCACCTTTATCTTCAAATGTCCACATTTGATAAACATCATGTTTTTCATTATAGTCTGGTACGACTTCTAAATTAGCATAGACATTGTCAATAGCATTATTAATTAAATCATTACGGTCAGAAAGTACGGCTTCATGACGTCCAGCCATTCCATAGTGAATCCCTGAAGCATTAGCCCATTCTTTATAGCGAACGACAACTTCATCAGGGATTGGTGCTTGGAAAATAATATTTTTCTTATTATCTTTTGCATAGGCACCATTCAACTTGACACAATAATCAGCATTCAAGTTTTGTACTTCTTCGGGTACACCATAACGCGCTCTACCTGAAGCAATCCCAGTTAAAATACCATTAGCTTTTAGTTCTTTAAAAATTTTTTCAATTGATGCAGGCATGTAACCAGTATCTTTTACTCGTAATGTATCATCAATGTCAAAGAAAACCATTTTTATTTTCTTTGCTTTATATTTTAATTTTGCGTCCATTTTTTCCTCCATACAGTGATACTATTATATCATTAATTGTCATCTTGTGGCACTATATGGTGTTGGAATGCGTAGACTACAGCTTGTGTTCGATCGTCGACATCCAATTTAGAAAGAATATTTGAAACATGTGTTTTTACAGTTTTTAATGAAATAAATAACTCATCAGCAATCGTTTGATTATCATATCCTTTGGCTAACAGATATAAAATATCAAATTCCCGAGCTGTTAACTCCTCATGCAATTCTGGATTTTTATCATGCTCTTTAATTTTTTTGTCAACTTCTGTCTCAATAGCTAGTTGGCCTTTTGCTACTTTTTTAATTGCATTTAAGATTTCTGCAGCACTTGAAGTCTTTAACATATAACCTTTGGCTCCGGCATCAATAACTGGATAGATTTTCTCATTATCAAGATAGGAAGTCAGTACTAAAACTTTAGCTTCCGTCCATTTTGAAAGAATATCTAATGTCGCTTCAACTCCACCCATTTCAGGCATCACTAAATCCATGACTAAAACATCTGGACGTAGTTCTAAAGCTAAATCAATGCCTTGGCGACCATTAGATGCTTCACCAATAACTTCAATGTCTTTTTGCATATTTAAGAAGCTTTTTAAGCCTAAACGCACCATCTCATGGTCATCAACTAATATGACACGTATTTTATCCATTTTCTTCCTCCAAAACGACTGGCAAACGAATATCCATTGATACACCTTTACCTTTTTGACTTAATAAATTTACTGATCCCGCTAGGTCATCAACACGGTCCTCAATATTTTTCAATCCATAACTTAATTCTCTAACGTCATCCATATCAAAACCGACACCATCATCGACCATTTTTAGTTGAACTTCATTAGATGATTGATTGAGATAAACTTCTAGACGACTTGCCTTGGCATGTTTGAGAGTATTACTAATAAACTCTTGGGCAATTCGAAAGAGATTATCTTCCATTGATTTTGGAATTTTAGAAATATTTTCTCGATAAACAACTTCAATATCACTCTTATCCGTTAATTCTTTAAAAATCATATGAAAGCCTTCTGTTAAGGTACGATTGGCTAATTCTGTCGGCCGCAAATGCAATAGCAGGATACGTAAATCCTTCTGAGCATTTTGCAACATGGATTCAACAGTTAAAATCTGGCTTTGCAATTCATCTTTTTCCAAATCTTCGATACTCATGGAGACGCCTGATAGAATCATCGAGGATGCAAATAATTCTTGACTAACCGTATCATGTAAATCCCGAGCAATTCGTTTGCGTTCCCGTTGCACTATTTTCTGGTTATCTAAAATGTAGGCACTTTCTTTTTTCTGTAAACTAGCTGTCATGTGAGCCATCTTTTTCGACAAACGAATGAGATTGATATTGATTTCAGAATTTTCTTCCAGAGAAATTGGTTGGTTATTTAAAATCCGTCTTAGGTTTTGATTAGTTCCACGACGACTATTATCGTCAAGGATAATCCACAAAAGCAATAAGAGCAGGGTTACTGACACAATCAAAAGAGTTATTGAAAATAAGAGTCGTTCTGTTTTCCAGAGGTCAACTTTCAAATCATTGATTGTTAAACCAAGGTTATTCATGACTACAACAACAATCGTAAGAACAGTGACACTTGAATAGAGCCATACTAAAAAGTAATAACGTTTTTTCATCGTCTCCGCACCTCCACAGCTCCTGCTAAGGTGTTAATTACGATTTTTACTTTTTTCAAACTGTCGCTAGCACTATCGTATCCAAGTTTAATGGATTCATTACGTAAATCATATTCCTGGCAACTGAAAAATTTGATACTACCATATATTGAACTTACATCAATTGTCACAGCAATATCAATAGGAACTAATATCTTGGTCGGTCCGTAGATTTTACGGATAATAATGACATTATCTTCCCCTTGCACAATAACATTTGTTAAATCAATCGTGTCACTGCCACTGATTCGAATAATATTGATATCATCAAAGGCATAATAATCACTATCGTATGTCGCTGCACCTATCCATTGATGTCTCGTTTTGCGAAAGTTAATATCTTCTTGACCAAAACGAATCAATGCAAATCTATTTTTCTTTTTAACCTGTGAAAAGTGGTTAATGACGACATAGATGATGGCAATCAAAATAGCAAGAATGATATAGGGATTTAACATAAAAATCAGAAATAAAAGTAATAAACCAACTGTTAATAAAAAATTATTCCGATTATCTTGATTATAAAATCTTAGTGCTAGTAAAATGATGACTAAAATAAAGATAAAACTACTCACATCATTTTCTAATATAGTCATGATTCCCATGGCTAATAGGATACATTCAACTAATAAAAAAAATTGAAATTTTTTCATTTGGCTCCTTCCATACTTTGTCATTTTATCAAAATTCACATAAAAATTCACCTTAAAGTTTCACCGAATAAAAAGAAAACAACATCTCAACTGGTAACTTGGCTTTTGACAGTTGTCAAACCAGTTGATACAGTTGAAATGCTGTTTATATTAAGGTGTAGTAGTACTTGTATCCGAAGTCGTTGAATCAGTAGTTGTTGCATCACTACTACTTGAACTTGTTGTTGATTCAGAGCTTGTAGAAGTTTCTGTGCTTGTACTTGTTTCCTCTTCACTTGAACTTGATGTCGATGTTGATGAGAATACAGTTGTATTATCTCCAGAATCTGGACTTAGATAAAGTTCAATATCTTCCTTATCTGAAATAATGTAATAAGTACCAACTATTGGATATTGTCCCATAACAAGTTGTGAATCTTTTGGTGAGCTTACCTTGGAATAATTTTCTGGATTCGGAGCATCTTGATAATAGGCAACAATTCGATTTGGGTGAATACCATACTCATTTGTTAACATATCAAGGACATCTTTGTAAGTCATATTCGTAAAATCAGGCATTAACACTTTATCTTTACTTTTCTTCTTAACTTTAGGTTGTCCAGTTGAAACAAAGAGATCAATCCGAGCCCCTTCACGGCGCTCAGTGCCTGCCTTAGGATCTGTTTTAATGACCTTACCAGAATCAACTGCTGCATCTTCCATTTTGTGAATCTGACCAACTTGGAAACCTAAATCAGTCAATTCTTTTTTGGCCACACTCAATGTAGTTCCATTCACATTTGGAATCTTCACCGTAGATGGCTTCGTTAGGACTAAAAAGGCAAAGACAGCAACCAAAACAACAAATAGGGCGAATAAAATTTTGAGTAAAGTTCCCAAAAGACGTCCACGTTTTTTCTTTGTTTTTTGAGGTGTAACCGCATCATCATGGATTTCAGATCCAGATGTTTGAGGTGCTACAGATGATTTGGTTTGCGTAACCGGAACAGGTGTAACTTTAGGTAGTGGCTTGGTACTTTCAACATCATGGAAGACTAACTTCCGTTCACGGCTTCGATTATAGCTTAGCGCTGTCATCAAATCTCTGCTCATATCAAAAGTAGTCGCATATCGATCACTTAAACGCTTAGCTGTCGCTTTAATAACAACATTCTCAAGAGCCTGCGGTACACCTTTATTTTCTTCAATAATTGAAGGCAGTGGTTTTTGGAAATGTTGTAAAGCAATTGTTACGGCACTATCCCCATCATAAGGAATATGACCAGTTAACATTTCAAATAACATAATACCCATGGCATAAATATCACTTTGGATAGTCGCTTTTGAACCTCTTGCTTGTTCAGGTGAAAGATAGTGAACACTACCTAGCATTGAATTTGTCTGAGTTAAACTTGTCTCAGCAAAGGCAACTGCGATCCCAAAGTCTGTAACTTTGACAACTCCATCCTTAGTTAGCAGGATATTTTGAGGTTTTAAATCTCTATGAACAATCCCTTTTTGATGGGCTAAAGTCATAGCAGATAAAACTTCTTCCATGATTCTAACAACTTGTTCATTTGGAATTGGTGCATTTTCCTGGATAAATCGTTTAAGATCAAATCCATCAACATATTCCATTACTAGGAACTGCTGTCCGTCCTCTTCCCCTATATCTCTAATTGCAACGATGTTTGGATGATTTAATTCAGCCATAGCACGCGCTTCCCGTTGGAAACGAGCTACTGCTACTTGATCCGTCTGATAATTGGTTCGCAAAACTTTTATTGCAACATCTTCATTATCTAATATCAAATCATTGGCTAAATATACATCAGCCATACCACCGCGGCCAATAGACTTCAGGATACGATAACGACCAGCAAATAATTTGCCAATCTGTATCATTATTCGTCATCCTCACTTTCGTTATGAACCAAAGCGATCGTGATATTATCCAGTCCGCCTCTTTCATTAGCTAGGTCAATAAGAGCTTTATTCTTTTCATCAAGACTAAGCGTGCGAGAAAGAATTTCTACGATTTCATCATTAGTCACCATGTTAGTTAACCCATCGGAGTTGATAACGAGGTAATCATCTATTTCTAAAACTTTAATACCTAAATCAACTTCTAAGGGATTAGCTTGACCAATCGATTGCGTAATAATATTTTTTTGTGGATGGCTGGCCGCCTCTTCTTCAGAAATTTGTCCTGCCTTAACTAGCTCATTAACAAGCGAATGATCGCTTGTTAAAAGTTTGTACTGACCATTTTGAACAAGTCCAATTCGAGAATCTCCAACATGAGCAAAGATTGCACTATTACCAACTAGAACAACGGCTTCAACTGTCGTACCCATGCCTTTATAGTCCTCTGTTTGCCCCATTTGGTATACGCGTTGATTTTCAGATTCAATCGTTTCTAATAACCAATCTCTAATTTGACTTAGTTCTGTAAATTCAGTTTGAACCCATTCTTTACCTAGGTCTGTAACAGTCATTTCACTGGCAATATTACCAGCTCGGTGACCACCCATACCATCAGCTAAGATAACTAAGGTAATCCCTTTTTTATTATCAAATTTATTGATAAAATCTTGATTATTTGAGCGTTTTTGCCCAATATCAGTAATTAATGAAATTTTCATATGTGTCCGTCTGACAGAGTCAGTTTCCTCCTAAATACTACAAGACGCGTCTAACTTGTCCAATAAAGAATCCGTCAGTCTGATATTGTTCAGGTGTAATAACAATACAGCCATCTTTAACAATATCCGCTTGTGTATGGTTTAGTTTTACTTGTTCAAAATTTGAATGACTTTGCAAGAATTTTTCAATGACTTGAAAGTTTTCTTCATCGAAAATTGTGCAAGTGCTATATGTTATTATACCACCTTTTCGTACGGTTTGACAAACACTAGCCAATATCTCCAATTGAATAGCCTGTAATGCTTCCAAATCTGTTAAGTCTTTACTATATTTAATATCTGGTTTACGTCGTATTAATCCAATTCCAGAACATGGTGCATCAACCAAGATTTTATCAAAAGAATCTGCTGGAAAAAACTCATGAACTTTTCGGGCATCTAATACTTGCGTGTCGATACGCTCACTTAAGCCAAGTCTTTTAGCGTTTTCCACGACCAATTCTAATTTATGATCATATATGTCCAAAGCAGTAACTTTGCCACTTGTTAAATAAGAAGCCATATGAACGGCTTTCCCCCCAGGCGCGCTACAAGCATCAAGGATATTATCATCTTGTTTAATCTCTAAAGTAGGAGCAACAAGTTGACTTGACTCATCTTGAACAGTCACTTTGCCTTCGGCAAAAGCCTGACTTGAGGCAAAATGTCCTGATGATTTGGTTAAACCAACAGGTGACAGAACTGACTTATCAGCTTCTAATTCTTCTTGTAGTTGGTCAATAGAGACATCATCTGTAACACGAATACTTGCTTTACTTGGGGTAAATAAACTTTCCATGATTTTGACAGCCCGTTCTTCTCCAAATTGGTCAATCATTTTTTTGACCATCCAAGTCGGCATTGAATATTTGACTGAATAACGTTTATTTTTTCGTTTGATATTTTCAATATCCGGCATTTTATTTTCACTCAAAAGTCGCAAAATAGCATTAACGTACTTTTCAGCACCACGTTTATTTCCTCGATTTTTGGCGATATTTACAGCATCATTAACAATTGCATGTGCTGGTACTTTATCTAAATATAGTAATTGATAAAGACTGAGCAGCAGTAAATAATAAACCCATTTTTCAATTTTATCACGGTCTTCTATGAAGTGGGCTAAATACCATTCTAAAGTCATCTTACGAGACAAAGTTCCATAAACTATTTCTGTTATTAGACCTTTATCCTTACTTGATAAAGCAATATTTGTTAATTGATTATTCAATGCAAGATTTGAATAGGCATCATTTTCAAAGATATCTTCTAAGACAATTAGTGCTTTTCCTCTTGCTAATTTTTTCCAATCATTGGCCAAATCGATCACCTATTTCTAATTCCCGTCCAACACCATTTAAAAAGTCAGCAATTCCCATTTTAGGCTTGCCAGCAGGCTGAACTAATTTTAATGCGACAGCTTGTTTCCCTGCAGCAACCACCAGACTTTTCTTGTTTTTAGCAATAATTTGACCTGGCTGTCCCTGACCATCAACCACTTCAACTTCATACAACTTAAAACGTTGGCCTGAGAGATAGGTGTGGGCAATTGGCCATGGATTCATTCCACGAACTTGATTGAATACATCTCGCGCAGTTTTTGACCAATCAATTTTTTCTTCTTCAGAAGAAATATTTGGTGAGAAGGTCGCTTGAGAATGATCCTGAGTTGTTGGCTTTAACTCACCTGATAAATATGCGGGTAAAGTTTCAAGTAATAAATCACGCCCAATAACGGCTAATTTCTCAAACATGGTTCCAACATTATCAGTTTCTGTGATTGGTGTACTAGCTTTTGACACCATATCGCCAGCATCCATCTCCTTGACCATTTCCATGATAGTCACACCAGCCTCTTTTTCGCCATTAATAATAGCGTAATGAATTGGTGCCCCTCCACGATATTTTGGTAATAGTGAGGCATGAACATTTAAAGCAAAGTCAACTGAATTGAGTAATTTGCTTGGTAAAAATTGACCAAAGGCGGCTGTGATAATGCCATCTGCACCCAATGCCATAATATCTTCTAGTTCTTTTGATCCAGATAATTTCTCAGGTTGATAAATTGGTAATTGGTTGGCTAAAGCAACTTCTTTAACTGGTGTCATTTTGATTTCTTTTTTGCGACCAACTGCTCGGTCTGGTTGTGTTACAACTGCTAAAATATCATACTTGCCATCATCTAAAATGCCTTGCAATACTGTAGCAGAAAATTGGGGGGTTCCCATAAATAATATTTTTGTCATGTGACCTTCCTTAATACTTACTATTTTAGTAAGAATCTATTCTATAATTATTTTACATAAAATTTTGCGGTTCTTGGTCAATAATCACTTTTAAATCTTTATTTCCTTTTGCTTGCGTCCAATCTAGAATAGTATTTAATGTCTCTTCTAAATTATTCTCAAAACGATATTTTACAATTATTTGATAATGGTATAAATTATGCGTCCGTGCGACCGGTTTAGGTGTAGGACCTAAAATCTTAATTTTGTCAGATAAGTTTTCTTTTAATATGGACATAACTTGATAAGATTTTATAACTAATTCTTGTTCGTCTTTCAAGGATAAGGTTATACCAACTGTAAAATAATATGGTGTATAAGCCATCTTTTGACGAATGCCCATTTCATAAGTATAAAATGCTTCATAATCCTGATTTTTAGCCATTTGGATGGCATAATGATTGGGATTATAAGTTTGAATTAAAACCTCACCGGGTTTTTCTGCCCGTCCCGCACGACCTGCAACCTGTGTCAACAACTGAAAGGTCTTCTCAGAAGACCTAAAATCCGGCAAGTTTAAAGAGGTATCAGCATTTAAAACACCGACTAAAGTGACATTAGGAAAATCTAAACCTTTAGCAATCATTTGAGTACCTAATAAGATATCAGCCTCATGATTTCCAAATTGCGCAAGAATTTTCTCATGGCTTCCTTTTTTACGAGTCGTATCAACATCCATTCGGAGGATCCGCGCTTCAGGAATTGCTTCTAGCAATTCATCGTAAGCTTTTTGTGTACCCGTCCCATAATAGCGGATACTCTTACTTTGACAATTTGGACAAATTCTCGGAATTTCCTTTTGGAAACCACAATAATGACAATTCATAGACTTTGTGTCCATATGAAGGGTCAAAGAAATGTCACAATTTGGACAACCATCAACATAACCACAATCACGACACATGATGAAGCTTGAATAACCACGTCTATTAAGCATCAAAACAACCTGCTCATTTTTTTGCAAACGGTCTTTAATTTTGTCTAACAAATAAGGCGTGTAGTTACTAAGTGATTGTTTACCAATATAGTCTCTAAAATCAACAACTTCCACTTCTGGAATTTTAGCCAAAGGATTGGCACGTTGCGTCAATTCAATAAAATGGTATAAGCCTCGACTAGCTCGAGCCCTACTTTCGATACTTGGTGTTGCAGATCCTAAAACTAATACAGCTTGATGGAATTTTGCCCTCAATAAAGCCACATCTCGTGCATGGTAGCGTGGATTAGATTCTTGCTTATAAGTTGACTCATGTTCCTCATCAATGATGATAGCCCCGATATTTTCTAAGGGTGCAAAAATAGCTGAGCGCGCACCAACAACTACTCGTGCTTGGCCAGTCTTGATTTTTTTCCACTCATCAAACTTTTCGCCGTCGGATAAGCCCGAGTGCATAATAGCAACCAGTTTCCCAAAACGTGAAATAAATCGGTTGGTCATTTGTGGTGTCAAAGATATCTCAGGAACTAGGACAATAGCTGTTTTTCCCATTTTAAGGACACGATCAATTGTATGTAAGTATACCTCCGTTTTACCTGAACCCGTAATTCCTTCAATTAGGAAAGGATTAGAATCTTTCCCAATAGCCTGAGTAATCTCTTGAACAGCAGTTTCTTGTTGGTGATTCAGCTTTAAAAAGTGAGAAGACTCAACCTTTTCAAAATAAGCATCACTTCGATTGACAGCTTCCTCATATGAATCAATTAAGTGATTGCTAACAAAATATTTGACCACATCACTCGAATAATCTTTACGCAAATCACTTAACTTGCCATCTTCTGAATGACTTAATAGAAAATCTTTAAGTTGCAATTTCTTTTTTGCACGGGCTGAGATTTCTGAAGCCATTAATAATTGTTTGTTTACCTTATAATAGGAAACTGTTTTGATCGTTTTTTTATCTTTAGCCAGATAGGTCATTTCAATACGACCATTTTTGATTGCTTTAAGTGCCAACGCTTCTTGGTCACTAGTTAATTGTGACATCAAGACACTTGATTTATGATTAAAAATAAGATTTCTTTCTTGCAAACTTGTATTTTCTGTAACTTGCAATTCTTTATCATAATGCGAATTTAGAAGATTGGGAAGCATAGCTTTGAGGAGAGTAATTTTATAAGAAAAAACTGTTTTTCTTAAAGAGTCTGCAAGTTGTAACTGTTCTGAATTTAGAACTGGATCTACATCCAGTAAGTCACTTATCTCTTTATAGTCTCCATCAAGGTTAGAAAAACCAACGATAAAGCCTTGTAACAAGCGATTACTTTTCCCAAACGGTACGTGTACTCGGGAACCTAGTTCAACCAGTCCAATCAGTTGGTCCGGTATTGCATAACTAAAAGGTTTATCCGTTTGCATTAAAGGGATATCTACAATTATATGGGCAACTCTCATCAATTCTCCTTTCCATACTACTTAAATGAAAAAAACTAAGATTTCATCAACCTTAGATTTTTTCTCCTTCTTCTTCTTTTTCTTTTGCAATTTGTTCTTTAATCTTGCGTTCTTCTTCTTCTTTTGCAATGCGTTCAGCTTCAATTTTTGCTCTAACTGCTGCACGTTTTGCTGATGGGTCTGGATGAATAACAACATTTCCTGACTCAATTTCTTCTAAGGCTTGTAAAGTTGATTTTACTGATTTGAAGCCCTGGGTTGGATTTGCACCAGCTTCAAGTTCATGAGCCCGTTTAGCTTGTAAGATCACTAAGGAATATTTTGATGGTACTTTATCTAGTAAAGTATCAATTGAAGGTTTTAACATCATTGGATTTAACTCTTTTCTATTCTATCAACGGATTGGCTTTGTATTCGAAATCATTTTGTCATAGCGACCAATAACACGCTCAACTCTAAAATGTTCTGTTTCAATAATTTGTTTGACACGTTCTGCAGCTAATGGTACTTGATCATTTACAACTGCATAGTCGTATTCTCTCATCAAGGCAATTTCTTCTCTAGCACGTTCAATGCGCTGAGCAATCACTTCTTGACTATCTGTTCCGCGACCTACCAGACGATCTTCTAATTCTTCCAAATCTGGAGGAGTTAAGAAAATAAAAACGCCATCTGGCACTTTGCTTTTAACTTGTAGGGCGCCTTGAACTTCAATCTCTAAGAAGACGTCTATCCCTTTATCAAGAGTTTCGTTAACATAGCTGAGCGGTGTTCCATAATAATTACCCACATACTCTGCATATTCTAACATTTGACCACTTTTTATTAATTCTTCAAACTCATCACGTGTACGGAAGTAATAATCTACACCATCAACCTCTCCAGGTCTTTGTGCACGTGTGGTCATCGAAACTGAATATTCAAATTTATGATCGGGGGTTGAGAAAATCTCATGTCTGACCGTCCCCTTACCAACACCAGATGGTCCAGAAAAGACGATTAACAAACCACGTTCGGACATTATGTTCTCCTTAATAATTGCTTTCTAATAGTTTATCATGATAAAGCATGATTTTCAAGCCAATAATTGCGCAAGTTAGGAAAACAAAAAAAGAGGATAACTCCTCTTTTATTTTGCATAATCAATTGCACGCATTTCACGAATAACTGTTACTTTAATATTCCCTGGATAATCTAGATTATTTTCAATTTTCTCACGAACTTTGTGTGAAAGAATAACAACTTGATCGTCACTGATTTTTTCTGGTTGAACCATGATTCGAATTTCTCGGCCTGCTTGTAAAGCGAAGCTAGTTTGAACTCCATCAAAGCCATTGGCAATCTCTTCTAAATCACGAAGGCGTTGAATATAATTTTCCATAGATTCATTACGTGCACCAGGTCTCGCCGAACTCAAAGCATCCGCAGCAGCGACAACTACTGCAATGACAGATTCTGGTTCAACATCACCATGGTGACTTGCAATAGTATTTACAACTACTGGATGTTCTTTATATTTACGAGCAAATTCTGTCCCAATTTCAACGTGACTACCTTCAACCTCACGGTCAATTGCTTTCCCCATATCATGTAAGAAACCAGCACGTCGAGCTAGTGCTACATTTTCACCAAGTTCACCAGCTAAAATTCCAGCTAACTTACCAACTTCAACTGAATGTCGAAGGACATTTTGCCCATAAGATGTTCTAAATTGAAGACGGCCCATAATTTTAATTAAATCAGGATGAAGATTTGGTGCTCCAATTTCATAAGCTGCTGCTTCACCATATTCACGAATCCGGTTATCCATTTCCAAACGGTTTTTCTCAACCAATTCTTCAATCCGAGCTGGATGAATGCGACCATCTGCAATCAATGATTCCAAAGTCATTCGAGCAATCTCACGACGAATCGGATCAAAGCCTGAAAGGACAACAACTTCCGGTGTATCATCAATAATAACATCAATACCTGTGAGGCTTTCAAGTGTACGAATATTGCGTCCTTCACGACCAATAATACGACCTTTCATGTTATCATCTGGCAAATGAACACTTGTTATCGTTTGTTCAGTGACATACTCTCCTGCCATCCGTTGCATAGCTTGTGCTAGCAAATCTTTAGCTGTCTTATCAGTTCTATCTTTGATTTCACGTTCTGCATCACGAATACGTGTTGCAATTTCCTGAGATAATTTATTCTCAGTTTCCATCAAGATTACTTCGCGAGCTTCAGCAATTGTCATCGCTGCTACACGTTGTAGTTCTTCTTTTTTCTCTTCTTCAAGTTTTTCAACTTGTGTTTGACGCTCATCAATATGTTTAGATTTATCGGTCAGACTTTGTTCTTTACTATCAAGAACCTTCTCTTTAGTTGACAAATTTTCATCTTTTCGGTCAAGAGAAAAGGCACGTTCGGTTAAACGTGTTTCTAACTGTTTAAGCTCTTGTCTTTCAGATTTAAATTCTTGTTCAATTTCTTCACGATATTTTCTTGATTCTTCTTTTGCTTCCAAAAGCATTTCTTTACGACTCGCTTTTGTTTCACGTTCTGCTGTTTTCTTAATTGTAGAAGCTTCTTCTTCTGCTTTGCTTCGGATATTTACAGCTTCTTGTTCTGCATTTAAAAGAGTCAAGTCTGCATTTTCTTTCGCTGATTTTAACTTAAGCGAAATAATTACATAACCTAGTATCAAACCAATGAGGGTACAAACAATTAATAAAATAATATTAACCATCATATATACCTCAATTTTTATTAGTTTCCTCATGGAAAACTATAATTAAGTTTACCACAAAATGACCTTTAAAACAATTCCAACACTTAAAAGCGTTAACAAAAATGATACCTAATTTAATTATTAATATCGTTATTTAGAAAAGATTGAAGATGACTATCCATTATACAAGCTTCTATTTTACTATACCTAACTTTTCGTAGTCATGTTAATTGAACCTACCAAATTCTCGTTTGTTTCATTCTGATACAGTCGAAATCACTTGAAGTATATTTATAAGTAATCTATCTCGGAAAATTGAGCAATACATTATGATTATTATCAGAAACATTCTTTAGATGTTGATGAAGTCTCACAAACATCTGATTGTATTCAATAAGTCCGCTTTTGCCATCCTTAAATTAATTTTGTCCATTATAAGTTAACCCAACTATTCTTCCTTTTCTCTTTTAAAGAAATTTAAACCCTCGCACTTTTCAAAATCGATAATTACAATACTTAAGGTAGATTTGGAAATAAAAAGTAGTTCTGCAACTACAAAAGCTTTATATTACAGCCATTTATGGAAATAAAGTACCTAATTCGATTAATACCCAATTAAACCTTCCTTTTATTTTATTCTTGTTTTTTTATTACATATTAAGACACGTTTTTAAGTTTTGAACAATTGAATGCCTATCAAAAATTTTTATAGGACTATAGAAAAACAATACTGCCTATTTACCATAAAAATTAACATATTAGTCTTACAGAAATCTCACTAAAGAATTAACATGTCGAATAAGACAAAAGAACTCCAAAAATTTTTACAAATTAAACTTAGGAATACATTAAAATTCCCTTTTTTTAAGTCGAATTTCTATCGTCATTTACTAAAAATATTTATAAAATATCGACTTACGGATGAAAACGTAACAAAAGAAATGGCAATTCAAGAAACTATATCTCATATAAAAGAGGGCGATACGATAAATAGTTGGTGGATTTATGATAAATGAAAGCCCATGAAAGATGAATGGTGCTCTAATCGAAAGAAGAATAATGGATATAACTTTTATTTGTAATGACACTGGTTTTCCACATAATAAAAGAAAAATTTCGATCGAATTGTTAATATGGTTACAATTTATGTGTGGTTGACTTTACTGACAAAGTAGCCTAATATTCTGCAAAATATTGTATCAAATACCTTTAAAGGAACTATTATTACAGTTTCTGTAAGTACGTTTTTAGCCGAACTTTTCATCATAGCTACTAGCTACTTATAATTTGCTCTGCATTTTCCAAAAGTGAAATGGTCAATACTCAATAATGACCTATTTTATGGTATGATAGTATCAAAAAATGAAGAGGAGTCTTTGTATGGTAAAAGAAGTTATTGTAGAAAGTTTTGAATTAGATCATACAATTGTCACAGCACCGTATATTCGATTAATTTCGGAGGATAAAGGACCTAAAGGTGACATCATTACTAATTTTGATATACGTTTAGTCCAACCAAATCATAATTCTATTGAAACTGCAGGACTGCATACAATTGAACATTTGTTAGCCAAACTGATTCGTCAAAGGATAGACGGAATGATTGATTGTTCACCCTTTGGTTGTCGTACAGGCTTTCATTTGATTATGTGGGGACAACACTCTGCATCGGAAATTGCCAATGTGATTAAATCTTGTTTAGAAGAAATTGCTGATGAAATTACTTGGGAAGATGTACCTGGAACAACAATTGAGTCTTGTGGAAATTATAAGGATCACAGCCTCTTTTCTGCCAAAGAATGGGCAAAATTGATTCTCTCACAAGGCATCTCGGATGATGCTTTTAATCGTCATTTTATCTAAAAAGAGGCTGGGACAAAAGTCTTCATAACTAATAAAAACAGAGAGTCACGTTTGATGTGATTCTCTGTTTTTAATTTCTTATCATTCTCTTATTGTATTTCAGTAGATTATTGGCCATGAGGACCAATCCCATATCAATTTTTACTTTCCCTTTTCCTCTCAGGTTACAACGTTTGTAACCTAAACAAGCCTTTATCTGACCAAAGACAGGTTCTACACCAATCTTTCGTTTTGCAAAGATGTGACTGCCTTCTTCAGATAAAAGCGCTTGACTCTCTTTTCTTTTTAACTCTTGGTATCTCTGATTCACATAAAGACATTTCTGAGGGGCTAAATCAGGATATTCTGCCCTATAAACTCTGCTCTCTTGTTGGAATCCAGTAGATGTTCTAGTCTGTTTGATATAGTCAAAATGATAATCCCAACCATCCGGATGCGTGTAGGTATCACTGACCTCATCGTAAAACCAATTATCTAGATTCTTTGTGGATTGTCTCTTCTTTCTTTTCTGTTCCTTATCAAACATGCCATATTTAATCAGGTGCTCAACTCCAAGTTGGTCAAGTCTGGTTAAGTTTTCTTCACTACCATAACCTGCATCCGCAACAACCATCTTGAGGTCATGGGGATAACTATCTAATAGTGGAATGAGTGTTGTGGTATCGGTTGGGTTTGGAAAGATATCATAATGAAGGACAAACTGATTTTCCGTGGCGATTTGAAGATTATAACCTGCTTTAAGTTGCCCATTCCTCATATGGTCATCTCTCATCCGCATAAAGGTGGCGTCTGTATCTGTTTTGGAGAAGCTATTGCGACCATCGAAGGTAGAGTGATAGAATTCATATTTCTCAGCCCGCACTGAAAAATCATCCTTAACCTTTCGTAGGACCTTCTTAAGTTTTCGGCGTTTGACTTTTCGTGTATCCTGACCTTTGACAGGTTCCTCCTCAATGACTTGATTTAACTCTGCCAATTCTTCTTCGATAATTTGAGCAAATGCGGTCAACTGTTCAGCAGTTACTGGTTCTTGTTCATCTAGATTAATCGCCTCGTTAATCAAGGGGCTAACTTCTTCTTGAAAATAGCTGTGTAGGTCATCTTGAAGCTTGGCAGAGAATTTATCAGTCGCTTTCTTCCAGACAAAGCTGTATTTATTGGCATTGGCTTCAATCTTAGTGCCGTCAATATAGAGACAGTCTAGAGTAACTAAATCCGCCATCTTGAGACGAAGATTTAGTTCGATGAATAACTCTCTGATTAAGTTTTCCATTTCTTTGGCCACACGGAAGCGATTAATGGTTCGATAACTAACGACCAGTTGACCAGTCAGATACTGCATAGCTATGTTTTCCAACATTAATTTTTCAATTTTGCGACCAGAGAAGACTCCTTGAGTATAAGCGAACAAGAGAGCAGATAATAACAATTTAGGGTGATAAGAAGGACGACCAAAGGTCGAGTAAAAGTCAGTAAAACAATTTTCTTCCAAATCATTTACCACTTTTTCGATAGTAAAGACAATATGGTCTGGTGGCAAGAAATAGGCAATTTCTAATGGTAAAGTTGTTTGATTTGTGTTATAGTGAATATGCATGAGGTAGCCTTTCTAAAGTGTTTTTAGACAATTCTATTTTATCAAGACTATCGCAACCATGCAAAAAGCAACGGCAAAAACCGTTGCTTTTTTGTTATAGTCGTGTAGAATTTTGTCCCAGACTCTTCTTTTATTATTTTGTCTAAAAGAGACTTCTTCAAGTAGAGCTTTAAGAGTCACTTTTGTTTTTTTAATTTTCTCATGATATAATAATATTATAATTATTAAAAAGGAGGAAAAATGAACTACAAAAATATAGAAAAAAAAGCACTTTTAATCTCTTCAATTGTTAATGGCATTAATGCTTTCGCTGGTATTTTTATTTATATTATCACGGGATTAAACGCACTTTTATTAGATAGTGTCTTTTCAGTCATTGGACTTGTTTCTTCAATTGCTGCTATCTATATTAGTAAAAATAGCCACAAAAAAACTGACAATTTTCCTAGGGGTCTCTATTTCTTGGAGCCATTATTTGGGGTATTAAAATCAATAGCTACTTTAATGTTACTGCTGATTGCACTTCTTGAAAGTGGCGCAGTCGCTTATTCATATTTTACATATGGTGAAGGTGAACTCATCCACACGGGACCCGTTTTACCTTATACAATTATTACAGGTATAATTTGTTTCGTCCTTTCCTACTATAACCATCGAAAAAATAAGGCAATCAATAATCTTAGTACAATTTTACATGCTGAAAGCAAGGCAAATTTAGTTGACGGTCTTATCTCCATTGGTATCGGAATAACCGTTTTTCTACTAAATTTCATCAGTCAAGATGGACAACTGGGCTTTTTCCATTACACAGGTGATTTTTTTATCACGGTAATATTAGTGCTACTTTCCTTTAAAGAGCCTCTAACGATATTAATCCATTCCTTTAAAGAATTTGCCTATTCAACAGTTCAAAATGATAAACTTGAAGAAGCAATCGTTTATGTCGTTAATCACCATCTAAAGGAATATCAAGATGATTATGACATTTTTGTTCATAAACAAGGAATGCAAATAAACGTCAGAATATTAATTTTAGATCTTGAAAGTCATTACATTATCAAACAGTTTGCTTTAAAAAAGGCAGATTTATTGAATCATTTACGCAAAAAATTTGATCAAATTCATTTAGAATTTGTTTTCTAAAAAGAGTCTGGGACAAAATTCTACACGACTATAACAAAAAAGCAACGGTTTTTGCCGTTGCTTTTTGCATGGTTGCGATAGTCTTGATAAAATAGAATTGTCTAAAAACACTTTAGAAAGGCTACCTCATGCATATTCACTATAACACAAATCAAACAACTTTACCATTAGAAATTGCCTATTTCTTGCCACCAGACCATATTGTCTTTACTATCGAAAAAGTGGTAAATGATTTGGAAGAAAATTGTTTTACTGACTTTTACTCGACCTTTGGTCGTCCTTCTTATCACCCTAAATTGTTATTATCTGCTCTCTTGTTCGCTTATACTCAAGGAGTCTTCTCTGGTCGCAAAATTGAAAAATTAATGTTGGAAAACATAGCTATGCAGTATCTGACTGGTCAACTGGTCGTTAGTTATCGAACCATTAATCGCTTCCGTGTGGCCAAAGAAATGGAAAACTTAATCAGAGAGTTATTCATCGAACTAAATCTTCGTCTCAAGATGGCGGATTTAGTTACTCTAGACTGTCTCTATATTGACGGCACTAAGATTGAAGCCAATGCCAATAAATACAGCTTTGTCTGGAAGAAAGCGACTGATAAATTCTCTGCCAAGCTTCAAGATGACCTACACAGCTATTTTCAAGAAGAAGTTAGCCCCTTGATTAACGAGGCGATTAATCTAGATGAACAAGAACCAGTAACTGCTGAACAGTTGACCGCATTTGCTCAAATTATCGAAGAAGAATTGGCAGAGTTAAATCAAGTCATTGAGGAGGAACCTGTCAAAGGTCAGGATACACGAAAAGTCAAACGCCGAAAACTTAAGAAGGTCCTACGAAAGGTTAAGGATGATTTTTCAGTGCGGGCTGAGAAATATGAATTCTATCACTCTACCTTCGATGGTCGCAATAGCTTCTCCAAAACAGATACAGACGCCACCTTTATGCGGATGAGAGATGACCATATGAGGAATGGGCAACTTAAAGCAGGTTATAATCTTCAAATCGCCACGGAAAATCAGTTTGTCCTTCATTATGATATCTTTCCAAACCCAACCGATACCACAACACTCATTCCACTATTAGATAGTTATCCCCATGACCTCAAGATGGTTGTTGCGGATGCAGGTTATGGTAGTGAAGAAAACTTAACCAGACTTGACCAACTTGGAGTTGAGCACCTGATTAAATATGGCATGTTTGATAAGGAACAGAAAAGAAAGAAGAGACAATCCACAAAGAATCTAGATAATTGGTTTTACGATGAGGTCAGTGATACCTACACGCATCCGGATGGTTGGGATTATCATTTTGACTATATCAAACAGACTAGAACATCTACTGGATTCCAACAAGAGAGCAGAGTTTATAGGGCAGAATATCCTGATTTAGCCCCTCAGAAATGTCTTTATGTGAATCAGAGATACCAAGAGTTAAAAAGAAAAGAGAGTCAAGCGCTTTTATCTGAAGAAGGCAGTCACATCTTTGCAAAACGAAAGATTGGTGTAGAACCTGTCTTTGGTCAGATAAAGGCTTGTTTAGGTTACAAACGTTGTAACCTGAGAGGAAAAGGGAAAGTAAAAATTGATATGGGATTGGTCCTCATGGCCAATAATCTACTGAAATACAATAAGAGAATGATAAGAAATTAAAAACAGAGAATCACATCAAACGTGACTCTCTGTTTTTATTAGTTATGAAGACTTTTGTCCCAGCCTCTTTTTCTGTCTTGACTTGATAATGTTTAGCAAAATAGTAGCACTGATAATCTAATGATTTTTTGCATCAAAGCAGTCTCCAATATAGGCATTTTGATACATATGATAGCCCGCAAAGCCACCACCAGCAGTATAACCAATCAAACCATTTTTTGTATTTGTAGAAGCATCTGGGTCAAGCCCAACCATAAAATTACGAACATAATTATCAATCCATTGGAAATAATTTCTTTCAAAAGCCGCTGGAACCCGCTTTAGTTGTGCTCCCTCTTTTGAAATTTGCCAAACTTTAACAAGTTTATTCTTATAAAATACTTCCTTAAAAACCTCCGAAGAATATGTTGGGTAATCAAACGAAGTGTATCATTTACTGCCTGATTATGAACGATTCATCCTAAACGGTTAATATACGACCTAAACTGTCATAAAATAAAAAAGAGAAGTTTCCTTCTCTCTTTTTTAATAATCTAAACCGTCTGAATGTCCTTTGGCGTTACCCACAAAGAATCCAGTTTTGCAGTTGATAGAGAACAAATAAGTTCCGTCAGCTTTAAACATATTGTAGTAACCATTACCATTTACAATGTTTACTGGTTCTAAGATATAATTATTTCCTGAAATATAACCACGAGCTTGAGCTGTTGCAACAACTTTTTCTAGAATACCTGGGCTAAATAGCCAAGCAGGATTAGTTGTATCTGCGATCACAGCGCTATTATAAGGGACACGAGATAAATCTCGTTGAAGACCTGAATAGTTACCTGAAGGAATTTGTGTACTTGGAGCTGCATTATTGGTATTTGCAGATGAACCATTGTTAGTGGTTGAACCTGCAGCTTGATTAGCACTTGCAGCAGCGTTTGCTTGACCTTGTTGTTCTGCAGCATCAGCAGCTTTCTTATCTTCTTCAGCTTTTTTGCTTGCAGCCGCCTTTTCTGCCTCAGCTTTTTTACTCAATTGATCACGACCGTCTTTAATTGCCGATTGAATTAAGAGATCTAAACTTGGATTACCAGTATTAACTAAATCATCTTTCAAATCATCAAACTTGGCATTTGACTTAACGGTAGCGCTAATTTTCTTACCATCTTTAATGGCCTCAGTAGAGAATTTACCATTAACGGCCTCGATAGCTGTAACTTGCTTTTTCAAAGCATCAAATTTTTCTTTAGCTTTGTCGTAATATGCAGTACCTTTTAAATCTTTAAGAGCTGTTTCCAAATCGCCTAATTTTGCAAAAGATTCATTTTTCAACTTATCTTTTTTCTCATCAGTAAAGAAACCGGCATAAACATCTGTAAATGCTTTGTTTTTCTTTTTGGCTATTGCTGCGCTTGACGATTTTTCTTTTTTACTAGTAGTTTGTTTTGTTGAAGGATCTGTCTTTGTACTTGTGGATGACCCTTTTAGATAATCCATTCCAAAGAAGATAGCTAAGATTAATAGAATTAACGCGAGCAAACTTGCTAGAATTTTTTTCATCTTGCCAGAAGATTTTCTAGGCTTTTCATTATCAGCAAGAATACTTTGTCTTGACTCAGTTGATTCTGACACTGCTTCATTTTTATCTTCAGCAACTACTGGATCAGAAGCGAGAGTTGATGCACCAATTCCAGCACCAGCGCCAGCGATTGCTGCGCCAGCAGCACCTGAATCTTCTTCAGTTTGATTTGGCTCTTCTGAAATTATTTCTTCTTGTTCAGATTTCGACAGTTCTTCTCGTTGTTTTTTAATAAAGTTATCAAGTGTTTCTGTATCAAGCGTTTCTAAGTCAGAATATTTGGTATCAAATTTTTGTGATGCCACTTCTTCTCTATGCTGTTTAATATACTTATCAAGGATATTATCATTTTCAGTCACGCCTGCTTTGATTTCTGAATCCTTACGAACTGCTTCACCAACAGTCATATTTTTAGCTTGATCTATATCAAGGGACTGACCTTCTTGGTTAATTTCAAAATCTTTATTTTCTTCTGACACGATATTACCTCTCTGCAAGATTTCTCTTCACACGCTCACCATAAAATTGATATAAATCTACTTTTAAGGTGCCGTTATAAAGTTTACGTTTTTTATCCGCTTTTCTTCCAAATTTCTTTTCAAAATTTTCATCACTAGTTAATATGAATTGGCTCCATGTTTTTAGTGGTGCAAAGGATTGACCCATTTCATTATACAAAATGTCAACAGCTTTGTCATCCAGTAATCGTTCACCATATGGTGGATTAGAAATCAGTACACCATTAACTTTATCAGTTTTCAAGTCTTGTAAACGCATCTGTTTAAAGGTAATGACATCTGCTAAACCTGCCTCAACAGCATTTTCTTTAGCAATCTCAATTAGACGGGCATCGATATCAAAGCCTGAAATATCTAATTTAACATCGTAATTAGCTTGTTCGTCTGCTTCATTTCTGACTTTTTCAACTAAGTCTTTATCTACCCAATTCCACTCTTCACAAGCAAATGAGCGATTAAATCCTGGTGCAATATTCATCCCAATTAAAGCTGCTTCAATACAAAATGTACCAGAACCACAAGTTGGATCAATCAAGGGCTTATCAGGGTACCAATTTGTTAAAGCTAAGATGGCTGCTGCCATATTTTCTTTAATTGGTGCGCCACCTTTTTGACTACGGTACCCACGCTTAAATAAACTTGTACCAGTTGTATCAATCATAATTGTCGCCACATCTTTAAGAATGGAAACTTCTAATTTGAACTCTGCACCAATCTCTTGTAGAGGGACACCCTCGGGACGATGGTAATGTTTCTGAAGTTTTTTAACAACAGCTTTTTTGGTAATAGCTTGAACACTTGGTTCGTTATGCAATTTAGATTTAACACATTTCGCTTTAGCAATTGGAAACTTAGCTCCCAGTGGAATATAGTCTTCCCAATCTAAATTGGTTACCCCTTGAAAGAGTTCTTCAAAAGTACGGGCTGGAAACTGACCAACGATAATTTTAATTCTATCGGCAGCACGTAACCATAAATTGGTTTTAATGATAGCTTCTACATCACCATCAAAAAAGACCTTACCATTTTCAACTTTACAATCAAAACCAAGGTTTTTGATTTCTTTTCCAACTACAGATTCAAGACCTGCGGCAACTGTTGCAACCAGTTTAAAATTTTGTTTCATTTCAAATTTCTTTCTCTTAATTAAATAAAAGCTAGCAATAGCTAGCTTAACCTATTATGCAATTTTCTATAAGCCATGTTTTGTTCCAGAGATGACTAGGTATCATCTCCTTCGATAATCATCTGTCTACCGTATAACAGTCAGAATAGCTCGTTCTTGTTTCCAATCTATTCCATGCCCCGACCAAAGTTTGGGTTGCTAGCTTGAGGGGTTTACCGCGTTCCATTTCCTACGTTTCCATAGAAACTGCGTCACTGTGGCACTTTCAGAAATACTAAAACATATCCGAAGACTTAGCTCGTTCTTTCGCCGTAATGCATTTCTGCATCCCTAGGCTTATTTTTTCGCCTAGCACAAACACTACCGGCATCACAGCCGGTGCTAGCATGGACTTTCCTCATAGTATTGAAATACTACGCGATTATCCAAAAATTGCACATTAGCTTATTACTCTACAATTTGTTTGCCAAAAACTTCTTTTTCAAGTCGGCTAATGCGTTTTAATATATCAAAATTAGTGGCTGTTTGAGTCACTCTAGTTGGTTGAACAGGAGCAGGACGTTCTTCTTGAATGTTACTTCGAGCTTGATTTCCTTGGCGTCTCAACTGTTCAATTTCAGATTTCAATCCTTCAATTTCAGCAATATATGTTTCATAATCTTTGATAACATTGTCTAAAAATTCATCAACTTCTTTTTTATCAAAGCCCCGCATACTTGTTTTAAATTCTTGTTCAAAAATGTCCTTTGGACTATAAATAATACTTGTCATTCTATACTCTCCGACCGGTCTTTCTTCTCTGATGTCAGAATTCTGATATCACTATTAATCATACAGAAAAACAAACTAAAAAGCAAGTATTAAAATAGTTATTACTATTAAAATAAGATTACTGATCTTCTACTATTTCATTAAGTCGTTCAAAGGTTAACGAATCAACTAAATAGCCTGGTTGTGCTTTTAAAAATTTAACTAGATACTTCAAATTTGTGACATTTTCTTCATCATAAAAGATGTAAGCTTTATCTGTATTATCCGCTAAAAACTGATTGTATTGTTTAAACTGGCCTGGATTTTCATATGACGGAAAACAATATTTAACAAAATCAACTTGACGAAAGACACGTAACTTATTCTGGTTACTCTCGTTCCAATTCTCACCGTGATTTTCAAAGATAAATATTGTTGCCAAATTAATAGGGTAATCATTTTTTAATTCTTGACAAACCTCAAGAGCCCAATATTCAAATCCTAAGTTACCAGTAAAGATAAACCATTCAATTCCTTCTTCTATATATGCAATAATATCTTTCTTTATAGCTATTTTGATATATGGAATTCGCTTATCTTTATCTTGAAATATTCCTAAATCGGAACTCCTATAGCCACTGATTAGAATTGCAGTCATTTTATGTAAACCTTTCAGAAATTATGATATAATAAGAATGCTTAAATTTCTCATTAAGTCAATGAAGATAGGAGAACAATGGTTAACTACCCTCATCATCTTAAACGGAAAAATGCAAGCCCTGTTCAAACAAAGAAAAAAGAGTCAAAAGTTGATTTTGCAAATCGTGGGATGTCATTTGAAGCAGCAATTAATGCCACAAATGATTATTACCTCTCTCGACATCTTGCTGTTATCCATAAAAAACCTACACCAATACAAATTGTCAAAGTTGACTATCCACATCGAAGTCGAGCCAAAATTGTCGAAGCTTATTTCAGACAAGCTTCCACTACTGACTATTCCGGTGTATATAAAGGGTACTATATAGATTTCGAAGCCAAGGAAACACGGCAAAAAACGGCCATGCCCATGAAGAATTTCCATGCACATCAGATAGAGCATATGGCTTCGGTTTTAGAACAAAAGGGAATTTGCTTTGTCCTTTTACACTTTTCAACCCTAAAAGAAACATATTATCTTCCAGCTGAAAAATTGATAGCTTTTTATCAAATTGATAAGGGCAACAAGTCAATGCCACTTGATTATATCAAAAAAAACAGTTTCCCGATAATTATTGGAGCCTTTCCCCAGGTTCCTTACTTAGATATTATAGAAGAAAATTTTATAGGCGGTGATTAAAATCAAAAATCCAACAGTTAGAAAAATACTAAAATATGCAATCGCAGGTATCCTTAGTTTTATCATTATTTCAATTCTTTTCGGCGGACTTTTATTCGCATTTTATGTAAGTTCAGCTCCAAAACTTTCAGAAACATCACTTAAGTCAACTAATTCCAGCTTGGTTTATGATGCAAACAATAAATTAATTGCTGACCTCGGGTCTGAAAAACGAGAAAACGTTACAGCTGACAGCATTCCGTTAAATTTGGTTAATGCCATCACTTCAATTGAAGATAAACGTTTCTTCAATCATCGAGGAGTGGACTTATATCGTATTCTGGGAGCAGCTTTCCATAACTTAACCAGCTCTACTACTCAAGGTGGTTCAACTTTAGACCAACAGCTTATCAAGTTAGCTTATTTCTCTACTAAGGAATCTGACCAAACATTGAAACGTAAAGCTCAAGAAGTTTGGCTATCACTTAAAATGGAAAGAAAATATACTAAGCAAGAAATCCTAACTTTCTATATCAATAAAGTTTATATGGGAAATGGGAACTATGGTATGTTAACAGCTTCTAAAGCATATTATGGGAAAGACTTAAAAGATTTATCTTTTGCTCAACTAGCTTTACTTGCTGGGATACCACAAGCACCTAATCAGTACGATCCATATGCAAATCCTCAAGCCGCAACTACTCGCCGTAATGTGGTACTGCAACAAATGTATCACGATAAAAATTTAACTAAATCAGAATATGATGAAGCAATTAACACACCTGTCAATGATGGATTAAAACCCTTAAAACAGACTTCAAGTTATCCTAAATATATGGATAATTATTTGAAGCAAGCAATTGCACAAGTTAAATCCGAAACTAATAAAGATATTTTTACATCAGGTCTTAAAGTTTATACAAATTTAGTTCCTGATGCCCAACAACGTCTTTATGATATTTATAACACAGAGGATTATGTTTACTACCCTGATGATAAATTCCAAGTAGCTTCAACAATTGTAGATGTAACAAATGGTCATGTAATTGCTCAGTTAGGTGGTAGAAATCAAGATTCAAATGTTTCATTTGGAACAAACCAAGCTGTTCTGACTGACCGAGATTGGGGTTCAACTATGAAACCAATTTCTGCTTATGCTCCAGCAATTGAATCTGGAACATATAATTCAACATCACAATCAACAAATGACTCCATCTACTACTGGCCTGGAACACAAACACAACTATATGACTGGGATCGTAAGTACAATGGTTGGATGACCATTCAAACTGCTATCCAACAATCACGTAATGTTCCAGCAGTTAGAGCACTTGAAGCTGCAGGTTTAGAAACAGCTAAATCATTCTTGAATGGTTTAGGTATTGACTATCCTGAAATGAATTATTCAAATGCTATCTCAAGTAATAACAGTGGTACTGGAGACAAGTATGGTGCAAGCAGTGAAAAAATGGCTATAGCCTATGCTGCATTTGCAAACGGTGGTACATATTACAAACCTCAATACATCAACAAAATTGAATTTAGTGATGGTACAAAAAAAGTCTTTGAAAATAAAGGCTCCCGTGCTATGAAAGAAACAACGGCCTACATGATGACAGATATGATGAAAACCGTTTTAACTTATGGTACAGGGGTTGATGCACAGATTCCTGGCGTTGTTCAAGCTGGTAAAACAGGAACTTCAAACTATACCGATGATGAGCTTGCAAAAATTTCGGCAGAAACTGGACTATATCCTGATTATGTTGGAACAATGGCTCCAGACGAGAACTTTGTCGGATTTACTAATAAATATGCCATGGCAGTTTGGACTGGTTATAAAAGCCGTCTAACTCCAGTGTATGGAGAAGGCTTGAAGGTAGCAACAAGTGTATACCGTAATATGATGGCTTATGTCACTGAAGGATATAGTGAAGACTGGTTAATGCCAACTGGTTTATATCGCAGTGGTGGCTTCCTCTATTTAAGTGGAACATACACCACTAATAATAATTATGGTAGTTCAGTTTACAATAACATCTATGGTAATTCAAGTAGCTCAAAAGCTTCATCAGATTCAAATTCAAGTAGTGCTAGTGCTTCTACACCTGAAAGTTCTGATTCATCGACTGCATCTGAAACAGATCCCAGTACTACGCCTCCTACGAGTGATACTACTCCTAGCGTAAGACCATGAAATGGTAACGGTAATGGAACAGCTGGTCAATAAATAAAAAAATCGGAGGAATGGCACTGCACCCCAATAGTGGGACAGAAGAAAAACACTCTTATGAAACCAATTTTCTGAATTGAACAGGAGATTGGTTTTTTAAATGACGTTGAATTCTAGTTTCATTATAAAATGTTATGTAATTTTTAACAATATTTGTTATACTAACTTTGTTGTGTTTTCTCCTATCTTGGAGATAAAAGGTTTCAGTCTTTAAAGCGGAGTGAAACCATTCAATACAGGCGTTATCTGCAGGTGTCCCTTTTCGAGACATTGAGCGGGTAATGCCTTTTTCAATACAAGCGAGATAGTAAGCATGTGATGTATAGACAGATCCTTGATCACTGTGTAATAGGACTCCTGATTCTAAATCAAGTTGATTAAGGGTATCAAGTACAAGATCATTGTCCTGTGTATCTGAAATAGTATAGGCCACAATTTCACGATTATAAAGGTCCATAATAGATGACAAGTATAAGGTAGTTTTTCCAAAGTTGAGATAAGTAATATCTGTAACTAGTTTTTGTAATGGTCTGGTTGCCTTAAAGTCACGGTCTAGCTTATTGTCTGTGACGTAGTATGGCCTACCTAATTTAGGGGACTTCTTTATTCTAGTTCGACATAGCCACCCTCTGCTCTTCAACTTTTTCGATAAGACTATCATGAATAGGAGGCTTGATATTAGATTTCCACCGATAATAGGTTGAGCGTGAGACCTTAAAACAGTCCAGAATAAAACCTAATGGATACTGATATCTGTAGTAATCAACTAGCTTGATGAGTGTTACTTTATCGATTTTCTCATCAAGCTTTGATACTTTTTTAAAAGTTCAACTTGTAGTTTTAATTGCTCAACTTCTGATAACTGTTCCATTCCTTGACCGTAAGTATATTGCTTACCTACAGGTTGATGAAAACGATACGTTTCTCCTTTTTGATACCAGCGCCACCATGTATATATCTGGCTTTTATTTTTAATACCAAGTCTATCCATAATAACTTTTTTGGGCTTACCTGATTTCTTCATTTCAATACAGGCTAATTTGGTTTCTAACGAGTAAGCTTTTTTGAACATAATAAAACACTCCTGATTCTATTTTACTAGAATTCTACAGGAGTGTTTTTCTTGTGTCTCATTTATTGGGTGCAGTGCCGAATCTCCGATTTTTTTATTTTGCTAAAGCTCCCATTGGGTCCCAAGGTGCTAATACCTGAGCTTCTCCTTCAAAAGCAGCTAATTCATTTTCTGCTAAAAATTCTTTTCGAACAACAATTTGATAAGTGTACTCATCCATCCAGGCATCTGAAGCAACAAAGTAGCCCTTTTCACCAACCTTATCTCCCCAAGAATTTTCTACCTTCCATTTAATTGGAGTACCATATTGATCTAAATCAACTCCTGTTAAAACCATAGCGTGTGTCATTAAACTTTCACTATAGTCTAATCGACCAGCTTTATCTTGACTCAAAACAATATCCATACTTGATGTAAAATCATAAGTATTTGTTGCTAAGATTCCCTTTTGTCTATCCGATACTTGACCAACATCTGAACCAAACCAAACAGTTTCGCCACTTTCCATTTGTTTAATAGCTAATTCTTTGAATCTGTTCATCTCAACATTTAAGTAACGAACTTCTGGACCACCTACAACATTTCCAAGCATTTCAACCGTATATGCCTTTCCATATGGTTTATCAGCTGTTGGCGCATTAATAATAGAAACATAGTCAGATAGCTTTAATCCCACATATTTTTCATAGAATGCTTTAGGTGTAATTGCTTTTTCTGCTTGATAATTATTATCTTTATCACGGAATGCAAAGTCAAATTGACGAGGAGGTAATCCGAGGTTGATAGCTAAGAAATTGAATATTTCTGTTAGTAGTTCTTCTTTCTTATTCTGAATAGTCTCCTCTTTTTGACCAGACGAAATTAGCTCACGCAAAATTTGAGCATCTTGTCTCAATAACTTATTGAGATATTGATTCAATTCTCGACTATTACTTGATGAAATAGATTCTGGATAAACTGATTTTGGAACAACTCCATATTTGTCAAATAAAGCTACTACCATATCCCATTGACCACCGTCTTGTTGAGGTACATCTAAAAGAAATTTAACTTTACGACTAGTTAACTCTTGGTCTGCTGTTGCAATAACTTGTTCCATAAACCAATTTGATTTTTCATATTTATCCCAGAAGAATGTATGAGCTTGAGAAAGCTCAAAGTTCTCTAATTGGAAATCTGTGATTAATTTGTGACGGAATGTATTTAATGCGGCAAACATCCAGCATCTTCCGGATGCTTTTTGATTTGATACTTCATCCTTGGTTAAATCAATTGAAAAAGCAAAATTATTGTCAATTTCACTTTGTCTAGTTTCTAGTGATTTTAACAAGCCATTATGAGTAACTGCATTTTCTACTGCTGAAAATTTAGCATTTGTCTCATATTGATTGAACAATTTTTCTGTGAAGTTTTTTGTAAGTTCTGTCATAGTGTCCTCCATTTTTATTTACTCTTCTATTATATTCCTTATTTAAATTTCTTCAATACAAAAAAGTTAGGTTTCCCTAACTTTTTACTTTTTATTTCCAGAAATCATCAAAAATTGTAATTGGTAAATGCCGTTTATGTTTGCCTTTATTCCACCAAGATTCAATTTTATTCTGAGCATCTTTGCTAATTTGCTTACCTTCTAAATAATCATCAATATCATTGTAGGTTACCCCCAATGCTACCTCGTCAGCAATACCTGGTTTATTTTCTTCCAGATCCGCAGTCGGTACTTTTTCATAAAGTGATTTATCAGCGTCCAGCTCTTTCAATAAGGCTCTTCCCTGACGCTTGTTCAATCTAAACAATGGTAAGATATCTGCACCGCCATCACCAAACTTAGTAAAGAAAGCAGTAATATTTTCAGCTGCATGATCTGTTCCAATCACTGCCCCACTGGTTTGTCCTGCTATAGCATATTGGGTAATCATCCGTTGACGTGCCTTGATGTTTCCTTTGTTGAAATCAGAAACCACAACTCCTGCTTGTTCTAAAGCTTCAACTTGTGCATCAACTGCCTCTTTAATATTAACAGTTAATGATTGGTCAGGCATGATAAATGATAATGCTTTTTGAGCATCCGATTCATCCGCTTGAACACCATATGGTAAACGAACTGCGATGAATTGGTAACTACTGTCATTTTGTTCTGCTCTTAATTCAGCAATTGCAATTTGAGCTAATCGGCCCGCAAGGGTTGAATCTTGTCCACCAGAAATCCCTAAAACAAGTGTCTTTAAAAAGCTATGTTTAAGCATGTATGCCTTTAAAAAGTCCACAGATTTTCTAATTTCCTCAAGTGGTTCAATTGTCGGTTTAACACCTAGTTGTTTGATGATTTCCTCTTGTAATGTCATGTTAAGTCACCTGCTCCCAATGCTTCTTTACGAATTTTGTCAATGAGTGCCATTTTATTTTCCCAAACATCACGCGCTAAGTCAACTGGATAATCTTGCGGATTTAAAATACGTTTATACTCATCCCAAAGGTTATCAAATGCTCTGCGTGCATAATCTTGAATTTCTTTCAAACTTGGTAAATCATAGATTCGTTTACCATCCACAAAGATGTCAACCAAAAGCGGAACTGCATCGAAATCTTTTACGGTTTTATTGATATAAGTATAGGTCGGATGGAACATTTCAATTTCTGTTAAATGATTAACATCAATATCTGTAAAGGTTAGATAATCACCTTCTGATTTCCCTTTAGCACGACTTGTAATCCGCCATACTTGTTTTTTACCTGGAGTAGAGACTTTTTCAGCATTGTTGGAAAGTTTAATAGTATCACGCATGTTTCCATTATCATCTTCAATAGAAACAATTTTATAAACAGCACCTAAAGCAGGTTGATCGTATGCAGTGATAAGTTTTGTCCCAACACCCCAAACATCAATTTTTGCTTTTTGCATTTTTAAACTCAAAATCGTTTCTTCATCTAAATCATTTG
The DNA here is from genome assembly GCF_000187935.1 of Streptococcus parauberis NCFD 2020. Lineage (NCBI taxonomy): Bacteria > Bacillati > Bacillota > Bacilli > Lactobacillales > Streptococcaceae > Streptococcus > Streptococcus parauberis. Next base: position 1,122,151 of record NZ_AEUT02000001.1, read on the forward strand.
AAGCATAAATTTTTGCATCTGGAAAACCAGCCTCATCCAATTGTTGGCGTACTTTTTTTGAAAGATAAGCCAAATCTCCTGAATCTAAACGAACACCAAGGAAATTAATCTTATCGCCCATTTCCTTAGCAACTTTTATTGCATTAGGTACACCCACACGAAGCGTATCATAAGTATCCACAAGGAAGACACAGTCCTTATGACTTTGAGCATAAGCTTTAAAAGCTTGGTAATCATTGCCGTAAGTTTGAACTAATGCATGAGCATGAGTTCCTGAAACAGGGATATCAAAGAGCTTACCAGCACGTACATTACTAGTCGCATTTGCACCACCAATAACAGCTGCGCGGGTGCCCCAGATAGCAGCATCTAATTCTTGTGCACGTCTAGTACCAAATTCAAGTAAAGGTTCGTCTTCTATTACGGAACGAATACGCGCTGCTTTTGTAGCAATCAAGGTTTGAAAATTAACAATGTTCAATAAGGCTGTTTCGACAAGTTGACACTGCCCAAGAGGTCCTTCGATTTGAACAATTGGTTCATTGGCAAAAACTAAATCTCCCTCTTTAGCAGAGCGAACAGTCAATTCCAATTTCATATTTGACAAATAATCAAGAAAAGCCTGATTATAACCTAAGTCCATTAAGTAAGCCAAATCTGTTTCTGAAAATGATAAATTTTCCAGATAGTTTACGACTCTTTCTAAACCAGCAAAAACAGCATAGCCATTTTCAAATGGTTCCTTCCGAAAATAGACTTCAAAAACCGCATTTTTATTATGGATGCCTTGCTCAAAATAAACTTGCATCATATTTAACTGATATAAATCAGTATGAAGTGTTAAACTGTCATCTTTATACATTGAGGTGACTCCTTTAAATTATTGTTAATATTATAACATAATTTTGACAAGTCTTTAGTTCTCTTGGTTTATATATTAAAGTTTTTATAAAATAAAAAAAGATGATAATTATCATCTTTTTATTTATTAAATCGTCTATTACAGTAAATCCCAAATGCGACAATCCAGACTGTGGCACCAATTGCTCCAATATATGTTGAACTTTGAAGGAACAATGAGATAAATACTAAGGCAAAGAAAACAAGTGTAATTGGAGTTGTAATTTTATAGGCTGGCATTATGAAACCATCTGGCATAAAGTCAGCAGACTGACGATATTTCCAATGAGCAATCATGGTAAGAGCATAGATAGCAATATATACACCTGATGATGATGCTGCAATTAAGGCAAAAGCATCAGAGATTCCAGGAATGATAGTAAAAATTGCTGATATACCAACAACAATTGCTGAAAAGATAATCGCACGACTTGGAACACCTTGTTTTGATAAGGTATTTAGTTTTAAATCTTTAGTTAATTTATTTGGATTTTCATTAGCTAATTGATACATATGACGTCCAGTTGAGTATAATACTGAGTTTAATGCAGATGCTGAAGACGTTAATACAACAAAGTTGATTAAAGCAGCAGCCCATTTGATACCAAGTAAACGAAAGACCATAACAAATGGTGACTGATTAACTGGTAAATCAGTCCAAGGAACAATTGCCATAATTGAAATTAGTGACCCAACATAGAAGATAACAATACGAACAGGAATATCTTTAATAGCTTTAGGTAAAACTTTTCTTGGATTAGCAGTTTCTGATGTTGTGATACCAACAAATTCAATGGCTTGGTAAGCAAAGAAAACCATTTGGAAGCCCATCAAGAATTTTAAGATACCATTCGGAAACACTGAGAAATGATTGCTAATATTAGCTAAACTAGCATGCCCTTCAGGTGTTTTAAATCCTGTCATGACCATAAAAATACCAGTTGCAATTAAAGATAAAATAGCCACGATTTTAATCATCGCGAACCAAAATTCTGTTTCCCCAAATAATCGAACCGCAATCAAATTGACTGATGCTAATATTGCAAGGAAAACTAACTGAATAAGCCAAGCATGCCAATGAGGGAACCAATACTGGACATAGGTACCAACGGCAGTAAGATCGGCCATACCGATACAAACTAATGAAACCCAATAAGAAAGACCGGAGAAATGTCCCCAACCTGGTCCAATATATTTTGTGATAAAGTTGATAAATGTGTGCTGATCTGGATCATAATACAACATCTCCCCAATAGCACGCATCATGAGGTACATGAAGACGCCTGTAAGGATATAAATCAATATAATTGAAGGTCCTGTTAAAGCAATTGAGCGACCCGCCCCCATAAATAAACCTGTTCCAATAGTACCTGCAATAGCAATTAATTGGACATGTCGATTCTGTAAACCACGAACCATCCCATTCTCAAGTTCATTATGTTCTGACTGTTTTTCTTTTGACATTCTTAACTCCGTTCAATAAAATATGATTATTATACTATATTTTCAGAAAATTGACAACATTAGCTAATCAAAAAGTATTGGTAAAGACCAATCACTTCTTCAATGACTGGTCTTTACTCTTACTTCTCTACTGGTAAATTTTCGATATAATGGTAAACACCTTGTCCTGCAATAGCACCATCACCCACTGCAGTTGTGATTTGTCTTAAATCTTTTTGTCGTACGTCACCGATTGCAAAGATTCCTGGCGTTTTAGTGCGCATATGGTCATCTGTTTCAATCCAACCTTCTGCATTACAGATACCCAAATCTTTAACCATGCTTGTCACTGGTATCATCCCAACATAGATGAAGACACCACCAAATTCAAGTTCAGTGACTTGCCCTGTTTTGACATTTTTTATAGCTACTGATGAAACTTTGATATCACTACCTTTTATTTCTTCAACAACTGAGTCCCAAATAAAGCTTACTTTTTCATTAGCAAAAGCACGGTCTTGCAAAATTTTCTGAGCACGTAATTGGTCTCTACGATGCACGACAGTGACAGACTTTGCAAATTGCGTCAAATAGATAGCTTCTTCAACTGCTGAATCTCCACCACCAACAACTAGTAGGTCTTGATTTCTGAAGAATGCACCATCACAGACTGCACAATAAGATACACCACGACTAGTATAAGTTTCCTCACCAGGTACACCTAAGAGCTTATATTTTGCCCCTGTGGCCACGATGACTGTCTTTGCATCATAATGTTCATCGTCTGCCCAAACACGTTTTACATTTCCTAAATCTTCGACCTTCTCAACAATCCCATAGATATGTTCGACATGGAATTTCTCAAGTGGTTCAAACATTTTCATTGATAACTCAGGCCCAGTAATATTGTCATAACCAGGATAATTTTCAATTTCTGAGGTATTATTCATTTGTCCACCTGGGCCACCTTGTTCAATAATACCAACTTTGAGATTACTTCTCGCTGCATATAAAGCTGCTGTCATCCCAGCAGGGCCAGAGCCAATTATTAGCGTATCATACATCTGTTTTTCTCCTTGTTTGTTTCTTTCATCATTTTATCAGTGTCTACATGCTAATGCAAAAATTATGATTTTAAGACTATCAAGATACTCATAAATGCAAAAGATACTATTGGTATCAGTAGGATGGCAATGGTGATCATTTCATAAAGAAAAGCTTGTTTTTCAGAAGCTGTTTTATCTTTCTTACTTCTAGCTCTTATCAACATCCAAAGGGAGCAAATAATGAGGACCGTAATTGATGATAAGAAAAGTCCTTGCACATAAAGACCAAATAATTCTTGTAACATAGCTTCCTTCTCCCACTTAACACTTTTTCTTTTTCCCGTCCTCTGACAAGAAAAAGCCCAGGTAAACCTAGACTTTACTATTATATCAAATTATTTGTAAAAAAAATAAATTATAAAATGGAATTTGAATATTTCATAAAGAATGCTTTGGTCCGTTCTTCTTTTGGTGAATTAAAAATTTCCTCAGGTGAGCCAGATTCAATCACTTTCCCTTGATCTAAAAATAGTACTTTGTCAGCTACTTGATAAACAAAATCCATATCATGACTTACTAAAATCATTGTCTGTCCTGATTGGGCGGCTAAGGCAATGGCTTTCTCTACTTCACCTACTAATTCAGGGTCTAGTGCTGAAGTTGGTTCATCTAATAATAAAACGTCTGGTTTCATGGCTAACGCACGCGCCAGGGCCACACGCTGTTTTTGTCCACCCGACAAATGTCTTGGGTAGTGATTTTGACGATCAGAAAGACCAACTTTTGCCAGTTCTTCCTGAGCAATCGCTGTCGCCTCTTTATCCGACATTTTTTTAACAACAGTTAAACCCTCTTTGACATTTGCTAGTGCTGTTCTGCGTTCAAATAAATTAAACTGCTGAAAAACCATAGCCAATTTACGTCTTAATAAGAGAATATCATCACCTGAAATTTTTTCTAAGTCAAATGTATTGCCGCCGATTGTTAGTAGACCTGAATCCGGTTTTTCCAAAAAATTTAAGCTCCTTAAAAATGTTGATTTACCAGCTCCAGATGAGCCAACTAAGGCAATAACTTGTCCTTTCTCAATGGTCAACGAAATATCGTCCAAAACTTTTTGTCCTGAAAAGCTCTTGCTTAAATGTGAGATGTTAATCATTAACGTAGTTCTCCAATCATTTTATCACTGACTTGTTTCGGAGCCGGAATGGCCATTCGTCGCTCAATGTATGCGCCTAGCTGTTCGACAAAGAAACTAATTAACCAATAAACTAAAGCTACCGAAATATAGCGCTCAAAATAACGGTAATCCGACCCACCGAGAATTTGGGCTTGCGCAAACATTTCAACAATTCCTGCATTAAAGGCTAAAGATGTACCCTTGGTCAAGCCAATCAAGCCATTGATTAATGTGGGTGTCGCAACTACTGCCGCATTGGGAACGATAACCCTTTGATAGACTTGTTTATTGGACATACCCAGACTTTTAGCAGCCTCAATTTCTCCATCATCGACAGAAAGAATTGCTGCGCGAATAGTCTCACTCATATAAGCTGCCTCGTTAAAGGCAAAAGCTGTAATCGCAAAGAATGACGCAGGAATTGCATTTATATTCCAATTAAGCCCATATGTAAGGTTCAAATATTTTAGAAATAAAGGTATCCCATAATAGGTTAACATTAATTGAACAAGAATTGGTGTGCCTCTAAGAAAACTAACAAAGACCGCTTGAATCGGGTAGAGTACTTTTACACGGTTAATTTTTACAATAGCAAAAAGCAGTGCTAAAAGTAAGCCAATAATTGCACCAATGATTGTGAGCAACAAAGTAATTGGTAAGCGATTAATAATATCTGGAATAGCATCAAAGACAGCTCGCCAACTAAATAATTTTCCTTCTGGTATTTTTGCTGTTAACTGATGAAACCAATCCCATGAACTGGCTAAATATAAATGTGACATAGCAACTCCTTTTAATAATAGTACCCTATAGTCTATCATTGCCTCTTAAATCTGTAAAATATGAATATACTATGACCTTAATAGAAAAACCTTATCACCAACCAGTGACAAGGTTTTTAGTTATTTAATTGAGGAAACAAAGTCATCTTCAAAGAATTGGAGACTCAATTTTTTTAGTTGTCCAGATTTTTTTAGTTTCTTTAGTCTCTTATTGACGTAAATTTGTAGTTCTTTTCCTTTATCATCTTGAGAAAAGATAAAATACTCTAAGCCATCCTTTTCATCTCCTACTTGCCCTTTCAAGTTGGTTACTTTCAAATCAAATCCTTGATCCTTAATTGCCGTTTTTAAAGAAATGGCATCATACAAAAGGAAATCTAATTGCCCATCTTCAAGCATTTGTAAACGTTGTGTATATGGTGTAGACGAACCAGCATACGTTAAACCAATCGGTTTTTTGTCTGGATTTTGTTTATTCCATTTTTCCATAATTTGCATATAGTTTGCTCCAGAAATTCCCTGCGTTTTCTTACCAGACAGGTCTTTCAAGTGTGATATATCTGTTTTGCCTTTAGTGGCTATTGCAAAATTAGATTTAGAAATTGGACTTGAAAAGAGATATTTTGCTTCTCTTTCTTTACTGAAGGCAAAGTCATTGGCAGCAATTTGGTAACGTCCCGCATCAATTCCTGTTAAGATTGATGGAAAAGCTACTGTTTGCACAGATAACTTATACTTTTTTGAGTCTTTGAAGACTGCTTTTAGTACCTCAATATCATATCCTGTGTCCTTTTTACCTTCTTTATATGTAAATGGTTTTGTCGCACTATCAGTGGCTACAATAACTTCTTCCTTAGTATCAGCCTTCACAGTTGAAATACCAATTGCCATTAGTAATAAAAGTATGCCCATAAATCCTGTTATCAATTTTTTCATTCTCGTAACCCCTTTTTTCTTATGTCACTATAGTAGCAAAAATTGAATTGTCTATCTAATACAGCTTTTCTATCAAGGCAATAATAAATTTTTATCACAAAAAAAAGAGAGCCCTTTGGGACTATCTTTTTATTCAGATTAGAAACTTTGTTTCTTTGATTTACGTTCAGCACGACCCTTAGCACGGCCTTCCGCACGACGTTCTTTACGACGCTTTTCATCAACAACCCATTGAATTTTTTTCTTATAGGCTGGCTTAACTTTTTTCTTTTTCTTTTTAACAAGACCAATCATCTCAGTATCAAGCTTCTTATATGATTTTTCTCTTGATTGACGACGATCACGATCATAAGTATCTTCAAATTGCCCATTTTTCAACACTTTTGGTACAAACTGAATTCCTAATTTTTCAAGTTCTTTAATATCAGAATCATCACTAGGCTTATAAAGGGTGATAGCTGTTCCCGACATACCATTACGACCAGTACGACCAACACGGTGCACAAAGAATGATAAATCTTGGGGAATTGCATCATTGATTATGTGACTCACACCCTCAATATCGATTCCTCGCGCAGCTAGGTCTGTCGCTACGATATACTGAAAGTCAAGCTTTTTAACTTGGTTCATAATCCGTTTACGTTCTCTTGGCGGAACACCACCATGAATTTTAGCTACTTTAAGTCCATTAGCAACAAGGAAAGAATGAAGTTCATCTGCTCTTTCTTTTGTATTAACAAATAGCATAGCTAAATAGGGATTCATGTTTTGGAGAATGGACAGAATCTGACTATTATTATCTCTACCTTTAGTTGACACTAACCAATTTTCGATGGTATCCGCAATCACTGTTTGAGTTTTAATTTGTTCAATAACTGGATTAGTTAGATATTTTTTCAAAAATGGTTGTAATTTTTGTGGGATAGTAGCTGAAAAGACTAAAATTTGTACCGCTTTCGGAAGAGCTGACGCAATTTTATCAACAGTGTCTAGGAATCCCATATCCATTGTCATATCAGCTTCATCAACAACAAATGTTGTTGCTTTATGAATTTCTAAATCACCTGATTTAACTAAATCATAAATCCGTCCTGGTGTCCCCACAACAATATGAGGTTGAGAAACTTTCAATTTTTCAATTTGACGGAGTTTATCTGTTCCACCAACATAGTTAACTAAACGAATTTCTTTATCTGAATGGCTTGCAATTTGTTTTGCTGCATCAAAAATTTGAGTAGCTAATTCACGACTTGGTGCCGTGATTAAAACTTGAACTTGTGCTAAATCTTCGTCCAATTTCTCAAAAATTGGCAACAAGAAAGTATGAGTCTTACCAGACCCAGTTTTTGATTCACCTACTAAATCACGACCAGAATTAACGATTGGAATAAGTTTTTTCTGAACATCAGTTGGTTCAGTAAACTTGATTGCATCCAGGGCATCCTGAATGTATTGTTTAAAATTATAATCTTTAAATGACATATTAACCTCTTTTTCTCTCATATTATAACATTAAAGCTAAAGACAAGCAAAATGCAGTGCATCATCTGCACTGCAAATCACTTTATAAATATAAAATTGCTAAAACAATTGAACTTGCAACTAAGCCAACTGACCATAAGAAGGCATCAACCTTCCATTCAGACCAACGGTCAGATTTGCCAGTTAGTCCACCTAATTCCAAGTGATGGTGGAAAGGAGTCATCCTAAAGATACGACGACCTTCACCAAATTTTTTCTTTGTATATTTGAAATAAGAAACTTGCATCATTACTGATGTTGTTTCGAAAACATAGACAATACCAATAATAAGTAATGTCCATTCTTGGCGTAAAGCAATTGAGATTGCTGCTAATAAAGCACCAAGCGCCAAACTACCAACATCGCCCATAAACACTTTAGCAGGTTTATGATTGAATAGGAAGAAACCAAGTAATGCACCAGTCATAACACCAATTAATAATAGGACATCAAACTGATTTTGGAAAAAAGCAATAAAACCATAGGCAATGAGCGAAATAACAACTGAGATTGAAGCTAAACCATCAATACCATCTGTTAAATTGACTGCGTTAGAAAAACCAACAACCCAAAAGAGTACAAATAAAACGTAGAAGATCCCTAATGGTAAGTGATAACCAAAGATATTTATTGCATCAATGCCGTTTGGTAAGACATGAAGGAAATAGAAAATTAAGCCTCCAATAATCTGTAATGCAAACTTTTGTCGAGCCGTTAAACCTTCATTTTTTTGTTTAAATATTTTCAAGAAATCATCAAAGAAGCCGATAAATCCGTAGATAACAACTACTGATAGAATCCCTGAAATCAGTCCAAAACTATTGCTTTGGCGATAAAATAGTAAAGCAAAAACAAATGATATTAGGGTCGCAACAAGGAGAAAGACTGTCCCACCCATCGTTGGTGTCCCAGCTTTTGCTAAATGTTGTTTAACATCTTCATGCATTTGTTGGCCACCAATTTTTTTCAATTGATAGTACTTTATAAAAAATGGCATGACAAGAGCAGTCAATACTAAAGATATGATTGCTGCTATGATAGTTAAAAACATGTTAATCTCCTAGTGTTATTGTTATTTTTTTAATTTTATGAAGTGCTTTACCAACTTCAATATTTTGTTTAATTACAGTTCCAGAATTCGAACCCTTATATTTTACTTCAATTCCTGTCCATTTGGCAAATTTTTTGACGTTTGATTTTGTCCAACCATACATATCTGGTAAAGTTGTAAATTTGTCAGTCAAAACCAGGATTTGTTTATTTTCAGTTAATTTCGTTCCTTTTGACTTAGAAACCTTAACAATTTTCTTACCTGTTCCCAAAACAACTGGTTGAATTAAATTACGCCGTAATTCATCAGCTGTATTTCCAGGATTTTGACCTATGAAATCAGGCAGCTTATATTCAGAACCACTAGTGGCATCTGGAACTGGTTCAGTTAGAGTTTCTTGCATCAGATATGCTTCTTCTAGGACTGGATTAACCACATCTTGCCAAAACATCCCACTCCAGTGTTCTGGTTGTTGAATTGTTACATACATGACAAAATCAGGGTTATCAGATGGGACCATTGCAACAACTGAATAAACATAGTTGGTTAGACCGCCATCAAGATAACCACTTCCATTTTCTGCAGCAATTTGGGCCGTACCAGATTTAACAGCTACAGGTAAATCACCAACTTTAATAATAGGTCCAGTGGATTTTGAATAAAGTGTCCCAAATACAGGATCTGTTCCTACAGTGACCATATAATCTCTAGTTTCACTAGCAGCCCTTTTCGATACTGGTTTTCCGACCACTTCTTTTTGAGAAGTTCGGTAACTGCCATTATTTGGATCATATATCTTGCTAATAAATTTTGGCTCTAGCATAACACCATCATTAGCAATTGCCGAGAAGGCTCTTAACATTTGAATTTCTGTTACAGAAATCCCTTGTCCAAAAGCACTCATTGCCTGTGTAACAATGTTATCACCAGGGAAAATACCAGATTCTTCATCCCCTATACCAAAACGAGTTGGGAATCCAAATTTAAATTTCGAAAGGTAATCAAGCCAAGTCTTTCCACCCATTTTTTGTTCTAACTTTGTCATCCCAACGTTACTTGAAAAGGCAAAACCTTGGGCATAAGTCATATATTGACCAGTTGAAATTCCTTCATTGACATTCCAGTCTTGAATAGTGGCATCGGCAATAGTAAGACCATTTACACTACTATAGACATCATTTGGCTCAAAAACACCATCATCAATTGAAGAGGCTAAAGTCATAACTTTCATTGTTGAACCAGGTTCAAAATTATTCTGATACAAGGCACTTTTCCAATTATAGTCTTTATTATTTAACCCTTCCAAAGTATCCGCATTATAACTTGGTCTTTGAGAGGTGGCTAAAATTTCCCCTGTCTTTGCATTTACCAAGGTAGCACTTGATAAGACCCCTTTAGTTTCTTTTTGGAAGACATCCATTTGGGCTTCTAAGAAAGTTTGAATTGGTTCTGAAATAGTTGTATAAACATCTTTCCCGTCAACTGCTTTCTTTACTGTTTTTCCTGTTCCAAGCAAAGTATTCCCATTCTTATCTTTTTCATAAGTAATAGTTCCATCTCGACCTGACAGTATATCATTCATGGAAGATTCTAAACCAGTTTTACCAACTAAACTGTTACTACCATCTTTGTTTTCATTTAGCGAAGCTAGTCCAATTAATTCAGAAGCAAATGTCCCATTAGGATACATTCTACCCGGACTAGTTGTAAAGGCAACACCTTTTATCTTAGCTTTTTCCATCTCACGACGAATGGTAGTCATCTTACTATAAGAAATACCCGAACCAGTTGTTCCAAAAGAAACTTGGAATAGGCCTTTTTGTTTTAGTTGCTTGATAACATCAGTCTTCTTCATTTTCAATTGCTTGTTTAAAATTGAAGCAACAGTGTCAAATTGTGATGGTTGAACATATAACTTTTCACCAGTTGCTGAAACAAACGATTTGTCTAAAACAGCATAAATACTATATGTCGTTGAGTCAATAGCTATTGCTATCCCATTTCGGTCATAGATTGTTCCACGTTTAGCTTGAACTGTTACCGTTTCTTGATAAACACTCTTCGCCCCTTCAGAAAGGTTAACACCAAATTTTTTATCAGTTCCAATAATAATCACAAAGTTAATGATAAAGACAAAAAAGAGAAAGATACTTAATATCATCATGTTTTGTCCAACATGTTCTCTGTTTTTCACAGGTGTTTTCCGATCACGTACGGCGTAATCAATAAAACCTTTAATAAACTTATTCATCTACTATTTGACCTTCTTAATATTATCATTCTGGATACTCAAACCACCTTTACCAGCAATATCAATAATACGATCACGTCGTGATAATTCATTAACTTCTTGTCGTGCATTATTGAGTTCTGTTTTTTTATCATCGATTTTTCTATTTAAAGCGGTAATATCTTGTTGCAGTTGCAATTTTCGACTCTGTAAAAAAATAATACTTACTGACATGGTAATAGCTGTCAAAATCAATGCAGTATAAAAAGCTTTCTCAACTCGAGAGAAAGTTCTTATTCTCTTTTGTAAGGCAGAAGTAACTTCTTGACTTCTTTTTTCATTATTCATAGTTTATACCCGAATTTTTCTTGCGACACGCAATTTTGCCGAGTGGGCGCGGTTGTTTGCTTCTAATTCCTCAAGACTAGGCAGAATCGGTTTTCTTGAAACCAATTCAAATTTTGGTTGCAGATGTTCTGGAATAATTGGAATATTCTTTGGAACATCGACTGTACTTGCTTCTTTAAATAATTGTTTGGTTAATCGATCTTCAAGGGAATGGAAGGTAATGACAGAAATTCTTCCATCCAAAGCTAGGATATCCATTGCTTGTTGGATAGATTCTTCTGCAGCACCTAATTCATCATTAACCTCAATCCGGATTGCTTGAAAGATTTGTTTTGCAGGATGCCCTTTTTTCTTCAATTCCTTGGCTGGTTTAGCTGATTTGATAAGCTCCGCTAATTCAGCTGTCGTTTCAATCGGTTTAATTTCTCTGGCTTGTTCAATTTTTCTTGCGATCTGTTTAGAAAATTTATCCTCACCGTATCGGAAGAAAATACGCACCAAATCATTAAAGGCATAATGATTAACAACCTGATAAGCAGTCAATTCAGCTTCTGTGTCCATTCTCATATCAAGAGGTGCATCTTGACGGTATGAAAAACCACGTTCTCGTTCATCAAGTTGCGGACTAGAAACACCTAAATCATACAGAATACCATCGATTTCAGTAACACCTAAACTAGCTAATCTTGACTTAAGATTCCTAAAGTTATCTTTAATAAAAGTTACTTGTCCTTTATCAATAAAGGGTTTCAAAAAGACCTGTGCATTATCGATTGCTTTTTGATCTTGGTCAAAACAATACAAATGCCCATTTTCATTTAATTGAGATAATAAATATGCTGAGTGACCAGCACCACCTAGAGTAGCATCAACATAGATACCATCAGGCTTTACATTTAACATATCGACGGTCTCGTTAAGAAGAACTGTAATATGGTGGAATTCTTTTGTCATAACTTTAATTTTAACACATTTTAGTTATTAAGAAAACAAAAAGAAAAACTGTAAGCGCTAGACTATACAGTTCTATTTTTTATTCTCTGGTTTGACCATTGCCATTAATATAATACTTACTACTTGTCAGTGCCTCAAGACCCATGGGACCTCTGGCATGCATTTTTTGGGTAGATATTCCAATTTCAGCCCCTAAGCCAAATACAAAACCGTCAGTAAAGCGAGTCGATGCATTGACATAGACAACTGCAGCATCAACGAATTCTTGGAACTGCTCGGCTGATTCCAAATCCTTAGTAATAATTGACTCAGAATGATGACTACTGTAATGATTAATCCAGTCAATAGCTTCATCTAAAGATGAAACGATTTTAACTGACATAATATAATCTAGAAATTCACTAGCATAGTCTTCCTCTTTAGCCAGTTTAGCATTTTTAAATAAGGAGAGGGCTTTTTGATCGACACGAAACTCAACAGAATGGACCTTAACAATTTCTGTTTCTAATTGCGCGATAAATTTTTCAGCTATGGACTCATGAATGACTAATCCTTCAGCTGCATTACAAACACTAGGTCTTTGCGTCTTAGCATTTATAACAATTTCTGTCGCCATATCAAGATCCGCAGATTGATCGATATATATATGGACATTCCCAACCCCAGTTTCTATGACTGGAACTTTTGCCTTGTCCTTAACTGTCTGTATTAACCGTGCACCACCACGCGGAATTAACACATCGATATAGTTAGTTGCTTTCATTAATTCCTCTGCTAAAGCATGTGAAGGGTCTTCAAGTAATTGAATGGCATGTTCAGGAAGACCGGATGATTTTAGTGCTTTTTTAACCACACTAACTAAAGCCATATTAGAATTTAGAGCATCCCTGCCACCCCTTAAAATAATAGCATTGTTAGTTTTAAAAGCTAAACTGAAGGCATCAATAGTAACATTTGGACGACTCTCAAAAATCATAGCAATAACGCCAAGTGGAACACGTTTTTGAACAATCTTCAGACCATCAGCATTTGTATAACCTTTAATCACTTGCCCAATGGGATCAGTTAGATCAGCAACTTGTTGTAGCCCTTGACACATGGCCAAAAGTCGGTCTTCTGTGAGTAAAAGTCGGTCGAGCATTATTTCGGAAATGCCATGCTCTTTCGCTTTTTCCATATCCATTTTATTTGCTTCAAGTATTGATGTGCTTTCAGCTTCTATCGAAGTTGCTAGTTCAAGTAAAAAATGATTCTTTGTTTGACTTGAAACTCTTAATAGTTGTTTACTTGCTTCTTTAGCTTGTTTGCCAAGTGTTTCAATAAGTGTCATACATTACTCCTAACTTTTAATAAACCAAGTTCCAATCAATTGACCTTCTAAGACATTTAATATGTCTCTAGGATTTGCACCATTCATTAGTACCATTTGACCATTATTTTCGAAAATAATTTGAGCTGATTGAATTTTGCTCAACATACCCCCAGTTCCGAACTTGCTACCAGCCCCACCAGCTTGAGAAATAATTTCTTCTGTAATCTCATTAACTTGACTTCGAAGAATGGCATCATCGAAAATAGTAGGATTTTTATCAAACAAGCCATCAATATCCGACAACATGATTAGTAAATCAGCATTTGTAATTTTTGCAACAATTGCTGATAGTCGATCATTATCACCAAATTTTGTGGCATGGTCCATTTCATCCACACTAACAGCATCATTCTCGTTGACAATTGGTACAATTCCCATTGATATTAATGATTCAAAAGCATTAGTTACATTTAATAAACTTTCCGGAAAGACTACCACATCTTGCGTTAATAATATTTGCGAGACGTTAGTTTGATAGTGTGAAAAAATTTGAGAATATAAACTCATCATCGCCACTTGTCCAACACTTGATACTGCCTGTTGTTGTGCTAAATCGCTAGGACGCTTGTCCATCTTTAAGATATCGAGTCCAAAACCCATTGCTCCGGATGAGACTAAGATAACTTCTTTTCCTTTATTAACCAAACTTGAAATAACAAAGGCTAATTGATCAATTTTTTCTAAATTTATTTTTCCACTACTTTGGACTAGGGAACTTGTCCCGATTTTAATAACAATCCGTTTTACAGATTCAAAATTTCGTTTCTTCATAATTTGATTATAACAAAAAATCAGTCTTTGAGACTGATTTTCTGATTATATTCTCTTATTCTTTAATAGTATATAACTTATCCCAAAATTTCACCTTGATAATAAATTGACTAATACTCAAGATACTGACAGAAATGATAAAGAAAGTCAAATTGATTATCAAAGCTTGTTTTAAATAGAAAGATAGGAAAATCATTAAACCAATTAATGCACTACCAAAAATCATTGCACCCATCATTATTCCCATCATTAACCATTGACTGTTACCTCTGGTGAATAGTTGAGAGATGTCTTGCCAGTGTAAATTCAGATTATCGTAGTCTCTCTTAAACATGAACTGACCTTGAATCCAAGCTTGAATCATATAGCCAAGAGCAAACATTAGAGTAATAAAAATATTCAATTTTAGAACAAATAAGCTTAATATCAAATAGAAAAGAATCGGTACACTTACTTGTGCCAAATATAAGACAGTGAATTTTTGCAGTATAAAATTTTTCATATTAAATGGCAAAGCCTTGATGAAAGTAAAGTTTTCCTTTTCTAATGAAATTCCTACTCCTAAAAAGGTGGCTGGTCCTGTACCCATAACGGCTAGCATAAGACCAGCAATAAAAGCAAGACCAAAATAAGAAGGACTTAAGAAATGGCTGAGATTTGTACCACTACGTAATAAGGGTACGGCCAATGAAACAATAAATATAAAGGGCATAATGTAAGTTTGTGTAATCAGAACTGCATTTTGTATAGAGCCAAGATGATGCCTAATCATCACTTGTTTCAAACTTTCACCTGAATAATTTCTTTTTACAACTTTCTTCTTAGTAGAATCATTTACTTTAGGCGCACTATACAAGGCTTCTTGGAAATAACGTGGCATAATATTTTTCACAATTCCAATAGTCATTATGACGAAAATTAGAAGGGGAAGCCAAAAATTAAGTAAAGCTTGGCTAGAAAATGGTGATGAAATCACATGATAATAGCCTGAGAAAAATGGAATCTGACTTCTATCTAACAACTTATTCTGATTTATTCTATTATTATTTGTGATATTCAAAAAAATAATCAAGCCAATTGATCCTACAGCAGACAATGACATTAGGATAGTCGAAATTAATTTCCGCTTTGAAGATCTAAGGATAATTTTACCAACCCAAGAATTAATGTAGAGAGATAAGACTATTGAACTAATTAGCATAATCAGAAAAACAATCAGTGCTATTGGAATAGCCAAAGCATTTCCTAAAATTTGCCAATAAGCAATTATAAAGAGGGATAAGAGAGGCATTAAAAACATAGAGCCCATCCCGAGTGAAGAAATAGTC
Source organism: Streptococcus parauberis NCFD 2020 (assembly GCF_000187935.1). Classification (NCBI taxonomy): domain Bacteria; kingdom Bacillati; phylum Bacillota; class Bacilli; order Lactobacillales; family Streptococcaceae; genus Streptococcus; species Streptococcus parauberis. The sequence continues at coordinate 1,138,013 of NZ_AEUT02000001.1, forward strand.
TTTGCCATATATATTTCTGATGATTTGATAGGCATGTGCACATACAGTTTCAAATCATTACTCTCATAAAAAATCGTATAGAGAGCTGTAAAGGAGGTAATGGTTGCCATAATGAAAAAGAGGGCAATATAGAAAGAAAAGTATCCAGGATACTTATTAAAATCTATCCCCAGAAACATGAAAATATAAACAAATAAAAACATTAGAACCATCATTGCTTGTTGCTTTAGTGTTTCTTTATAAGCCACATAATGGCGTTGTGGATTTTTTTCTTGTTTCTTTTTAATGGCAGCTATTGTTTGCGGACTGGAATAAAGTATATTGATTTTAACTAACTCCCAGATTGTAGACCAATTCATAATCAGTCCTCCCCTTTAGCATGACGTCCTGCTAACTCAAGATAAATTGTCTCTAAGTCCTTATCCGGATAGTTTTCTTTTAGTTGATCCATAGTACCTAGGAAAATCATTCTCCCCTGTTTCAAGATAGCTATTCGATCACAAAGTTGCTCTGCCACAGATAAAACATGAGTTGAAAACAGGACTATATTGCCAGAATCAGCATGTTCCCTCATCATCGCCTTTAAATCAAAAGCAGCCTGCGGATCAAGACCAGTCAATGGTTCATCTAAAACCCAAATTGCTGGATTCGAAATTAGTGCTCCGATAACAATTGTCTTTTGACGCATCCCATGAGAAAAACTATCTATTGTGTTATTAAGTTCCTTTTGCATATCAAATAATTGACTTAATTGGTCAATTCGCATCTCAGTATTCTGTGGGGTAACGCCATAAATTTTAGCTAAGAAATGCCAATATTCACTTGCAGTTAAATTTAAGAAAACATCCGGTGAATCAGGAACATAGCCAATCTGTTTTTTAATAACATCACGATTTTCATTTAGCACTTGTCCATTAACTAAAACTTCACCATAAGATGCTTCAATAATAGAAGTTAGAATACTTAAAGTTGTTGTCTTACCAGCTCCATTATGGCCAATTAAACCAAATATTTCGCCATTATTAATGGTTAAGTTCAAATCACTTAATGCTTCCTTCTGATCATAAATCTTGGATACATGTTTAAATTCAATCATCTTTACTTTTCACTCTCTATATCTTTCTTTTCAATTAAAGATTGTTAATCACTAAACCTACTTAATAGTTTTTTCAATGCTACAAAGGAATCTGGTAATTGCAAATCATTCAAAGCTAAATAATGGTCAACTTGATAATTTAATTGTTGAGCAACTAAAATGGGATTTTTATTTTTAATCAACTCATTAGAGGCTGCAAGTAAGTAACTTGAAAGTTGAGAATTATTTCTAGTATCTGGGTTATTAAATGCTAAAGTAATTTGTTTGTAGATATCCTGTCTTGCTTTTTCCATAACATCTCCATTTTTGTATCTTTAACTTAATACAACTCTATAAATTCATCATATGCTTTTTTCTATCTTTTGTCAATAATTCTTAATAGTTGGAAGCAACCAAAAAAGACTGGTTTTCCAGCCTTTTTATTTATTAATTGCTTGATTATAGAGATTTATACAAGTTAAGAGCATTATCAACAGTGAATCCATATTCTTCAAAGATACGATCTCCTGGTGCTGATGCGCCCCAAGTATCAATTGTTAATAATGTACCTTGTAATCCAACATACTTAGCCCAACCAAAGCTTGATGCAGCTTCAATAGCTAAACGCTTTGTGATATTTGAAGGAAGTACTTCTTCTTTATATTCGGCAGATTGCTCGTCAAAGATATTTTGTGATGGCATTGAGACAACACGAACATAAATATCTTCTTTAGCTAATGCTTCTTGAGTATCAAGAGCTAACTTCACTTCAGAACCAGTCGCAATAATGATACCATCAATTTCGTCTTTAGCTTCTGATAAGATATAAGCACCTTTGTTTAATCCTTCTTCTGCTAATTCTTTTGTCCCTTCCAAAACTGGTAAGTTTTGACGAGTAAGTACTAACATAGTTGGTTTTTCAGTTTCTGCTAAAGCACGTTTCCATGCGGCATTTGTTTCGTTACCATCTGCAGGACGGATAACGTTCAAGTTTGGCATAGAACGCACACTTGCCAATTGTTCGATTGGTTCATGTGTAGGTCCGTCTTCACCAACTGCAATTGAGTCATGCGTCATGACATACATCGTTGGTAAGCTTTGGAGTGCTGCCATACGGACTGCTGGTAAGAGATAGTTTGAGAAGACAAAGAATGTTCCACCGTAAACACGTGTTCCACCATGAAGGGCAATTCCGTTCATGGCTGCTGCCATTGCAAATTCACGAACACCAAACCAAATGTTGCGACCTTCGTAATGACCTGGTTGGAAGTCTTTTTCAACTTTAACCATTGTGTTGTTTGACGCTGAAAGGTCTGCAGAGCCGCCCCAGAATGATGCGACTTGTTCAGAAATTTGTTGGATTGCTTCTTGACTTGAAACACGACTTGCTTTTGATGAACCAAGTTCATGCGCAGCTAATTCTACAGAAATAGCTTCATTTGAGAATGCTTCTTTGTAAGCTTTAGCAAGTTCTGGATATTCAGCTTCATATTTAGTGAATAGTTCATTCCAAGCATTCTCAGCTTTTTCACCACGGATTTGTAAGCCTTCCGCAAAACGTGCTTTAACTTCTTCTGGTACAAAGAAGTCTTCGTAAGTCCATTTATAAGCATTTTTAGTAAATTTAATGCCTTCTGCGCCAAGTGGTGCACCATGGACTGCAGATGTGCCTTGTTTTTCTGCCCCAAAACCAATGATTGTTTTAACTTCAATGATTGTTGGTTTTTCTGTTTCCGCTTTTGCTTCTGTGATGGCTTGCTCGATAGCTTCTAAATCATTACCATCTTTGACAAGGATATGTTGCCATCCGTATGCTTCAAAACGGCCTTTGACATCTTCAGTAAAGGCTTTTGATGTTGGTCCATCTAGTGAAATGTCATTTGAATCATATAACATAACCAATTTACCAAGTTTCAAATGTCCAGCAAGACTTGCTGCTTCTTGGCTGACACCTTCCATAAGGTCACCATCACCATTTAAGGCAAAAGTATAATGATCAACAATATCAAATCCTGGTTTGTTATATTTTGCCGCTAGATGTGCTTCAGCCATTGCCATACCAACTGCGTTAGCAATCCCTTGTCCTAGAGGACCAGTTGTTGCTTCCACGCCATCTGTGTGGTTTACCTCAGGGTGACCTGGTGTTTTAGAGCCCCATTGGCGGAAGCTTTTTAAATCATCAATAGTTAGATTGTAGCCTGCAAGATGCAATAAGCTGTATAGCATTGCTGATCCATGACCAGCAGATAGAATAAAGCGGTCTCTGTTTGTCCAGTTACGACTTGTTTTTGGGTTTACGTTCATAAAATTGTTCCAAAGAACATAGGCCATTGGTGCTGCACCCATTGGTAATCCGGGGTGGCCTGAGTTTGCTTTTTGAATCGCATCCATTGAAAGTGTGCGGACAGTATTTACTGCCAACTGGTCAACTGCATCGAATGTCATAATCTTAAAAAACCTTTCTGTTTTGCATCAAATAGTTTAATTTCCCTCAACTATTGTATCATATTTCATTTAAGTTTTCGTCATAAATCAGGATTGTGTCCGATATTATTTAGAAATTTAGTAATTTCTTGGTAATAACTTGAAACCTAGCCAATCTGTGACTGCTAGGTTTCTAAGAATTATTTTTTGAAGGATTCCCAGTCTTTCATAAATTGAGCAATACCATTTGTTGTCAAAGGATGTTTGGTCATCTTTTCAAAAATGTTTTCTGGTATAGTGGCAATATGTGCACCTAACTTAGCTACTGACTCAACATGTGCGGCATTTCGAATACTTGCGGCAATAATTTCTGTATCGAAACCATATAGATCAATAATTTCTCTTAATTCTTCAATCAATTGATATGGGTCTGAGCCAATATCTTCCAAGCGACCAACAAATGGGCTAATATAGGTCGCACCTGCTTTCATAGCCATTAAACCTTGTGAGACAGTGAAGACTAAAGTAACATTAGTTTTGATTCCTTCTTTAGAAAGAATATTAGTTGCTTTCAAACCTTCTGTTGTCATTGGTATTTTGACAACGACATTTTTATGCCATTTTGCAAGAACACGAGCTTCTTCAACCATTTCCTTTGCTTTTAAACCAGTGACTTCAGCTGAAATTGGGCCATCGACAATCTCACAGATTTCTTTAATAACTGTTTCAAAATCTCTTCCTTCTTTTGAGATGATGGTTGGATTAGTTGTTACACCATCTACAAGACCAAGTTCATTAATAGCTTTGATTGCTTCAACATTTGCTGTATCTAAGAAAAATTTCATCATTTCCTCCAATTTTTGATTATGTACTTTTTCTATTTTTATTATATAACTGTTATCTAATACAGTAAAAGTCCAAGTCTTACACCATTCTGTGTTCAACTTTAGACTTTTTTGTTAAAGATAACTTTCCAGTTCATTTTTTTCTTTTAATTTACTTGCTAAAAATTCCTCCATCTCTTTTAATTCGTGACGTGAAGTATATGACTTCAGGTGAAAATAGGAAGATAATCTACTTGTTTTATGATTCCCATAAGAAATAATACAATCATAGGTGTCCTGCCCATGAACTGAATAAAATTGATAATTAAGATTATTGTCTAAGAACTTTTTTAGTGTCAATTTAATAAGCTCAATTTTAACAGGATTTTTTCCAATATCAAGGCCAATTTTTAATGGTTTTTGATGTTTTTCAATTGAAAAAATTAACAATTCAACTAATTCGAATTCCAATTCATTTAATGTTTCAGTATGTAAGCGAGCGTTATAATCAACCAGACCAAAAAGGTGGGGCATGACTAGATCGATTTTCATTCGATCTTCTTGTGAAAGCAATTGTTTTAAAGACTCACTATTTTTTGAATTCGAAACAATTGTCCCCTTTAAAAAATGAAGGTGAGAAAAAAAATGACTTAAGCCATAGATGACTTCTTCTTTTGTTTTTTCACCAATAATTTTGGCTTTCCTTAGTATCCAAAGAGCTTCTGAAATTTTATCTGAAATTGGTCCCCCAAATCCCAAAATGTACTCCATCGAGGGAATTGGTAGGACGGTATGAGTGTGTAAAAATATGATTAAACATTGTGATTCAAAACGATCGAATTCAATTGCAAATCGACTCAGATAACGAATCATTAATCTTTCTAATCGTAAATAAAATACATTTTCTTGAAAATAATTAGCTAAATCAGTTTTTGCAATCCGTTTCTCTTTTTCAAAAAAGAATCGATGACGGGATATGGCTAACCATAAGGTCAAATCTTCTACCTGGGTAGTATCCAGAGGATGACCAGTCAATTTTTCTGCTAGATTCTTCAAATGACTATGATTAATAACATGCATGAAACTTTTTTTCTCAGACTGGCTCAGGCTTATGCTCAGCAATTTATAGAAAAAATAACGCCATTGCAATTCACTATCTTGTTGTTTGCCTTGTGTAATTGAAATATCAAACTCTACCAATAAGGTATTAATCAATGCTAGTTGTCTATTAAAAGTTGCTTCACTAATCATTAGTTCCTGCGAGAGTTTTGTAACCTGAAACGTTTCATGACAACAAAAATATCGCAACATCTGATAGGGAATTGAATCTTCTAACAAGATTGAAATAAGGTCCGACCATGTAAAATGATAGTCTTCTTTTAATTTGATGCAATCATCAGTCAGTAATAAACGACAATTAATAGCTTTATTTTCAAAGAGATCATTGATATGCTCAATATACTTCAGAAGTGTCACTCTGGAAAGATTCATTGCGACTAAGCTATCTTTCAGCTGAACAGCTTCTTCTGAATCATATAACAATTTTAGCAGCTGATACTGAGCATTCCTTTCTTTGTTCATTAACTGTTCAATTTTCATTTTAGGCTCCTTTTTTCAAAAAGAGCCAACATTGCTTGATGTAATGTATAAGCTAATGTCGTTTTACCACTTGAATAGATAAAATCCTGAAAAGCTAATTCCACGTCCTTTAATTTGTGCTGTAGAGCTTGGGAAAGTTGATTTGTTAAAAGAAAATGATTTTCTCTTGAAATAATCTGCGCCCCCATAAGGATACCTGACTCTTTTTGTGCTATTAATTTTATCCAAATAGTAGAATTATCTTGATTTTTTATTTCTGTTTTATAAATAAGACTAACTAGATCATGGTATAAACTGCCTTCTTCTTCTGTTAAACCAACACTTGAAACATAATAACCAAAGTAATAGGAGCCCATAACTTTAGTAATCTCAATTTTGGGAATCCTTATACCTGCTAAATGATAAGCTAATTTTTCACCTGTTTTGATTGCTTCGTTAATTAAAGGATTGTAATAAGGCCCATTGATTGTTGTTAAATTTAATGCAATTAAATCACCTATTGCATAAATATCCTTGATTGGGGTTTGAAACTGGTCATTTACTTTTACAGTTCTATCAAAGTGACATAACTGATGTTCTTCCAATAACTCACTATTAGGTCTAAAATTAACGGCCAATATTACCATATCAGATGTAAATTCTTGATAAGTATCCGTAATGACAGTTAAAGAATCATCCCTTTTTTGAATTTCATTGACTCTCGCATTCGTTTTAATCTTAACTGAACTTTTTTTTATATTTTCAAGTATGGGTACCATCATCTCTTTATCAAACTGACTAAAATTAATATCATCAGTTGCTTCAAGGATTGTAACATCTTTACCAGCTAAATCTAAACTATAAGCTAATTCCAAGCCAATTATTCCAGCACCAATAATTGTTATACTTTGCTTTTGTTCAATCAATTCTAAACATTGCTTGGAGTCAGTAAATGACTTGGTCGTCATTACGCCTTCTATGTGGCTTCCTTTTATATAATTAGATTTGGCAGTTGCTCCCATTGCACAAACTAAAGTTTGGTAAGTTTCCATCTTTTCTTGGCCATCAGGAGTGCGTAATTGGAGATATTTGTTATCTGTATGGATACGGATAACTTCTGCAGTGATTCTAACTATATTGGGCAAAGTTGTTGAACCATCATCCCATGTAGATTCTGACAGATGTTTTATTTTTTGTTGCAATAGCTCATTCAAGCCATTTGGGATGTACTCTGATTGCTCTTCCTTATCAATGATAACAATAAGATAATTTGGCAATAATGTTGCTAGCTTCCTTGCACATGCCATACCGGCAAATGAAGCACCAATGATATGTATTTTTTTCATATATTTATTATATAATTATTTTTCAAAAAGCACTAAAAGCTCAACCAAAGATTGAGCTTAATAGCTTAGTGATTAACTAATCGCTTGAAAGAGTAATACAGCCAAGACTGCTCCGATAACTGGGCCAACAATTGGAACCCAAGAATATGACCAGTCGGAATTTCCTTTATTTTTTATAGGTAAAATAGCATGTACAAGTCGTGGTCCTAAGTCCCTGGCTGGATTAATCGCATAACCTGTCGTTCCACCAAGTGAAACACCAATCCCAACGATTAAAATACCAACACTTAATGTTCCTAATCCTGGAGGCATTTTATATGTACCAATTGATAATATTCCTAACATTAAAACAAATGTTCCAAAAATTTCACTCAATAGATTAGATGTTGTATCTCTTAAAGCGGGTCCTGTTGCAAATGTTCCCAGAATGTCAGCGGCTTCTTCTGTAATCTCATAATGAGGCTTGAATTGTAAATAAACGAATAATTGACCAACAATTGCACCTAAAATTTGAGCAAGTGTATAAACCATCGCTGTTCCCCATGTAATAGTATGATTGAGTGCAAAACCAATACTTACTGCTGGGTTCAAGTGTGCTGGTGCTATTCTTCCTGAAATGAATGCAGCTACTGCAACTGCAATACCCCAGCCAATCGTAATAACAATCCATCCTGAATTATTATTTTTTGTTTTAGGTAAAACAACACCTGCAACAACACCATTACCTAACAAAATAAGCAATGCCGTTCCTAAAAACTCTCCAAATACATCCATTAAATCAATCTCCTATTTTCCTTTTAGTCCTGACAAGTCATTTGCTGACAATGTCTCACGAAATTCTTTTTCTTGCTCTTCTCTTTCTTGTTCAGTCCATTGGTAATGCTTTGCCATTTCATTAATGACTGGCGAAATAACTGCTTCAAGTTTATCACGCATAAATAGAATGTAATTTGTTCTTCTTAGGAAATAATCAGTTGGCGATAAGGCCATTTCGTAATCCATTGCATAGTGGAGTGAAATTGTTTCAGCTAATGATAACCCTTCCGCAGCTTTAATTTTACGTGTTAAAGCGTATACTTTAGGGGCATTTGAGCCGTAAAGATTTGCGATATAACGTGCTTCTTCCATAGTCAAACCGCTTAGAGTTCCTAATTGAGCATACGCTTCTATCTCAGAATCAACATTTGCAGGATTAATCTCACCACCAGAAACAGGATAAGTGGTAGAATTAATTAGTTTAAACTGACGATTATGTTCAGTTTTGAGCACATCTATTATTGTTTTTAGAGCTCCTTCTGCCATTTTACGATAATCAGTTATTTTACCACCGGCTAACGTAAATAGACCATTATCATCACGTTCAAAGCTTGAGCCCCTTGATACAGCTGAAGGATCTAATTCTTTTTCTGATGAGCTCGTTTCAACTGAATGAATGGCTTTTTCGACAGCTTCACGATTTGTTTTGTGCTCAACATACTCTTGAACTTTCTCAATAAGGTTATCAAAGCTATCATCAGTTAGTTTGCCACTATTACCACCATTATAATCAGACGCACTATTACCAGATAATAATGGTCTTAAACCAGCCCATGAGCTTTCGATATCGTCAAGTGAAAGCTGAGCTTCAGGGAATCTTCTGTTGACAATTTCAAGCAAGTAGTCAACATCTTCTTGAGTAACAGTTGGATTTTCTAAATCACCTGTATAGTCAGTATCCGTAGTTCCAAAATAGGTTTTTTCTTCTCTTGGAAGAACAAAGACCATACGTCCGTCATTAAGTCCAGTATCAATATAGACAGGTTGTGATACATCTAATTTTTGACGGTCTACAACTAAATGTACTCCTTTTGTAGGACGCATTTGTTGAATTGGATCTTCAGTTCTTGAAAAGTTTCTTACTGTATCACTCCAAGGACCAGTTGTATTTATCACAACTTTCGCATTAATCTGAATTTCTTCTCCAGAAAGTAAGTCCCGAGCAATAATACCAGTAATTTTACCATTATCATTACTAATGAAATCTTCTGCTTTAACATGGCTAGCAATTAAAGCGCCATCACGATTTGCACGTTTAATATTTTCAATGACAAGTCGAGAGTCATTGTTTCTAAAATCAAGGTAAACACCACCACCCAAAAGATTTTCTGATTGTAAATCAGGTTGGCGTTTCAATACTTCCTCTTTAGACAAGACCTTGTTCGCTTGTGGAGTATTGGTCACACCAGCTAACAAATCATATAGGTCCATAGCCACTTTAAGTCGAAACATACTAAATGTACTACCAGGTTCATCATAGACTGGCAATAACATTGGATCTGGTTTAGGAATATGAGGAGCAATCTGTTGAACAACGGCACGTTCTGATACCGTATCAGACACGACTTCAACATCAAATTGCTTGAGGTATCGTAAACCACCATGAACTAATTTAGTAGATCGACTTGAAGTTCCCTCAGCAAAATCTTGCATTTCAATGAGTCCAGTGTCTAAACCGCTTGCTGCAGCTTGTAAAGCCACACCTGCTCCTGTAATCCCCCCTCCAATGATTAGTAAATCTAAGGAGCGTTCTTGCATCTTTTGAAGTGCTAATTGTCTTGTTTCTCGCGAAAATTCCATTCTTTCCTCCTAATTATTCATCCTCGTCTGTAGCAAATAATTGTGTTGCTTTAACTGCTTTCTTCCATCCCTTGTATAACTTTTCTTTTCTTGATTCATTCATACTTGATTTGAAGAGCTTACCAGTCGCATTTAATTCTTTCAGAGAATCTAAATCTTCCCAATAACCTACCGCCAATCCTGCTAGGAAGGCTGCACCGAGAGCTGTTGTTTCTAAATTTTTTGCTCTAGCAATATCGATTCCGAGAATATCAGCTTGGAACTGCATTAGTAAATCATTCATTGCAGCACCCCCATCAACACGAAGTTGAGGAATATCAATACCAGATTCATCTTGCATAGTATCAATAACATCACGGACTTGATAGGCAATAGATTGCAGTGTTGCCTTGACAAAGTCCTCTTTTGTGGTACCACGTGTCAAGCCAAAGACCGAACCACGTGCATTGGAATCCCAATATGGTGCACCGAGCCCAGTAAATGCTGGAACTACATAAATCTCATCATCACTTTTTGATAATTTGGCTAATTCTTCTGACTCAGGTGAGGTTTCAATCATACGTAATCCATCACGTAACCATTGAATTGCACTTCCCGCAATAAAGATTGAACCTTCCAATGCATAATAAACTTTACCATTAATACCGTAACCAATTGTTGTTAAGAGATTATTTTCAGATAATTGCATCTCTTCACCGGTATTCATAATAATGAAAGAACCAGTTCCGTATGTGTTTTTAACCATCCCTGGTTCAAATGCTAATTGTCCAAATAAAGCAGCTTGCTGATCCCCAGCCATACCCGAAATTGGTATTTCTCCACCATAAAAATGGAAAGGAGCTGTTTTCCCATATATTTCTGAATTTGATTTAACTTCTGGCAACATTGCTTTAGGAATATTTAAAATAGAAAGAATCTCATCATCCCACGATAAATCTTTGATATTATAAAGCATAGTACGAGCTGCATTAGAATAATCTGTTACATGAACCGCACCGTCAGTTAATTTCCAAACCAACCAAGTGTCAATAGTACCAAATAATAGTTCACCTTTTTCAGCACGTTCTTGCGCCCCGGGTACATGGTCTAGAATCCATCTAATCTTTGTTGCTGAAAAGTACGCATCGATGACCAAACCTGTTTTTTCATGAATTAAGTCAATATGACCATCTTGTTTTAATTGATCTGCGATTGGCGCTGTTTGTCGAGATTGCCAAACAATAGCATTGTAAATCGGAAGTCCTGTTGCCTTGTCCCAAACAACTGTTGTTTCACGTTGATTGGTAATTCCGATTGCTTCAATTTGTCCAGGTTTGATACTTGATTCAATAAAAGCACCTGCAATAACAGATTGAACAGAATTCCAAATTTGGTTAGCATTGTGTTCTACCCATCCTGCTTGTGGAAAGATTTGAGGAAACTCTTTTTGGCTACTAGCAATTTTCTCGCCTTTTTTGTTGAAAATAATAGCTCTTGAGCTAGTAGTTCCCTGGTCGATGGCCATAATGTACTTTTCTTCTGTCATGAAATTTAACCTCCAAAGTAAGCGTTTTCTTTTTGATGATTCTATTATAACTGAATTTTATATAAAAGTATTATCAAAATATTAATAAAGATGGAAAATTCGTGATAAAAAGTTCGAAAATGTTATCAGAATGCTCATTTTGTTGAAATTAGCATATCACAATCAAAAGCAATTTCTTTTGGTTATCATATTTGCTAGATATAGTTGTCATTAATAATATTCATTAATCGTCATAATGTTAAACTTCTCTGACTTTTCACAAAACTTAAAATTACCTTGGCTCCAGTCTAGGACAAATTCACCTGATGAAAGTAAATAAGCGAAGACAAGTTACCTTGTCTTCACTTTTTATTTCTGCCTATAAGGATTAATTATTCATTAATAGCTTCTTTTGAATGGTCAATAATCTTGCCTGAATAAATATCAATGCTATAACTGTACTCATCCTTACCATTTTCAAATTCGACTTCATAGACTATTTTATCATCGTCTTTATCTTATTGACAGTTACATTTTTTGAGTCTACGTCTTTAACTTTAGCCTCATCAAATACAATCTTTTTAGCCTTCTTCTCTGAAATTTCTTTTTGACTGGTTTGCTTAGGCTGTTCATTTCCATTAGCACTTTTTGAATTGGTACTTTGACAAGCACCTATACTTAAGAGTGATAAGGAAGTCATTGCTAGGAGTATATATTTTTTTCTCACCATACGATACCTTCGTTCTCTTATTTATTTCAATATACTAAAATATTAATCATTAATCTAAGAAAAGCATTAGAGATTAGGGGCTATTAAAAATAAAAAACTAGGATTTAACCTAGTTTCTCTAATGTTATGACTCAGGATTATCTAATGAGCGACCATGGAGTCCTTTCTCCCGTTGAACCTGTTTTAATTTTTCAGGAGTTACATCATTGCCTTCTTCATCAACCACTTTGATACCTTCAATGTGGTGACGGACTGAACGACGGTATCCTTCGATATATTCTTGTCTAAGTTCTGCCTGTTCGACTTTTTCTGGACCAGTTAAGCCTTCTATTTTTTTCTTTCTGGCTAACTCATTGATGCGTTCGATTTTTTTAGGATCCATCAACATTACCTTCCTTCTACTATTTTGTATTGAGTTTATTAAAGCTTGCGACACTCTTGGCTTTCTCAACCAAACTTACTAATAAGGCTAGACGATTGGCTTTAAGTTGAGCATTATCTGACATAACCATTGTGCTATCAAAGAAGTTTACAATATAGTCATTTAAGGCAAACAATTGATTAATTTTCTCACTAGCATTGCCATGTAGATCTAGTGAATTCACGGCTTGATATAATGCTTTTTCTTGATCATTTTCAAATAGCGATGAATCAACGACAACTTGCTCTTCAGCTTTTTCAGCCAGGTTAAAGGCACGAGACAAGTTTTCAACAGCTGATTTATATGTAGAACCCTTAGAAGCTTCAACTAGTGCTTGAGCTGTTTCGAGCATTTGTGGAACTTGGAAGATAGTGCTTGCGAGGACGGCTTCTTTGATGTCTTTTGGAATGGCTGCGCCCATCATCTTTTCAATCCGTGCAGAGATAAAATCCATGACTTGACTTTGATTGTCATAGCTTAAGCTGTCAAATGGAAGATTGTAGCAATTAGCAATTAATTGGTCTAATGGAATATTCCAGTGAAAAGCATCAAGGATACGAACAATCCCTTGTGTCGCACGGCGAAGAGCATATGGGTCGTTTGATCCACTTGGAATAAGTCCAACTGAGAAGAATGATAAAAGTGTATCTAATTTATCAGCTAAGGCAAGGACAGCACCTGCTTTGCTTTCAGGTAGTTCACCTTCAGCTGAATTTGGTAAGTAGTGTTCACGGATAGCTTGCGCAACCTCTGGGTTTTCACCAGCAAGTAGGGCATACTTTTCACCCATTAAACCTTGTAACTCATCAAACTCACCAACCATACCAGTTAATAAGTCAAACTTATAAATTTGACTAGCACGAGCAAGTACTTGACTATCTTGACTTGACAAATCTAATTCTTGGGCAAGGGAGTCTGCAATCACACCTGTCCGCTTCATATGATCTCTCAATGAACCAATTTTTTCATGGAATGTCACTTGATCAAGTTTATTAACCAAATCTTCAATCTGTAATTTTTGGTCCTCACGCCAGAAAAATTCACCATCTTCTAGACGAGCAACAAGTACTTTTTCATTTCCTTTAATGACATTCTCAATATGTTGGTCATTACCATTTCTGACTGAAATAAAGTTTGGTAATAACTTACCAAATTGATCACGGACTACAAAGTACCGTTGATGGTTTTTCATTGAAGTGACAAGTACTTCTTCTGGAACTTCTAAGTATTTTGAATCGAAGCTTCCCATAAATGCAGTTGGAAACTCAACCAAATTTAGTACTTCATTCAATAAATCTTCATCAATATCAACTTTGACATTAAATTTAATTTCTAATTCATGAATTTGGTGAACAATCATTTCTTGACGTTCTCTAGCATCAGCAATGACATATACACGCGCAAGATCTTGTTCATAAGAATTTGCTGAGGCAATGGTTGTTTCTTCTCCTAAGAAGCGGTGACCACGTGATACACGGCCAGATGAAATATCTAAAAAGTTCATATCAAGAGCTTGATCATCCAATAATACAGTTAATGTATGTACCGGACGAATATACTCAAAACTATTTGAAGCCCAGTGCATTGATACAGGGAATGATAAACTTGCTAGTACTTGCGGAATTCCCTGTAAAACTTCTTCTGTAGCTTTTCCTTCTTCATGCTTTGTCACATATACATATTCTTCGCCCTTAATTTCACAGAACTCAATGTCATCTGTAGTTAGACCTTTTCCACGAACAAACCCTTGGGCAGCTTTTGAATAATCACCTTCAGCATCCAAAGCAATTTTCTTTGAAGGTCCTTTGAAATCTTCTGTCAAGTCTGACTGTTTATCAGCAAGACCGGTTACTCGTACAGCTAATCGTCGAGGAGTAGAAAATGTTTGAATAGTTTCAAATGTTAATCTGTTTTCTGTTAAGAAAGCAGCCATTTTTTCACCAAATTGTTTTTCACTTGAACTAACAACATACGCTGGCAGTTCTTCTAATCCTAATTCTACTAATAAATTTTTTGTCATTATTCTGCCTCCTCTTTAAGCAAGTCAGCACGACTCGCTTCATCCAATAATGGGAAACCTAATTTCTTACGTTCAGCAACAAATGTTTTAGCAACAATACGAGCTAAGTTCCTGATTCTTGCAATGTAACCTGCACGTTCAGTAACTGAAACGGCACCGCGAGCATCAAGTAAGTTAAAAGTATGAGAACATTTCAACACATAATCATAAGCTGGGTGAACTAGTCCTTCTTCAAGGGCACGTCCTGCTTCTTTCTCAAATTTTTCAAAGTTTTCTAAAAGCATTGCTTGATCAGAAATTTCAAAGGAATATTTTGAGTGTTCATATTCAGGTTGCAAGAAAATTTCGCCATATTTTACACCTGGTGCCCACTCAATATCATAAACTGAATCAACCTCTTGAATATAAGAAGCTAATCTTTCTAAACCATATGTTACTTCTGAAGTCACAGGACTAGTTGCCAATCCACCAACTTGTTGAAAGTATGTAAATTGTGTAATTTCCATCCCATCTAACCAAACTTCCCAGCCAAGTCCTGCTGAACCGGTTGAAGGATTTTCCCAGTTATCTTCAACAAAACGAATGTCATGTTCAAGAGGATTAATACCAAGTTTTTCAAGTGATTCTAAATAGAGCTCTTGAATGTTTGATGGTGAAGGTTTCATAACAACTTGGAATTGATGATGTTGATAAAGTCTATTTGGGTTTTCACCATAACGACCATCTGCTGGACGCCGACTTGGTTCAACATAGGCAGCATTCCAGGGTTCAGGACCAATTGCACGAAGGAATGTATATGGACTCATTGTCCCAGCCCCTTTTTCATTATCATATGCTTGCATCAGCATACAACCTTTGTCATTCCAATATTGTTGCAAGGTTAAAATAATCTCTTGAAAGGTTAGTTTGTTACTCATTTTTGCCTGCTTTCTAATGTGTCTCACTAACAGATAATACTATATCAACAACTATAGTCTATCTCATTAAAGGAAATTTTGGTATCAGAAAAGGATGCAACCACACCAACTCCTATACCATTACTGGTATAGGGGCGTTGATACGCGGTTCCACCCTAGTTTTTCACTTCATTAATTTGTTTAATTGTAATAGAAAGTGCCATCAAATTATCATATTCATCTAGCTTCCACCACCTCTAGACTCGCTTAAGAAACCTTAATAATTTACTTCTTTCTTGTAAATCATTGTAGCATAATTCCGTTTGCTTGTCTATTGCTACTAGAGTCCAGCTGAGAATTATTTGCTAATGTAGCCGTTCGGTTTAATGACTTCGTCAATCAATCTATTTTCTTCGATTATCCTAATTGTTAGAGCAATGGTATAGAATGGAAACAGTAGCATGGCAGTGATTTGGGCATGACAAAGTAAGACAAGCCCAATCAGTTCCGGACAAATATTTAAAAAATAATTTGGATGCTTAATATAACGGAATAACCAGTGATCGACAAATTTGTGATTTGAAACTATCATTAGTTTTACTGTCCAAATACCAGATAAGAGTTGTGTAACCTTGTACAAGACAAATATGGAAAATGTTATTAGGACCATTCCAATTATCCCCTGATTGTCTAGCTTAATCATTTTTAAATAGGCTTCTAAGCTAGCAAAAAAATAAATCATTACATTATATGTAGCAAAGTAATAAATTGTGAATTCTTGATCCCAAATTCTCTTCCACCTGCTGCCTTAATAGCTTTTTCATTAGCAATCGATATTTTCAAAAAATATAATCTGATTACAAATAAGCAAAGAACAATAAACAATACCACTTTTCAAAACTCCTTTAAGTCATCATTACTTTGACGAGTATATTAAAAAGTTAGCAACTAAGTCAAATCAATAATAAAAAGCCCAGTTAAAAAACTGAACTTTTTGATTTAGTCTTACTTAAAAATCTTTTGTATCAGGATCAGGAATTTCAGTCATTCCATCAAGATTTTTAATTGTTTCAGCATCTTCTTCACTTAATTCAATATCAAAGAAATCCATATTTTCTTTAATTCGATCTTCATGAACTGATTTTGGAAGTGGTAAAAATCCTTGGTAAACTGACCATGCAAGAGCTAATTGCGCTACTGTTTTACCATATTTTTCTGCTAAGGCTTGCATTTCCTCATTTGTAAAAATGTCACCTTGTCCTAGTGGACCCCATGCTTCAAGGATAATATTATGTTCTTTACAATAATCAACTACTTCAGTTTGATAACATCCTGGTGCTAAGCGAATTTGGTTAACAGCGGGGGCAATTTTAGCGGTCTCAGCTAAAGCTTCTAAATGATGAACTAAGAAGTTACTGACGCCTATGGTTTTTACTAAGCCAGCATCAACAGCTTCTTCCATATATGACCATGCTTGGGCATTAGCTTCTTTCCAATTATCACGGTATGCTTTAGGATTAGGCCAGTGAACCAAGTATAAATCGACGTAATCCAGTCCTAGACGTTCAAGTGAAGCAGCTAAGGCTTCTTTAGCTTTATCATAAGAATGTGAGTCATTCCAAAGTTTAGTAGTAACAAATAATTCTTCACGAGGGATACCACTATCTTTAATTGCTTTACCGACACTAACCTCGTTTTTATAAACAGCAGCTGTATCAATATGACGATAGCCAGCTTTGATAGCAGCCAAAGTTGATTGGTAAGCTTCTTCACCATCTGCTGCTTTAAAGGTTCCAAATCCTAATATTGGGATTTCCAAACCATTGTTCATTTTTAAAGTTTTAACCATAGAATAGCCTCCTTATTTTAGAAATATTGTATCATAATTTTAATAATAACTCCTCAAAAAAACTGAGTCGTCGACTCAGTTTTTATGCTTGATATACCTTTTTTCCATCTAAAAAGGTAGCTTTTAATTCTAATTCTTGATCTAAAACGATAAAGTCAGCCGCATATCCTTCTTTAATCTGACCACAGACATGGTCGATTCCGACGGATTTAGCTGGTACATAAGAAGACATGTGAATAGCTTGTTCCGCATTTGCAATGCCCCATTCAACTACGTTTTTGATACCATCTTTCAATTTAAGAATAGATCCAGCTAAACTGCCATTATCTTTCAAACGAGCTGTTCCGTTTTCAACGATAACTGGAAATTCGCCGAGCATGTAATCTCCATCTGCTGCACCACCTGCTCGCATACAGTCGGTAATCATAGCAACTTTTTCGTAGCCTTTTTGTTGCATTAGAATATCACAGGCAACTGGATTAACATGGTGCCCATCACAAATTAGTTCAGCAAAGGTTCCTTCAATATTATACATCGCTCCAACCATTCCTGGTTCACGATGGTTTAAACCACGCATACCATTATAGGCATGGACCCAGACACTAGCACCTGCCTGAACCGCTGCTTGTGCTTCTTTGTAGGTTGCATTTGAGTGTCCTAGTGCAACTGTGACACCTTCTTTGGTAACTGTTGAAACAAACTCTTCAACTCCTTCACGTTCAGGAGCAAGAGCAATTTTCTTAATTAATCCATTTGCAGCTTCTTGCCATTGTGCAAATTCTTCTAATCTTGGATTTTTCATATAAATTGGGTTTTGTGCCCCTTTATATTCTTCTGTAAAATAAGGTCCTTCAAAGTATATCCCTTGAATCTTAGCACCTTTTACAGAGTCCGCTACAGAAGCAATTGTTTCGGAAACCTTTTTCAACTGTTCGAAATCAGAAGTTAAGGTTGTCGGCAAGAATGATGTCACTCCTGTCGATAATAATCCCTCACTCATTTTATGGATACCTTCGGCAGAATTATCCATCACATCTGCTCCAGCAAAACCATGAATATGGGTATCAACTAACCCTGGAGCAATTTGATATCCTGTATAATCAAGAATTTCTACCGATGAATCAACAGATTCATGCCATTGTCCAAATTTCTCATCTGTAATTTCTAAATAACCTTTATCTTTTCTATGATCTGAGTAGTAAAAACAATCTGCTTTAATATAGCTTGTCATCGTAAGTCCTCCCTTTTTCTACATTATACGCCTATTCTAAAAATTTGTAAATGGTATATACCGATTCAAATGTTAATTTTTATTATTAATAAGCATCTTTAATAATTCTTACTTTTCTTGTATAATAGAGCTTGTCAGTATTCAAAGAAGTATTAGGAGATAAGTATGAAACAGGAAAAAACAGAACGGCTCTTTCTCGTTCTAAGCGTAATCACCTTGATTCTTGCGGGTGGAATTTATTTTATTTTTGGTGACATGGCTAATGTTAACTCAAGTGAAAATGCAGTGCAACCTACCCATAAAGTCGTCAGCAAAAATAATAACCTTTCAGAAGCTGTTGACCTCATAGCTAACGCCGAGAAAAATCCAAGTAAGGATGCTATTGAAAAGGCACAGAAGAAACTAGACAAGCTCAAAAACACAGATACAAAAAAACAACTTCAAAAAAAATTAGACCAAATCAAGAGTGATTTTGAGACCTATGAAAAAGCTCAAAAAGCTGTTGAAGAAACTAAAAATAATCCGACAACTGAAAATAAAGATTTAGCTCAAGCAGCAATTGATAAAGTTAATGATGAAAAGAAAAAAGCTGATTTACAAAGCCAATTAGATGCCATTGTCATTATAGATACCACTGTGATTGAATCTGATTCAAATCCCAGTGTACCTGCTACTGATACTACAGTAGACGCGGGTCAAGCTCCAGCCGAGAGTTATATTCCTCAAGCACCAGCTTCCACACCAATTGTACCCACAACACCCGCACCTGAAACAAGTGCACCTGCTACTGATACAACAAATGGAACAGGTACTGATGGAACAACAGGAACTTCCGGTCAATAGTTAAAAAAAGCTGACTCAATCAATTGAGTCAGCTTTTTTGTTAGGCTTTTTCATATCCAAGGAGAATACCTTCTTCTTCAGCATAGAAACTGCACAAACCAGATGTTTCAGCTACTTCCATTGTTGCTGTAGGGTATTTCTCTTTAAGATTCTCTAAAATTTGTTGACAGATCTTCTCATTTTTACGATGACAAATAAATGTTTTGCCACCTTCATAGCCAGCTTTTTTCATTTCATCAACTATTGATAAAACAGCTTTCTTCTGACCACGGGCTTTCTGTAGTAATTCTAGCCTTCCTTCCTCACTGGCACAACCTACCATGCGGATGTTCATTAAACCAATGACTTTTCCTAAAAGTTTACTAACACGACCATTTTTAACTAGATTATCTACTTTTGCTAAGGCAAAGACTAAGCCCGTCTTGTTTTGATAAGCTGTGATTTCTTCAACCACTTGTTCAAATGAAAGTCCTTGAGAAATTAATCTTTCCAGTTCTAAAACGATTAAATCCATTTCTCCACCAGCAGACAAAGAGTCAATTACGTGGATATTAAGATTTGGATTCTCTTCCAATAACATTTCTTTACCGAGACGAGCACTGTTATTACTTCCTGATAAAGTACCAGTGATGGTAATCGCAATGACATTATCTGCTCCTTTAAAGGCCTGCATAAAAGCGTCTGGGCTTGGGCAACTAGATGTAGCGGCTTCGGAAGTAGCATACATCTTAGTCATCATATCATCTACGTCGAGAGCAAAATCATCTGTAAAAACTTCTTGCCCAATTCTAATTGTTAAAGGCACGCGCTCAAATTCTATTTGATTATCACTGTTTTTTAAGGCTAATAAATCACAGCCTGAGTCAGCTACAATTTTCCAAGTCATATTTTTTCCTCTTTCGTTCTGATATGCTTTTAATCTATTGACATTTTAAAGCTTTTCACCTAAAATTATATCATCATTAGCCTATTAATAGCTAGTAAAAATAGTCCGATGTCACAGTTGAAAGGAAAGTGTAATGACCGATAAAATAATCGCTAAAAATTCCTTAAATAATTTAATGAAATTTAATAAAGAAACTCGGCAATTAACCAGGGAATCCCTAGAAACTGCCCTATTAAATCTTCTCAATCAAAAATCAATTGCTCAGATTTCAATTTCTGAACTTGTATCCAAGGCCGGAGTGTCGAGAAATGCATTTTATCGCAATTTTTCATCGAAAGAAGAAATTTTAGAAAGCTATTTATCTGGTGTATTGCGTCGTATTTTTAAAGGAATTAAGTCATTTGATTTAAATACACAGGCCAGTCAAGCTTGGCTTTACCTTTTTACTGAAGCAAAAAAAGAAGAAACACTTTTTAAAGCTATTTTCAAACAGCATATGCAACAATTGCTAACACAGATGGTTACAAAACGATTAAAAGCCTATCAACGTTGGAAAAAGGCTAAACAATCCCATTATTCACGACTCTTTTGGAGTAATGCCATTGTCTCTGTTTTATCGACTTGGATAAAAGATGGTATGAAGACGCCAGCTGAAGAAATGGCTAAAATGGGCTTACCTCTTTTACCATAAGAAAACCAGTTCAGAACTGACTCATTATGATGAGTTCTAATTCTGACTGGTCTTTTTTTATTTCAATAAGGCATACTTATCAATCGCTTCTGCCACCCCTGCTTGGTCACAATGACTGGTAATATGATTTGCTAGGACTTTGATTGATTCACTGGCGTTGCCCATTGCTACGCCTGTACCTGCAAAGGTCAGCATCTCTATATCATTTGGCGCGTCTCCGATGGCCATCACTTCTTCAGCAGAGCAATTCAAATCATCAGCCAAAGCCTTAAGAGCATAGGCCTTTGTGACGTCTTTAGGCATAACTTCAAGAATATAGTCTTGACTGCGGACAACACTGAAATCCTCCACAAGCTGCGAGCGAACTGCTTTTTCAAACTGATCCAAAATTTCTGATGGTCCCATATACATGGCTTGGAAAATGATTTCTGGCTTTTCTTCTAATGATGAAGTGGCAGTTGCTTTCACCTTAGTAAAAACTAATTCTCCGTCCATAGCAACTAAATCTGGAACATCGTCACCTAGAACATAATAATTTTCTTCCGTTGTCAACGTTAAGTGAACTTCTGGATAAGCACTACTTAATTTTTCAAGTTTTTTGACATCGTCAATCGTTAATTCATGATGATGAATTAAGTTCCACTCCAAACTGGTATAAGTGCTACAGCCATTATTTAATATCAGAAACTCATCTTCAGATAAGCACAGCTGATCGAAGTAAGGTTTTGTTCCACTTTTCGGACGTCCAGTACATAGAACTATCTTAGTGCCATTAGCAGTCGCTTCCTGAATCGCTCTAATATTTTCTTGCGGAATTTCTTTCTTACTATTTAATAAAGTTCCATCCAAATCGATGGCAATTAGTTTGATCATTTTTCTAACTCACTTTCCTAATAGGTAACTCATTTTTCACATACAATTAAGTCTACCTTTTAAGTGTAACATTTTTAAAAAATCAGTCAAACAACTATCTATAATTTTCAATCATATCTAAAAAGGAACCTCAACATGAGGTTCCTTTTTTTAATTCTTTTCAATGGTAAATTTGGTGCCTTTCAATGCACGTTTTAAGGCAAAGCTAAGGGTTTTTCCTGTTACTTGGGCAGTGCCTTTTTCCAAATCGACCGAAACTGCTTCAACACCTCTGACTGCTGAAAGTTTTTCAGTAACTGTATCTACACAGCCCTGACATTTCATTCCTGTAATTTTATATGATTTTTCCATTTTATTTCTCCTTTAATGGGATTGCTTTAAGTCTAAGAGCATTTAAGACAACTGATACAGAGCTAAAACTCATAGCGAGGCCGGCTAACATTGGGTTTAATAGGGGCCCACCAAAAAAATAAAGCACTCCCATAGCAATAGGTATCATTAAGATATTGTAAATAAATGCCCAGAATAAATTTTCTTTAACAACTTTAATAGTTGCCTGACTGAGTTGAATGGCCTTCACTAAATCGAGCATCTGCGGTTTCATCAAGATGACATCCGCCGCTTCAATAGCTATATCTGTTCCAGAACCCAATGAAATCCCGATGTCTGCAGCAGCTAAGGCAGGGGCATCATTTATCCCATCTCCAATCATGGCTACTGTATGTCCATCCTTTTGCAGCGATGCTATGATGGCTTCCTTCTGATCTGGTAGAACCTGACTATAGACTTGGTCAATTCCAACAGCGTCAGCAATTTCCCTTGCCGTGTCTTCTTGATCCCCCGTCAGCATAACTGTTTTGATACCACGCGCTTTTAGAGCTTGGATCGTTGCTTTACTATCTTCCTTGAGTTGGTCAGCCACATTAAAGCTTGCCACTAATTGCCCATCTTTCGCCATATACATGAGACTTGAGTCTTCAACTGTCAGACCATAATCTTCCATCAAACGACTATTTCCGACAAGGATAGCCTGTTTATCAACCATCCCTTTCACCCCTAGTCCTGTGATAGACTCAAACTCAGTAACTGGTAAAAGATTCAAATTTTCTTCTTTTGCTTTATTAAGAATAGCTCTGCTGATAGGATGTTCGGAGTCCTGCTCTACTGAAGCCATTTCAACCAGAACCGATTGTTCATCTCCACTAAATATGGTTAATTTTGTTAACACAGGCTTTCCTTGAGTAATCGTTCCTGTTTTATCAAAAACGATTGTATGGACATGATGAAGGTTTTCAAGGTAATCTCCACCTTTAAACAAAATACCATTTTCTGCTCCGCGTCCAGAACCAACCATAATGGCTGTTGGAGTAGCCAAACCAAGGGCACAAGGACATGCAATAACTAGAACTGCTATTGCAGTTGTTAATGAAAAGGTGAAGGTCTCTTTCATGACGAAGAACCAAAATATGGCTGTTAAAAGAGCTAAAATCATCACTATTGGTACAAACTTCCCAGAAACGATATCAGCAATTTTAGCAATAGGGGCTTTATTGCCTTGCGCTTCTTCGACCAATCCAATAATTTGTGCCAAGAAGGTTTCATTTCCAGTTTTAGTGACCTGAACCGTTAGACTACCTTGTCCATTAATTGTTCCGGTGTAAACAGGGTCTTCTTGATTTTTTTGGTTAGGTTTACTTTCACCTGACAACATAGATTCATCAATATATGATGACCCTTGGACAACTTGACCATCAACAGGGACCTTTTCACCGGGTTTAATTAATACCAGATCACCAACATGAATGCTTTCAACTGGCACTAATTTGGTCGAGTCATCTTTGATTAAATGAGCTTCATTGACCTTTAACTGCAACAATTTTGAAATAGCTTGTGATGTGCTACTTTTCGACCGACTTTCGAAATAGTTCCCTAATGTGATTAAGGTTAGGATAACTACTGCTGATTCAAAATACAAATGACCAGCATAATGGAAAGCTCCTCTAAAAACTTGAATAAAGCCAAAGATGCTATAGAGTAAAGCTGCTGAGGTGGCTACTGCCACTAAACTATCCATGTTAGGATGACCTCTGAATAAGGCCCTGAAACCATTTGTATAGTATGATTTGCCCATATAGATAACTGGCAAGGTAAGAAGTAATTGAAGCCCTACAAAAAATTTAGCATGTGTAATTGGTGATAAAAACTGTGGCAGAGGAAGTCCTACCATTGGTCCCATAGCTATATAAAGCAAGGGAATGGTAAATAGAGCAGACCACACAAACTGATGCCATAAAGCTCTAGCATGTTCTTCTTGACGAACTGGTGTAGATTGACTATTTTCAGGATGATAAGGACTAGCTTTATAACCTGCTTCTGAAACTACTCTCTCGATGGTTTCAGATGTAATCGGAGCTTCAGAATTAATTGTTAACTTTTCAGTTGTTAAATTAACTGAAGCTTGATCAACATCAGGTAAGTTTTTGACGGCATTTTCGACAGTTAAAGCACAGGAAGCACAGGTCATCCCCTCAATCAAATAAGTATCTTTAGTCATAAGTCATCTCTCCTTTGACATGGCAGGCACATTGTCCCGGTACACAGTTACAAGCAACTGATTCAACCGTTTTCTTTCCTTGTAAGAGTGAAATAAATAATGCCACTTCTTGGGAAGTCATTGGTAAGTCATCTAATAGTTGGTAAATAATATCACTATGTTGTCGTTGACAAATTTTATCAAAGTCTTCTCTTATTAATGCCTCTTGATAAACTTTTGGTCCTTCAATAGCTCGATACAGATAAGCGCGCCCATCTCTTTTACTCGTTACCAATTTTTTATCAACTAATCTTCCTAGCAAGGTTTTAATAGTAGATGGAGACCAGTCAAACTTTTCTTGCAAGATTCTTATGATATCACTACTCTTTTGTTCTTCACTGGCCCAGAGCACTCGCATGACTTCCCACTCTGAATTTGATATTTGAGTCATAATTCCCCTTTATTTGTTTACATTTGTAAATTTATTCTAACACAACGGTCTACATTTGTAAACCAATTTACCTTAAAAAAACTCGAACTGGATGATTATTATCGAGTTCGAGTTTTTTGTATTTACAATTAATCTTTTTGATCAAGGTTACGAAGAAGTTCATCAATTTTATTACCATAAGCAATAGAATTATCTTTTTCGAAAATCAAATCTGGAATTTTATACATAGTAAGGCTTTTACCTAATTCACGTTTAATCGTTCCAGTTGCTTTTTCCAAACCAGTTTGGGCTTTCTGATTATCTGAGGCTAAGTCACTCATTAGAGTATAGTACACTTTGGCAGCAGATAAATCACCAAGCATTTGAACTTCTGTAATGGTAACTCCTTGAACACGTGGATCACGAACTTTTTTTTGTAAAATGTCATTCACTTCACGTTTGATTTCCATTCCAACACGGTCAATACGATGATTTGCCATAAGAAATTCCTTTCTAAAACTATCTGTCAATCTTATTATGGTTAACAGATTAGGAGAGACGATTCCTCTCGACTTTGAGCCTAGTGGGGTGATTAGGAAGACCGCAATATGGCGGCTTCCGTCTACCAAAGAGAGACTTCAGTCTCCTTTGGTAGTATCACTTACGAATAACTTCTTCCATAATATATGCTTCTAAGATATCATCCATTTGAAGGTCATTGTAGTTTTCAATCATCAAACCACCTTCTTGGGCATTACCGACTTCTTTAACATCATCTTTATAATGTTTAAGACTGCCTAATTTACCATCAAAAATAACAACACTATCACGAATTACGCGGACGCTAGAGTCACGAGTGATTTTGCCACTTGTAACCATAAATCCACCAATTGTACCAACTTTGGATACTTTAAACGTTTCACGAACAATAGCTTCACCAATGATTCTTTCTTTGTAAACTGGATCAAGTTTACCTTTCATTGCTTCTTCTACTTCTTCTATCACTTTGTAAATGATGCTGTGAAGACGAATTTCTACTTCGTCAGCGTCAGCTTGTTGACGAGCTTGAGGTGTAGGACGAACGTTGAAACCAATAATAACAGCGTTAGAAGCCTCAGCCAATGTGACATCAGACTCATTGATAGCACCAACAGCCGAATGGACAACATTTACACGAACGCCTTCAACTTCAATTTTAAGAAGTGATGTTGCGAGAGCTTCAACTGAACCTTGAACATCAGCTTTGATGATAACATTAACAGTTTTAATTTCACCTGCTTTAAGGGTATCAAAGAGGTTATCAAGGCTAACACGTTGTGTATTTTGACGTTGTTTTAGAAGGGCACGTTTTGCACGTTCTTCACCAGCTGCACGCGCTGCTTTTTCATCTTCATAAACAGCAAAGTGATCACCCGCCATTGGCGTTTCATTCAACCCTGTGATTGAAACTGGTGTTGATGGTAATGCATATTTAACGCGACGCCCTAGGTCATTTGTCATCGCACGAACACGACCGAATGTATTCCCAATAACGATTGGGTCTTGAACATGAAGCGTTCCTTGTTGAACTAGAAGAGTTGCAACAGCACCTTTACCTTTGTCAAGACGAGCTTCGATAACAGTACCAATGGCACGGACAGTTGGATCAGCTTTAAGTTCTTCAACTTCTGCTACTAATAAAACAGTTTCTAAAAGTTCATCAATATTTTTATTGAACTTGGCAGAAATTTCGACAAATTCACAGTCTCCACCCCAAGCAGTTGAAATAATTCCATGTTCAGCTAATTCAGAAATAACACGTTCTGGATTTGCTCCTGGTTTATCAATTTTGTTAATAGCAACAATAATTGGAACTTCAGCAGCTTTTGAGTGATTAATTGCTTCAATTGTTTGAGGCATAACACCATCATCGGCAGCAACAATCAAGATTGTAATATCAGTTACAGATGCTCCACGAGCACGCATACTTGTAAAGGCCGCGTGTCCAGGTGTATCTAAGAAAGTAATCTTCTTACCAGCTTCTTCAATTTGGTAAGCTCCAATATGCTGAGTGATACCACCCGCTTCACCTGTAGCAACACGTGAGTTACGTAATGTATCTAAAAGAGTTGTTTTACCATGGTCAACGTGTCCCATGATTGTAACAACTGGTGCACGTTCAACAATGTTTTCTGGGTTAAGGTAAGTTTCGTCTTCGAAGAAACGTTCAATATCGGCATTATCAACTTCAACTTTAGCAATCGCTTCTATACCATAATCTACCATTAACAATTCAATAGCATCTCCATCAAGAGATTGGTTTTGAGTTGCCATAATTCCCATCATGAAAAGTTTTTTAACAATTTCAGCAGGTTCACGTTTAATACGTTTTGCAATTTCAGCAACTGTCATACCTCCAGTATACTCAAACTCTTTTGGCAATTCATGGAATTTACGCTCTGTTACTGGTTTTGGAGCTGAATTGTTATTTCTGTTGTTTTTACCTTTTTTAGGTCTTTTATTCCAGTTACTATTTCTTTGATTTCTCACTTGGCTCTGATTATTCCAACTTTTCTTATTTTGCTTTGGTCCATCTTCAGTTCGAGGGCTTTCACCTTGACCTTTTTCTGGACGGGATTTTTTACGACGTTTATCAACAGGTTTGGCAGTACTTGTTTTAGCTACTTCAGGAACACCTTGGCTAACCTTTGCTGTCGGTTTTACTTTTGGTGTTTCTTTTTCCAATCTTGCTTTTTCAGCTGCTTCTTTAACTGCTAAACGTTTTGCTTCTTCCTGCGCTTTTTCAGCTAATCGCTGTGCTTCTTTAGCTTGACGGAAGTCATCTTCTCGTTTACGAGTATACTCAGCATTTTGTTCTGCTTTTAAAGCTGCTGCTCTTGCTTTGAAATCAATCTTGCCAGCTGCTGGTTTAGAAGCTGTGTTTTGATTGTGATTACCTTGGAAACGATCTCGATTATTATAATCTTTTTTGAATCCTGGTTTGTTATCTCTAGATTGATTGCCATCTCTAAATGATTGACGATTATCTCTAGACTGATTTCCTTGTCTAGTGTTACCTAGTTGATTGTCTCGGTTTGAAAAACCACCTTGCTGACGACTTCTGCTTTCCCCTTGACGACCATTAGTCGCTTGTTGTCCGTTCGCTCTTCTGGCAGCCTGCTCTTTAGCTCTAGCTTCACGTTCAGCTTTAAAGTTACGACTCTTTGGTCTTGGTGTTGCTGATTGAGAACTTAATGGTGAACTTGCTACTTGCTCGTTAGTCTTATTTAACACATCTTGCTTCACAACTTCTGCAGTTTTCGTATTTTTTACTTCAGCTTTTTTTTCATTCGATTTTTCAGTTTTTTGAACTGAGTTAGAAACTTTCTTTTCAACAGGATTTGATTTTTGAAGTTCAGATTTTTCAACTTTTGGCGTTGAAAAACTTGAAATTATTTTCTTTGCGTCCGAATCTTCAACACTTGAAGCATGACTTTTAACGTCTAAACCTAAGTTTTTTGCGTGATCCACAACTTCTTTACTTGTTTTACCAATTTCTTTGGCAATTTCATGTAATCTTCTTTTTGACAATTTGTGTCCTCCTACTCGTCTATTCCATAAGAGTCCTCATTTTCTTTGAAAATCCAGCGTCTGCAACTGCAACAACTTTACGTGGTTTGCCTAGTGCAGCACTTAATTCCAGTGCATTAAACACTGTGGAGACTTCTACATTATAATATTTACTTTTATCTGTTACTTTTTTTGTCACATTTGGTCCAGCATCATTTGCTAAGAAAACTATATTAACTGCTTCATGCTGAATAGCTTTCACAACCATCTCTTCCCCAGAAATAATTTTCCCTGCTCGTTGAGCGAGACCGATTAGATTGGACAATCTTTGTAAATTATTCAAGACCTAACTCTCTTCTTTTTACTTTGTGATCAACATAAGCAATCAACTCATCGTAAAAACTTTCCGGAACGTCCATAGAGAAACTACGATTAAAGACTTGTTTTTTCTTTGCCTGCTTTGCCTCCGCATTATCAAGTTTAATATAGGCACCACGACCATTTTTCTTCCCTGTCGGGTCAATAAATATCTCCCCTTCTTTTGTTTTAACAATACGAAGCAAATCACGCTTATCAATTATTTCACCTGAAACAAGTGACTTACGTAAAGGTATTTTTTTTTCTTTAGGCATAAAACACCTCTTTTCTTATTCTTCCTCGTTTGTAGGAGCGATAGTCTCTTCTACAAGCTCAGTTGATTGGTTTTCTTGCTCAGCTTCCATGCGCTCATAATCACTAGCAGATTTAATATCAATTCTGTAACCAGTTAGATGAGCTGCTAAACGAACGTTTTGTCCACGACGGCCAATCGCAAGTGATAATTTACTATCCGGAACAACGACCGTTGCACGTTTAGAATCAGCCTCATCAAACAATACCATATCAACTTCTGCTGGTGCAATAGCATTGTAAATGAATTCTGCTGGATCATCAACCCATTGGATAACATCAATGTTTTCTTCAACTGGAATTTCAGCTCCGGCTTTTTGATCAAAACGTTTTGGATGGAATTTACTAATAACTTTTTTAATGTTGCTACCACCCCGTCCAACAATAGTACCAATAGCGTCAACATTTGGGTTATGGCTACGCACCGCAACCTTAGTACGATCACCAGCCTCACGTGAGACACTCATAATTTCTACAGTTCCATCAAAAACTTCTGGAATTTCTTGTTCCATGATGCGCTTGATAAATTCTGGATGGCTCCGGCTAACAAATACATTGACGCCTTTAGGATTGTTTTCTACTTTGTAGACATAAACATCAATTCGATCATGTGATTTGAACGTTTCACCAGGAATTTGATCTTGATGGGATAACTGTGCCTCAAGCGAACCTAGGTTAACATAGATAAAGCGTTGGTCAAAACGTTCAACCGTACCCGTCATAATTTCACCTTCATGTTCTTTGTATTCATTGAAGGTTACTTCACGCATTTGACGTCGCATTTTTTCCATAATTGTTTGTTTAGCAGATTGAGCTGCAACCCGTCCAAATTCTGCTACTGACTCTTCAAAACGGATTTTGTCGCCTAATTCATAAGCTGAACTAATTGCCAAGGCATCTTTTAGACCAATTTCTAAACGGCTATCAAAAACTTCCTCAACTACTTCACGAACTGTGAAAACTTGGAAATCTCCAGTTTTTTCATTAAACTCAATAACACATGATTCAGACTGACCATAACGACGTTTGTAAGCAGATTTTAATGATTCAGTTACTGCCTCAATTATATCACTTTTATTAATGTGTTTTTCTTCTTCCAAAATGCGGAAGGCTTCTAGCATTTCTTTGCTCATAATTTTTACGTTCTGGTTAAAAATCCAGAACAAATTTCCTTTCTGAGATAAATTGCAAATCTCTCAAAAGCATAATAACAGTATACTCTTACAGCTTTACTGCTAGACGTGCTTTTGCAACAGATTGATAAGGGATTTCAACAGTCTTCTGACGATTTTTCTCCAAATAGTTAATGGTTAAAGTTTGGCCATCAAATGCCACTAAATCACCTTGAAAGACTTTGATTTTGTCGATTGCTTTATAAAGACTAACATTGATGTAAGAACCAACAGCATTGGTAATACTTTCAGCGGTTTTCAATGGTCTTTCTAAACCAGGGCTAGACACTTCTAACATGTACTGTTCAGGAAATGGATCTGGTGTTATCTGATCGAGTACTGGACTGATAATTTCAGTTAATGCCGTAGTATCTTCAACAGTAATCCCTCCATCCTTGTCAATAAGAATACTTAAAACGTAGTCGTTTCCCATTTTTTCATATTCAACATCGACCAATTCAAAAGGTGCTAGGATTTTAGGCGCTACCGCTTCTGTAACGGTTTCAATAATTGATTGATTAGCTATTGTCATGACCTCCTTTTTAATTAACTAGAACTAAAGAATATGTCCTCGTTACAAAATTTCAATACAAAAGTGGCGAGAAGTTTTCCCACCACCTTTCTGTATTAGTTACTTGTATTATACCACAAAAACAGGGTAATGCAAATGATATTGCTATTTCTGCTAAAATTTGCACATTAAATAAAAAAAATGACCAAATTATCAAGGACATTTTTTATATTCTATAATTTTGTGGGTGTATAGTGGGCGAACCACTTCATAACACTGATATATCAGCAGGATAAAAGGAGAGGAGGGGATTCGAACCCCCGAGCCCTGTTAAGGACTACACGCTTTCCAAGCGTGCGCACTCGGCCACTATGCGACCTCTCCATAAGGAAGTTGTCTTAACAACTTCTAAATAGTTAAAATTGTGCTTCTAGGCGGTAAATAACTTGGCCTAAACTTGAGAATTTTGCTTCATATTCGGTCATCACATTATCCGGATAATCACTTGCATGTAAATCGAGCCAGACTTGATTAAGTGTCATGCCATACTGTGACATACTAGCTAGACTATATTCAAACAAGCCACGATTATCTGTCTTAAAGTGGACTTGACCGTTTTCTGGTAAAATTTGTCGATAAGTCTTTAAAAAGTCCTTATAGGTTAAGCGACGTTTTTCATGTTTGGTTTTTGGCCATGGATCAGAAAAATTGAGATAAAGTAAATCAATCTCACCATCATCAAAGTAGTTGGTTAAACTTGAGCCATCAACCCTTAATAATTTCACATTAGAAACACCTGATTCCAATACCTTATCCAGTGCATAACTAAGGACAGAGAGTTGAATATCGATTCCAATGTAATTAATATCAGGATTTTTTTGGGCCATTCCAGTCACAAATCCACCCTTACCAGATCCTACCTCAATATGAATCGGATTATTGTTTCCGAAAACTTCTTTCCAATGCCCTTTAGACTCTTCAGGTGTCAAAATGACATAATTTGGATTGTTTTCAAGATACTCTTCGGCACCTTTTCGTTTTCTAACTCGCATTATTTCTTTCTAAATATCTCTCTAAAACGTCGTAACGCATAAATTTCTTGGTTAACATGTTCCATATCTCGTTGATCAAAACATCTCAGGATTTGAGTCAAATAAGACAACTGGCCATACCATACAATCTTACTCATGACTTTTTCATTGTTCTTATAGCCATAATAAGATAACCATTCTGGCCAACGTGATTGTGGAATGTAATGGCTTAATAAATAAGCAACATCATACATTCTGTCAGTCAATCTAACAGAGTCCCAATCACATAAATAAATCATGCCACTAGTTGTAATAACCCAATTACTATGTTTAATGTCACCATGAACAATAGTTGCTACTTCCGCTCTAAAAGCAGGAAGGCTTTTTTTCAATTCTTTAACAATATCTTGTAGATAAGTATTTTGTTGAATTTGAAATGGTGCGTTTTGTTCAAAATCAATTAATAAATCGTAAGGGTTCTCAATTTTATAGTTTAGTTGCAAGAGTTGATTAACTAACTGCTTCGATTTATGAAGGCGACTTAAGATCTGAACAATCTGTTTGCTATTCATGTCTCCACGATTCAAAATTCTGCCATCCAACCATTCTTGAGCACTCATCATATCTCCGTTACCCAAGCGTTTTGCCCACAATAATTGAGGAGCAATTTGTTCTTTTGCTAAGGCCGGAAGGATTGGTGTGGTATTCAATTTAATAAAAACATTATCACCATTCGGATATGTTCCCTTATAAGCTTTCCCACTTTTCCCTTTTAAGGGCGTTAATGTTAGGTCCTGATCTGTTGTTGTCAAACTGTCGCCCTCCTTTTCTATTTCTAATCACTTATTCTTATTTTACTTGTTTTGACTTACTTAGTCAATTATGTTCTTTAACTTATAAGGCAAATAGAGATAGGCCATTACCCCAAAGAAGATAGTCATGATTACAGCATTTATGAAATTGCCTGTAAATCCAATCTCTATGATCAATAAAACCAAAGATAGCCCTCGTAATAATTTGAGTAAATCAGCTTTCTTTTGCTTACTATCTTCCGGATATAAAATTGATAAGTAATGATAATCAAAATGATGATATAGTGACAGCAATTGAAATAATAAAAGGTAGTCAAAAATCAACGCCAAAGCCATTGATAAATAATCATTACTAATAAATATTAGTGATAATAATGCTAAAAAGGTTAATCTAATATAGAGACCAAGATAATCTGAGCTTCGCAAAAAAGCACGAGCAAAGAGATTGAGCCAATGTGAGCCTGATTTTTTTTCAACAGTTCTTAAAAGCGGATTTAAGTAAGATCTTTCTTTTACACTGGTGGATACACCCTTGACATTTACAAAAAGGGAATAAAACTTCAGAATTTGTTGCTTTCGTCTTTTCTCACTGACAATACTAGCATCCCAATTCAAGCCACTATCGGCCATCAGCGCAGCTACTTTCCTTTTCTGGATCAACCACTTCAAACCAGCTAAGAGTACCAACATGAGAACAAAGAGCGTCAGCGATAGGCCAAGTCTTGCGAAGATGGGGAATAGCAGAGCTAAACAAACGCTTTGAATCACAGTTCCACTAACAAATGAGTGACGCCCAGCTCTGTCTATATAGGTAATCAGTTGATTTTCTTTGGCAAGCAAGAACTGACGGTCAGCCTCTTCCAAATAAGTCGCCACAGAGCCAACCTGTAATAAAAAGAAGGTTAAGAAAATTAGACAAATAATAATTGGCCAGTGATTTTCAGGAAAATGGCGCAAGAGTTGGCTATATTGATATAAAACATAGCCTAATAAAAAGACTAGTACAAGCACAAAATGATCATTCAGAACATAGGGGAGGTACTTACGATGAAGTTTTTGAAAGTCCTGCTTTCGTTTTTTAAACAATTCTTCCATGATTAAGCCTCTTTGGTCAAGGCTAAGTATATATCATTTAGACTAGCCTGGTTATCACCAAATGCAGTTCGTAAATCGTCCAAAGTCCCTTGGGCACGGATTTGTCCATGATGTAAAATGACAAACCGATCACACATTTTTTCTGCAGAATCGAGAACGTGTGTACTCATCAAAATTGACTTGCCTTTCTTTTTTTCCTCGTCCAAATAGGCAATTAAGTCAGCAATTGCTAACGGATCTAAGCCAAGGAATGGTTCATCTAGAATAAATAACCTAGGATCAATAATAAAAGCACAGATAATCATTACTTTTTGTTTCATTCCTTTAGAAAAATGAACGGGATACCAATCCAATTTATCCTCCAAACGATATGTTTTCAATAAAGGTTTTGCTCGATCATGTGCTTCTTTTACTGGAATGTCGTAAGCCATGGCAATTGTTTCAATGTGTTCAGCCAAGGTCAATTCTTCGTAAAGACTTGGTGTTTCGGGTATAAAGCCAATTTTCTTCCTGTAGGCTGTTTTGTCATCTATCAAGGAGATGCCATCAATGGTAATGCTACCTTTATAAGGTCTTAACAAACCAATTATTTCATTGATTGTCGTTGATTTTCCTGCACCATTCAAACCAATTAATCCTACTAATTGACCAGCATCAACGGAAAAAGAAATGTCCTTCAAAACAGGGATATTAATATAACCACCTGTCAGATTTTCAATTTTTAACATAAGTACTCTTTCTAAAGTTTTCGTCTGATACCCATTATACCAAATTCAAATCAAGAAGGTGACAGAAAGATACCTTAATCCTCTCCAAGATTAGAGATAGTAATAATCATTTTTTTAAAATATTATAAATTTTTGATTCAAATCCAAGCTTAGTCTCTTGAAAAAGGGTGAAAGCGCTAAGCAAATAATTTAGATTATTTAAAGATTTTGATATACTAATAACAGTTACATTTATTAAATTAAGAAGCGTAGGTGAATAAGATGGATAACTGTATTTTCTGTAATATTATCTCTGGTAAGATTCCTTCGTCCAAAATATACGAAGATGACCAAGTTTTGGCTTTTCTTGATATCACACAAACCACACCTGGCCATACTCTTCTGATCCCAAAAAAACATGTTCGTAACGTCCTCGATATGGACGCCGAATTAGCTAGTAAAACTTTTTCACGTTTGCCTAAGATTGCTCGCGCACTGCAAAAAGCAACCGAAGCGCCAGCTATGAACATCATCAACAACAATGAGGAAATTGCTGGTCAGTCTGTTTTTCATGCCCATATTCATTTGATTCCACGCTACGGTTCTGAAGATGGAATTGACATTACTTATACAACACATGAGCCTGACTTTGAAGCTCTCGCCGTATTAGCCCAAAAAATCCATAAGGAGATAACCGAATGAGAATCAATTCACTGATTACTTTTGGCGTCGCTGCCTACACATCCTATAAAGCTTATGAAAACCGAGACAAAATCAAGACCGGCCTCAAAGAATCAAAAGAGTCAAAAGATGCTATTCAAAAGGATGTTGATCGCATTAAAGTAAACTTGGCCGTGATTAAATCTGAAACTAGTAAAATCGAAAAAATTAATAAAGATTTATCTTATAAATTTAGAGCATTTAATCAGGAAACTGAGCCCTTAATGCAACAAATTAAAGAGCGAATGGAAAAATATCAAGAAAAACCTGAAGAAAAGTAAAAGAGATCCGAAAGGATCTCTTTATTTCTTTATTATTGTACAGGCGCAACTGGAGTTGTACCTGTACTTGGTGAAACAGGAGTTATTGGTGCAGGCGCTGATGGCACTGGAGCAACCGGCACTGTTCCTGAAGTTGTAGGTTCACTTGATGGATAAGTTTGAACTGGAGCACTACTTTCTGGTGGGATAATCGTGATATTGTTATTTGAATTATAATTACCTTGATTAGTGTTGTCTGAATAGTTTGTATAATTATCTTCTTGAATTGAAGCAGGAACATCAGTTTGCTCCTTTTCAACCTTACTTGTTCCATTTAATTCTTCGATGGTAATTGCACTTGTTTTCAACACCGTAACTTCGGCTATACCTAATTGTTTACGAATTTGATTTTGAATTTTAAGTAAGTGGTCCTCGGTAACAATTTGATAAGATCCACCATCTGCTAAGGTAGCATCTTCACCCTTTAGTTGGAATGCCTTTACTTTTTTCAGCGCATCAGAGTATGCCAAAAGTTTCGGAATAGTAGATGATGATATCTCAATATTCGTTTGCATGTTGTTACTTACAGCATGCAAAATTTTTCGATAAGAGCTTACACTCTCTAAAGCTAAGATTTTTTGTAATACCTTTTGAATAACGATTCGCTGACGTTTTTGTCGTCCATAATCACCTTCAGGATCATCATAACGCATCCGTGCATAAACTAAGGCTTGTTCCCCATTAATTTTATGTGTCCCTGGTGCTACTGTGGCTTTATACTCAGGCTCATTCTCCGATATTGAAATTGGAAAATCAAATTCATTCGTAACCGTTATTCCACCTACAGCATCGACTAAATCAACCAACCCTTGCATATTGATGCGGACAAAATTATCAATCTTTATATTCAATAAATCTTGAATGGTCATTATTGCCATTTGAGCACCACCTGAGGCATATGCAGCGTTTAATTTTGCTTCTTCACCATCCATTTCATTTCCTTCAGGTCCAGATAATTTAATTAAAATATCTCGTTCTAAACTTGTCATGGTCGTTTTCTTAGTTTTAGGATTGATTGTCACTAAAATCATAGAATCGCTATTTCCTGCCCACTTTGATTTTCTTTCAGCCGATCCTGTATCAACACCCATAAGCAATATTGAAAAAGGTTTTGTTTGTTTAATTGCTGTACTTTTCTTTCCACTAATTGAAAAATCTTTAAAAGTTTTTGCTAGTTCATCAGTTGAAAAGTGATATGCACTTGTTGCATAAACCCCCAAGGCTACAACCGTAGTAATTAAAATGGCCGATAACATGAGGAGTATTTTTTTTCCGATTTTCATTCGTTTCCTTACTTGTCTAATAGTTTGCCCATTAAATAGACATCTGAGTATTTTCCATTGTGTAGTTTTACTGCATGTTTGCGAGTGCCTTCAATTTCAAAGCCAAACGACTGATACAATTGAACAGCAACTTCATTAGCAATTTGTACTTCCAATTCAATCTTTTTAATTGAAGGTGTTTGTTCTGCCCAATCTAGGGCAATTGCCATTAGTTCTTTTCCCAAACCTTGTCCTCGAACTGAGACATCCAAAACAATAAAAAGCTCGCTAATATGATTAGTATCAACAGTAGAGCCTGATGACATGCTGATTAAGCCAACTACTTGCTCATTGACTCTTGCTAATAAACAAATACTGTCTACTTTGTCGTTTAATTGCTCAAGTGCATAACTAAGTTTTTCTTGGCTTATTTCCAAAATAGCTTGTGTTTCAGAAATAAAGTTGGTTTCTAGACTAAGTTTTCTTAGGAGATTTTGAATTGCTGGCGCATCACTAGCTTGTGCTTCTTCAATACTAAGCTCATAAGTTGGCATCGAACATCTCCTCAGCTATCGCTTCTGATCTTTTCCCGTGAGACTTTAGAGTAACAGAGCGACCAGAATCGACTTTGTCAATAATAATTTCTAAGAAGTCATTAAGCAAGGAAGCATCAAGCAACTCTCCCCATTCAATAACTGTAACACCTTGCCCATAAATGAATTCGTCCAGATCAATTGAGTCTGGGTCGTCACCAATTCGATAAACATCCAAATGATACAAAGGAAAACGGCCTTCGTATTCTCGAACAATTGTATAGGTAGGACTTTTTATCATTTGAGCAATGTTCAACCCTTGCGCAATACCTTTTGTTAAAGTTGTTTTCCCAGAACCTAAGTCACCTGTCAGAACAATAAGATCTTCTTTTTGTAAAGCTTGTCCTAATCGTTTACCAAAGGCAATTAGTTCATTTTCATTTTTAGTATAAAACATAAAGTTATTATAGCATTAATCAAATTTTCTTCCAAGAAGAATTTGTTTAGAAATAAAAAAAGAGATGGCAAAGCATCTCCCTCGTTAATTATAAAATGGCTAAAATGACAAAGTTTAGGATGAATAGGAATGTTGCTCCCCAAAGGATTGGGTGAACTTCCTTAGCTTTTCCTTTAACAATTTTCACTAGGCAATAGAAAATAAATGCGCCAGCAATTCCGTATGAAATTGAATAACATAAAGCCATGAAGAAAGCTGCAAAGAAGGCTGGTAGCGCATCTTCGAAGTTGCTCCAGTCAACGTCTAAGAATGATGAAACCATCATTACCCCAACAATAATCAAGGCTGGTGCAGTTGCCGCAGCGGGAACAATACCAACCAAAGGCAATAGTAAAATTGAAAGTAAGAAACATACTGCAGTTGATACAGCTGTCAGACCTGTACGACCACCTTCGGCAATACCTGCTGCAGATTCAACATAAGTTGTTGTGTTTGATGTTCCAAATAATGCACCAATTGATGTTCCAATTGCATCCGCAAAAAGGGCTCGGTCCATTTTTGAACTAAATCCTGTACTGTTTTCAAGTGCTTCTTCGTCAGCTTCTGTGAATATTCCTGTACGACGGCCAGTACCAATAAAAGTACCAATTGTGTCAAAAGTATCTGACAAACTGAAAGCAAAGATTGTCATTAAGACGAGAGGTAAACGACTTGAATCTTTAAAGAGAGATCCCATGCCACCAAATGCTGCTAAGAAAGTTGTGCCAAGTTCTTTGAAAGCTTGACCAATATGATTTGCTCCAAAGTTGACTGCTGAAAGATCAACTACACCCATTGGTATACCAACAAGTGTTGTCACGATAATTCCAATTAAGATGGCTCCACGAACATTTTTGATAACTAGGACAGCCATTAAGAGCAAACCAAAAATCGCTAAAAGAACACTTGGTTCTGTAAATGTTGAAATAGCAGGTACAACGCCCCCATTTGCATTTACTGAAAATACACCATGAGCAAACGTTTTGGCAGTTGCTTTCGCAGGTTCAACGCCATTTACAGCAACAATATTTTGTGCTGATAACGAGAAATCAATAATATTTGCATTTTTGAAACCAAGGTAGGCTACAAAGACACCAATACCACCACCAATTGCATGTTGAAGGCTAAGCGGAATAGCTTTGATAATGCTTTTACGGAATTTAGTTACCGTGATAAAGATATTAAATAAACCACAGATAAATACCATACCTAGTGCTTCTTGCCAAGTAAAACCTAGACCAAAGACAACGGTATAAGTAAAAAAAGCATTTAATCCCATACCTGGAGCAAGTGCGTATGGTACGTTAGCAAATAATCCCATTATCAAAGTCGAAATTGATGCAGCAATGATTGTCGCTAAGAAAACTGCCTTAGTTGGCATACCTGCAGCACCTAAAATACTAGGGTTAACAAACAGAATGTAAGACATGGCGAAGAAAGTTGTCAAACCTGCAACAATTTCAGTTGAAACAGTAGTTCCACTTTCTTTTAACTTAAAAAATTTATCCATTTTAATGGAGTCTCCTTAAAAATTATAAAACTAAATCAAAAAAGCGTCATCACTACTGATGGGCTTCGTCAATAAGTAAATTATTATCGTTTTACGAACGATGTAACTATTATACTATTTAATCGTTCAATCTTCAATAATCATTTCTTAGTTTTTATATTTTTTATCCATAAATCTTATTTTTTCCTTTATATAAGCATAATATTTGTTATAATCTAGCTATGACTAAAAAGATTATTGCAATTGATTTAGATGGTACTTTACTCCGTTATGATAGTACCATCTCCAACTACACAAAAGAAGTTATCAGTAAAGTTCAAGCAAAAGGACATCAGGTTGTTATTTCAACGGGACGACCTTATCGTATGGCTTTAGATTATTATCTTCAACTTAATTTGAAGACACCGATGATTACATTTAATGGTGCCTTAACTCATATGCCTGAACAAAAGTGGGAATATGAACATAATGTTACATTAGAAAAAAACTATTTATTAGATATTTTAAAACATAAAGACGATTTTCAAATGGATTTCATTGCTAGTGAATATCGTAAGAACTTCTATATTACCATGGAAAATCGTGATAAAATTGATCCTCAATTATTTGGTGTCGAAGAATTAACAGAGGGTATGACCTTAGAGATTCCCAAAATCACTCGTAACCCTAATGCATTATTGACACAAACTCATCATCAGGATAAATATGCTTTAGCTAAGGAAATGGAAGCTTTCTTTAAGCACGAGATTGAAGTTGATTCTTGGGGAGGCCCACTCAATATTTTAGAAGTTTCTTCTAAGAATATCAACAAAGCTTACGCACTCAATTACCTACTCCGCATCTTCAATAAGGATCAAAATGATTTGATTGCCTTTGGCGATGAACATAATGATACTGAAATGCTCAGTTTTGCAGGAACAGGTTATGCTATGAAAAATGCTAGTCCAGTTCTTTTACCATATGCTGATCAACAGTTAATCTTTACTAATGAGGAAGATGGCGTTGCTAGAAAACTGGAAGAGCTTTTCTTATAAAGGCAAACGAAACCACTTTTTATTCTAATCGTGGTTTTTTGTTCGCATATTTTCGAGAAATTACAAGCGTTTTCTGAAAGCGTTATGTATTTGTATGCTTTATTTTTGAATATTTTTTGTTCAAAATCATAAGATAATATTAATTTTATCCTTAAGCTGATAATATCCTACTAAATTCTGAAAATTTTTTCATATTCTATAAAATTATTGAAAAAGGTATTGCTTTTTCATTGAAAACGTTTTAAAATAAAGACGTTCTTGAATTTCGTTTTTTTGAAAAAGAATTGCCAAAATTAATTTTGGAAGGAGATTATTCTTCTTCAAGTTAACGAAAAAAAATATTAAAGGAGGAAGAACAAGAATGGGTATCGGTATTATTATTGCCAGCCACGGTAAATTTGCTGAAGGTATTCATCAATCCGGTTCTATGATTTTTGGCGAACAAGAAAAAGTTCAAGTCGTAACTTTCATGCCAAACGAAGGACCTGATGATTTGTATGGACACTTCAACAATGCTATCCAACAGTTTGATGCTGATGATGAAATCCTTGTCCTAGCTGACCTTTGGAGTGGTTCTCCATTTAATCAAGCTAGTCGCGTTATGGGAGAAAATCCTGAACGTAAAATGGCTATCATCACAGGTCTTAACTTGCCTATGCTAATTCAAGCTTACACTGAGCGTCTTATGGATGCTGAAGCAGGCGTTGAAAAAGTTGCAGCAAACATTATTAAAGAGTCTAAGGACGGTGTTAAAGCACTTCCTGAAGAACTCAATCCAGTTGAGGTTGCTCCTACAGCAACTGCAGCTCCTGCTTTACAAGGTGCTATTCCTGAAGGAACAGTTATTGGAGATGGCAAACTTAAAATTAACCTTGCTCGTATCGACACTCGTCTTTTACACGGACAAGTTGCAACAGCATGGACACCTGCTTCAAAAGCTAACCGGATCATCGTTGCTTCTGACACAGTTGCTAAAGATGACTTGCGTAAACAATTGATTAAACAAGCTGCTCCTGGTGGAGTTAAAGCAAACGTTGTTCCAGTTAGCAAATTAGTTGAAGCTTCTAAGGATCCTCGCTTTGGTAATACACAAGCTCTTATCCTTTTTGAAACTGTTCAAGATGCACTTCGTGCTGTTGAAGGTGGTGTTCAAATTGAAGAACTTAATGTTGGTTCAATGGCTCACTCAACTGGTAAAACAATGGTAAACAACGTATTATCTATGGATAAAGATGATGTTGCTGCCTTTGAAAAACTCCAACAATTAGGAGTTGCTTTTGATGTTCGTAAAGTTCCAAATGATTCTAAAAAGAACTTATTTGAACTGATCAAAAAAACTCACATTCAATAAGAACTTTCCTTTAGTTTAAGATTAAAAGGAAGCGTTTAATACTCAAATTTATCGAAATTTAAATGCTTAGATTTCGTTAGATACACTTCGAAAGGATAAGAAAATGTCAGATATTTCAATTATTTCTGCTATCTTGGTCGTTGTGATTGCCTTCTTCGCAGGTATGGAAGGTATCCTTGACCAATTTCAATTCCATCAACCACTTGTAGCTTGTACGCTTATCGGTCTTGTAACTGGTAACTTAGAAGCAGGTGTCATGCTTGGTGGATTTTTACAAATGATCGCTCTTGGTTGGGCAAACATTGGTGCTGCAGTTGCACCTGATGCTGCTTTAGCTTCAGTAGCTGCTGCTATCATCATGGTTAAAGGTGGTAACTTCACTTCTCAAGGTGTTGCAGTTGCAACAGCAACAGCTATTCCTTTGGCAGTTGCAGGTTTATTCCTCACTATGATTGTTCGTACACTTTCAGTAGCCTTAGCACATACAGCTGATAATGCTGCTAAAGACGGTAATATTGCTGGTGTTGAACGCGCTCACTTCATCGCATTGATGATGCAAGGTCTTCGTATTGCTATTCCAGCTGCACTTCTTATTGCTATCCCAGCTAGCGCTGTTAAAGATGCTTTAGGAATGATGCCTGACTGGTTAAACGGCGGTATGGCTGTTGGTGGTGGTATGGTTGTTGCCGTAGGTTATGCTATGGTTATCAACATGATGGCTACTCGTGAAGTTTGGCCATTCTTCGCTCTAGGTTTTGCTTTCGCAGCCTTAAGTGACTTAACACTTATCGCACTTGGTGTAATCGGTGTAGCTATGGCCTTAATCTACCTCAACCTTTCAAAACAAGGTGGTAACGGTGGATCAGGTAACGGTGGATCAAACGATCCTATCGGCGATATCCTAGAAGACTACTAGAAAGGGGCCTAACATGACTGAACAAATTAAATTATCAAAAGCTGATCGCCAAAAAGTTTGGTGGCGTTCACAATTCTTGCAAGGTTCATGGAACTATGAACGTATGCAAAACTTGGGTTGGGCTTATTCTCTTATTCCAGCAATCAAGAAATTATACACAACTAAAGAAGATCAAGCGGCTGCGCTTACTCGCCACTTAGAATTCTTCAATACTCACCCTTATGTAGCTGCACCTATTATGGGTGTTACCCTAGCTCTTGAAGAAGAAAGAGCTAATGGTACTGATATCGATGATGCTGCTATTCAAGGGGTTAAAATCGGTATGATGGGACCTTTGGCCGGTATCGGTGATCCAGTATTCTGGTTTACAGTTCGTCCAATCTTGGGAGCTCTCGGTGCGTCATTAGCACAATCTGGTAACATCATGGGACCAATCATTTTCTTCCTTGGATGGAACATCATCCGTATGGCCTTCTTATGGTATACACAAGAATTTGGTTATAAAGCGGGTTCTGAAATCACTAAAGACATGTCTGGTGGTATCTTACAAGACATCACTAAAGGTGCATCAATCCTTGGTATGTTCATCCTTGCAGTATTGGTTGAACGTTGGGTATCAATCAAATTTACTGTAGCTCTTCCTTCAAAACTTTTATCAAAAGGTGCTTATGTTGAATTCCCTAAAGGAAACATCAACGGTGCTGAATTAAAAGGTATTTTAGGACAAGCTATTGGTGGTATGAGCCTTGATAAATATCAAGCACAATCTCTTCAAGGACAACTTGATTCACTTATCCCTGGATTAATGGGTCTTGCACTTACATTCTTATGTATGTGGTTACTTAAGAAAAAAGTGTCTCCAATTACAATCATTATCGCTTTGTTTGTCGTTGGTATCCTTGCTCGTCTATTCGGTATCATGTAATAGACTTAAACCTGGGATTAAATCCCAGGTTTTTTTTTGATAGGTTATATGATTACTCTTCATATGCTATAATATTTTTAACTC
This sequence comes from Streptococcus parauberis NCFD 2020, assembly GCF_000187935.1. NCBI lineage: Bacteria > Bacillati > Bacillota > Bacilli > Lactobacillales > Streptococcaceae > Streptococcus > Streptococcus parauberis. The sequence continues at coordinate 1,181,480 of NZ_AEUT02000001.1, forward strand.
AATGAAGGGAGATTCACTTTGGCAAAATCAATGAATACTACGGTTGACTTCCAAACGAAGGCTACTTCTTACTTAGGTATGGGGGGCAAAGTTGGAAAAATTTTAGTTGGTGATAATGCATTTGAATTTTATAACGACAGAAATGTTGACGATTATATTCAAATTCCATGGTCATCAATCAATCAAATCGGTGCCAACGTTTCGGGTAAAAAAGTAAGTCGCCATTTTGAGATTTTCACCGATCAAGGTAAATTCTTGTTCGCTTCCAAAGATTCTGGAAAAATTTTAAAAATTGCTCGAGGTTATATTGGCAACGATAAAGTGATAAAACTTCCTACTCTGATTCAAATGATGATTCAAAAATGGTTTAAACGTAAATAAAAAACTGTTAGATTTTCTAACAGTTTTTTATAATTCCGTAAATGGGAATTTATCATCAATCCAATGGCTAATTCGAGCCACTTGAAAAATTTTAAAGACTTTAAGTCGAATTTTTTCAACTATAAATGCTATCAGATAAATTATGATACTAACTCCTAATATCAAAAATGGATAGACCAGAATTGGTGCTTTAACAAATGGTTCGGCAAAATCTCGAATAACAAAGCGAACAAGTAAAGGATGAAGGTGAGCTAAATAAACACCTAATGTCGTTGGTGAGACAATAGCAATAAACTTTAGGAGAGCTTTATTATTTGGCATTTTCATTTTAGCAAAAATGATAAATAATGAAATGGCTCCCATACTAAGGCTTGGTGAGACATACCAATACCAAATGTTACCTACAATAAATTTCATACTGTAAGTAATCAACATACAGATAGTATAAATTGTTAATAATTTTTTTGTACTATATTTTTTTAAATCAATTCGATGTAAATACGCCCCAACGATATAGAGAATTATTAACCATGTCATTTCAAAACCTTTACTCAGTGAGAACTCATTAACACGATTATTCATTAGAGCTGGTAAGAATGAAAAGAATATGCCCATAAGTACAACAAGATTTCTCAATTGTACATCCGACATCGACTTAAGTCCACCGTTGATGACAGGCATAAAGATTAATAAGCCAAAATAAGCAGTCATGTACCAATATTCGCCACTGACTATTGGAAAAAATGTGTGCCGCCAATCATTTAAGGTCACATGGTAACCAAAAAGGGCAAAAACAGTGGTAATGGTGAAAGTATAAAAGAATACTTGTAACCAAATATTTAATAATTTTGAATATTTATATGTTGAGCAAGCTCCAACATAACCAGAAATTAAGGCATAACAATTTACTGCTCCATAAACTAATACTTGAATCACCCAAGTAACAACGAAATAAGAATCAGACTCACCGGCACCAGCAACTGAAGACCTTAAGCCACCCTTACCTAGAACATGGGTAATAACAATCATAAACATAGAAATAATACGGAGTAAATCAAGCCCATAGTGGTGCTCTCTTTTTCGTTTTTTTATCAATTCTGTCATGAAATAAGTTTATCATAAGTCTTATATTTATGCTATTTTCAACTATTCAGAGACAATTTTAGGGAAAGAGTTTACTTTTTTTCTTTTTTTGATATAATGATTTTATCGGATAAGTAATATTTACTAAGCTTTCAGGAAGTCTGTGGTCGCTGTGAACAGATAGATTAGCAATATGAAATTCTACCGACACATATAATCAGATATTAATTAAGTGCACAGATTGTGAAGCTGGATGGAACCGCGCAAAAGCGCTCCAGCGATAACATAATCTGTGCTTTTTATTTTATATACTAAAGGAGTAAAACTATGTTAGATTTAAAACGTATTCGTACCGATTTTGATCAAGTCGCACAAAAACTAAAAGTTCGTGGTGTCAAAGAAGATGTTCTTGCTAATCTTAAGGAACTTGATGAAAAGCGTCGTCATTTATTAATTAAATCAGAAGAATTAAAAGCAGAACGTAATGTTGCTTCAGCTGCAATTGCTCAAGCTAAACGTCAAAAAGAAGATACTAATCAACAAATTAAAGATATGCAAAAAGTTTCTGCAGATATAAAAGCAATTGATACTGAATTAGCAGAAATTGATGAAAAAGTTACTGAAATCATCACAGTTTTACCTAATACACCTCATGACTCAGTTCCAGTTGGTGCTGACGAAGACGAAAACGTGGAAGTACGTCGTTGGGGTACACCACCCGAATTTGGTTTTGAAGCTAAACCTCATTGGGAAATTGGAGAAAACCTCGATATCCTTGACTGGGAACGTGGAGCTAAAGTAACCGGAGCCCGCTTCTTATTCTACAAAAACTTAGGCGCCCGTTTAGAACGTGCCATCTATAACTTTATGTTAGATGAACATGGAAAAGAAGGCTACCAAGAAATTATTACACCTTACATGGTCAACCATGACTCAATGTTCGGTACAGGACAATATCCTAAATTTAAAGAAGATACATTTGAATTAAAAGATACAAACTTTGTTCTCATCCCAACTGCTGAGGTACCATTGACCAACTACTACCGTGGAGAAATTTTGGAAGGCAAAGAACTACCAATATACTTCACAGCAATGAGTCCATCATTCCGTTCTGAAGCCGGTTCTGCAGGACGTGACACACGTGGTTTGATTCGTCTGCACCAATTTCATAAAGTAGAAATGGTAAAATTTGCTAAACCAGAAGAATCTTATGAAGAATTGGAAAAAATGACAGCTAATGCTGAAAACATACTTCAAAAACTTAATCTTCCATACCGTGTTATTACACTCTGTACAGGAGATATGGGCTTCTCAGCAGCTAAAACTTATGATATAGAAGTTTGGATTCCAGCTCAAAACACCTACCGTGAAATTTCAAGTTGTTCAAACACTGAAGATTTCCAAGCGCGACGCGCTCAAATCCGCTACCGCGACGAAGCTGATGGCAAGGTTAAACTCTTGCATACCTTGAACGGATCAGGTTTGGCCGTAGGGCGCACCGTAGCAGCAATCCTTGAAAACTACCAAAACGAGGATGGATCTGTAACAATTCCCGAAGTACTACGCCCATATATGGGTGGGGCTGAAGTTATTGCACCAAAATAAAATAAACAAAAAAGACAAAGCCTTAGCTTTGTCTTTTTTGTTTTAATGGTTGTTTTGTATTAATTAGTATAATCTCCACCAGGTACACCATAGTACTCTTCTAAGGTTTTGCCAGATTTAGCGATGTCACCTGCTTCTTTACCAACATAACGAATATGCCAGCTCTCTGCCTGATAACCCGTAGAGGACTCCTTACTAGGCAAATAACGCAAAACGAAACCATAATCAGGCGCATGTTCCAAAAGCCACTGAGATGCTTGTGGTTCTTCTAATAAATTTCCCTGACCATCAAGGATATCAAAAGCCAAACCGGATTGATGCTCACTGTAGCCAGGTCTTGCAGAATAGCGATCTGCTTGAGCTTGTCCGTCCCGATTGACATAATTTTGATAGAGTTCTGTCTGTGTATCATAGGACCTGAACCCACTATATTGCTCACTAACTGAAAAACCTTGATTTCTCATCGCAGCTAAAACTTGTAAGAAAGCTTCCTTAGCTTGAGGGTCCTCCCCAGGATTATAGTTCTTATCTAATGGGTGTTGTTTATTAACAATAATTACTGGTCCATATTTTCCTTCTACACTATAATAAGAACCGTTGTTTGTAACCTTAGCAGACTTACTGTTTTTGCTAGCCACTTTCTTTTTCGGCTGTGAAGATTCTGTAATTTTTTCAGAATCTTTCGTTTTACCTTGTGATTGGTTCTGTTGACATGCTGCTAAAGTGAACAAAAGAGGAATTAAGAGTAAGTAAGAATATTTTTTCAAGCAAGGACCTCCTAGTCATCAAAAAAATCCTTATAAAAAGGATTTTAAAATAGTCTAAATTTATGATAACGTTTTTCCACCAATTGGTCTAGTGTCAATTTTTTTAATTCTGTAAATTCTTTGATCAACTGGTCACGTAAGTTATCAATTATTTCAGATGAAAAATAGCCTCGTTCAGCTATAATATGATCAATCACGCCCATCTGCAATAACTCCCGAGATGTAATTTTCATTAACTGAGCCGCTTCGCTGGCGCGCGAGCCATCCTTCCAAAGAATAGAAGCAAAACCTTCCGGACTCAAAACTGCATAAATGGTGTTTTCAAGCATCCAAACCTTATCAGCGACAGCTAAGGCCAATGCTCCTCCAGAACCTCCCTCACCGATGATTACAGCAATGATTGGAACTTTTAGGTCGCTCATTTCTAAGAGATTACGGGCAATAGCTTCTCCTTGCCCACGTTCCTCAGCACCAATCCCTGGAAAAGCACCCGCTGTATTAATCAAAGTGACAATTGGTCGCCCAAACTTTTCAGCCTGTTTCATTAATCGCAAAGCTTTACGATAGCCTTCAGGATGAGGCTGACCGAAATTGCGGTGGAGATTATCATGAAGGTTTTTGCCTTTTTGAATCCCAATAATAGTAACAGGATCCTGACCAAGGTGTCCAATTCCTCCAATGATAGCACCATCATCCGCAAACTGCCGATCACCATGTAATTCCATAAAATCTGAACAAAGCACTTTAGCATAGTCTAAAGCAGTCAAACGACTCTGATCACGGGCTTCTTTTAAAACTCTAGCTGTATCTGTCATTTGCTACCTCCATGTAAGTCAAGTAATTTGGCAATCGTTCGTCGTAAATCAGTTCGTTTCACAATAGCATCGACAAAGCCGTGACTTAAGAGAAATTCGGCTTTTTGGAAATCCTCCGGTAAATCCTGTCTGACGGTTGTCTCAATCACACGACGTCCCGCAAAACCAACCATGGACTGAGGCTCCGCTAAGATAATATCACCTTGCATGGCAAAACTGGCGGTCACCCCACCAGTTGTTGGGTCTGTCAGAATGGTCAAGTAAAAAAGCCCTGCTTTCGAATGCTTTTTAATGACTGCCGAGATTTTCGCCATTTGCATTAAGCTAAAGATTCCTTCTTGCATACGAGCTCCACCAGAGGCAGTGAATATCACCAGTGGAAGAGATTCTTCAATCGCTAACTCAATTAATCTAGTTAATTTTTCACCAACAACCGTCCCCATACTAGCCATAATAAAATGACTATCCATAATTGCTAGGGCCACGTTATTTCCTTTAATTGATGCTTTACCAGTGAGAACAGCTTCATGTAAACCAGTCTTTTGTCTTGCTTGACTAATTTTCTTCTGATAATCAGGAAAATTCAAAGGGTCTTTGGTCTCAATATCATTAAACAACTCACTAAACGAGTCCTTATCAACAACCATTTCTAATCGTTCTTGAGCAGAAACCCTAAAATTATAAGAACATCGAGGACAAATTTTAGTCAATCCTAAATCTTTTTGGTAAATCAGATGTTTACAAGACGGACATTTAGCAAAGAGTTCATCAGGTACTTCTGGGACAAGATTACTAGTAGCACTGGACGCAGAATGATTAGGAGTGATACGAATATATTTGTCTTTTTTTCTAAATAACGACATATCTACTCCTATTCTTTATTATAGTTTGGTAAAAATGTTTCCATCAAAAATGACGTGTCATAATCTCCAGCAATAACTTGTTTATCAGCAATAAGATCCAATTGGAAATTAATATTGGTCGAAACACCTTCAATCTCCATCTCATAGAGAGCTCTTTGCATTTTCATCAAGGCATCAAAACGATTCTCACCATGAACAATAACCTTAGCAATCATACTATCATAGTAAGGCGGGATGGTGTAACCCGGATAAACAGCTGAATCAACCCTTAGTCCAACCCCACCACTTGGCAAATATAAATCACTAATCCGCCCAGGACTTGGTGCAAAATTAAAGTCTGGGTTTTCAGCATTAATCCGACACTCAATAGCATGCCCACGAAACTGAATATCTTCTTGTTTTAGCTCCAATGGGATGCCCGCAGCAATCTTGATTTGTTCTTTTACCAAATCAACACCAGTCACAAATTCAGTCACTGGGTGTTCCACTTGTATTCGAGTATTCATTTCCATAAAGTAAAACTGTCCACTAGCTTCGTCCAGTAAGAATTCAATGGTTCCCGCATTTTCATAACCAACAGCTTTGGCAGCACGCACCGCCGCATCACCCATTTCCTGTCTTAAGCTTCTCCCAATAGCAATTGACGGACTTTCTTCAAGCACCTTTTGATTATTTCTTTGCAATGAGCAATCACGTTCACCCAAATGAATAACATGACCAAAAGCATCACCTAAAATTTGTACTTCAATGTGTCTTGCTGGGTAGATAACTTTTTCCATATACATAGCACCATTACCAAAAGCACTGATTGCTTCTTGGGATGCAGAATTGAAGGCAGCAACTAAGTCAACTTCTTGTTCAACCTTACGAATGCCTTTACCACCGCCACCAGCTGATGCTTTAAGCATCAGTGGAAATCCAATTGAGGCTGCTAACTTTCTTGCTTCTTCAACTGTGTGAATTTGGCCATCTGAACCAGGAATGACAGGTACACTTGCCTTAATCATTTCAGCACGCGCATTAATTTTATCACCCATTTTATCCATAATGGATGCAGAAGGTCCAATAAACTTAATTTGCATTTCTTCACACATTGTTGCAAATTTTGAATTTTCACTCAAAAAACCAAAACCAGGATGTATGGCTTGTGCTCCAGTAATTATCGCTGCAGACAGCACAGCACTCATGTTTAAATAAGATTCAGTTGATTTGGCCGGGCCGATACAAATGGCTTCATCCGCCAAAACCGTATGAAGGGCATCCTTATCTGCCTCAGAGTAGACAGCTACTGTGGAAATTCCAAGTTCTCTAGCCGCTCGGATAATACGCACAGCGATTTCACCGCGATTAGCAATTAAGATTTTTTTAAACATAACTTCCCCCAGAGAGACTTTCTATTTTTTAGTTTCCAATTGCAAAGGTTAAGGTGCCACTTGCGGCTAATTTCCCATCAACTTCTGCTTTTGCCTCGACAACTGCAATAGTGCCACGGCGTTTAACAAATGTCGCAGTCATGATTAATTGATCACCTGGAACAACTTGTTTTTTAAATTTAACTTTATCCATACCTGCGTAGAAAACTAGTTTCCCTTTGTTTTCTTCTTTTGATAATTCTAGGACACCTGCTGTTTGTGCTAAGGCTTCCATGATAAGAACACCAGGCATTACTGGATAGCCCGGGAAATGCCCTTCAAAAAAAGGTTCATTGATTGTAACATTTTTCAAAGCTATAATCTGATCATCTGACACTTCCAATACACGGTCAACTAGAAGCATTGGGTATCGATGGGGCAAAGCTTCTTGAATAGCTTTAATATCGATCATTTAATTCTCACTAATCCTTTCCCAAATTCGACTAAGTCCTCATTGTTAACAAGAATTTCAGTTACTATTCCATCACATGGGGCTGGAACTTCATTCATCACTTTCATGGCTTCGATGATTAAGAGTGTTTGTCCTTTTTTAACCTGGTCTCCAACTGTAACAAAATTGTCTTTCTCAGGTGCTGAAGATAAATAGGCAACACCCACTAAAGGACTATTCACTACCTGACCTTCTGCACTTGTTGATTCTTCCTCTGAAAGATTGCTTCTTGAGCTATCAAATGTCAATTCAGTCTCCGACTTTTCACTAAGTTGTTTTGATGGACTTTGTGGTACCTCAAATTCTCTTTTTTGATTTTCTATTTTAACTTCATTTTTACTAAATGAAATAGCTTCTTCTTTGGTTTGGTATGTAAATTCTTTAAGACTTGAATCATCAAATTGTGCCATCAAATCTTTAATATCTTTGATTTCCATTAATTATTCTCCCACTTTTTGAAGGCTAAAACAGCATTGTGTCCGCCAAATCCAAAAGTATTTGAAATAGCATACTTAATTTCTGCTTCTTGTCCTTGTCCCATAATGACATTTGCTTCAATATCTTCAGATAATTCTTGAGTTCCAGCAGTCATTGGGATGTAAGAATGTTGCATAGCTTCTAAAGTTGCAATAGCCTCTACTGCACCAGCAGCACCAAGTAAGTGACCTGTAAATGATTTAGTTGAAGAAACCGGAACTTGTTTTCCTAAAGTTGCAACAATGGCACTACTTTCACCTTTTTCGTTGGCTGGTGTAGAAGTTCCATGAGCATTTACATAATCTACTTGATTAGCTTCAATACCAGCTTCATTTAAGGCTAGTATAATTGCCTTACGCGCACCGAGACCTTCTGGATGAGGAGAAGTCATATGATAGGCATCACAAGTATTCCCGTAACCGACTACTTCAGCTAAAATAGTTGCTCCACGTTTTTGGGCATGCTCTAAACTTTCAAGCACAAGCATCCCAGATCCTTCACCCATAATAAATCCATTACGATCTTTATCAAATGGAATTGAACTGCGTTTTGGATCTTCTGTAGTAGATAAAGCCGTCAAAGCCTGGAAGCCAGCGATAGCAAATGGTGTGATTGCTGCTTCTGCACCACCGACAACCATAATATCTTGTAAACCAAACTTAATTGTATGGAAAGCATCACCAATGGCATCGTTTGAAGAAGCACATGCTGTATTAATTGATTTACAGATTCCTTGTGCTTTCAAACGCATTGCCACATTTCCAGCTGCCATGTTTGGTAAGGCTTTTGGTAATGTCATTGGTTTCAAGCGTCGTGGTCCTTTTTCATGAAGTCGAATAACTTGATCTTCAATTTCTTTAATCCCCCCAATACCTGTTGCTACTATAACACCAAAGCGATCTGGATCTAAACTATCTAAATCTAATTTAGCATTTTCAACAGCTTCTAATGAGGCATAAAGGGCATACAATGAATACATGTCAAAACGATTCAAATCTTTTCTGATAAAATATTTATCAAAAGGAAAATCATCTATTTGGGCCGCATTTTTCACTTGATAGTCACTGCTGTCAAATTTGGTAATTGGTCCAATCCCAATATTTCCTTCTTTCAAGTTAGTCCAAAATTCTGCTGGTGTATTTCCAATTGGTGATGTTACACCATAACCTGTAATTACAACTCTAGTTCCGTTCATTCTCATTCCCCTATACTTATTGCATGGTTACGCCACCATCAATGGCGATAACTTGTCCTGTAATATATTCTTGACTGGCTAAAAAGAGAGCTAACTGTGCTACTTCTTCTGGCTGACCAATGCGTTTCATTGGAATTTGACTTAAAATCGATGTTTGCATTTTTTCTGGTAGTGCACCGGTCATGTCTGATTCAATAAAGCCTGGTGCAATTGCATTAACAGTTACTTTACGACCAGCAACTTCACGCGCAACTGACTTTGTAAAACCAATTAAACCAGCTTTTGAAGCAGCATAGTTAGCTTGGCCAACATTACCTGTTAGACCAACAACGCTTGAAAGGTTAATAATTGCACCTTGTCGAGCTTTAGTCATGGGTTTCAAAACAGCCTGGGTCATATTAAAGACACCAGTTAAATTGATTTTTAGGACTTGTTCAAAATCCTCTTCTGTCATTTTTAAAAGAAGTTTATCATTGGTGATTCCAGCATTGTTAATCAAGACATCAATTGTCCCTAATGATTGACTAGCTTCTTCAACCATCCGTTTTGCGTCATTGTAATCTGACACATCACCAGAAATCGCCAATGCTTGTCCAGAATAATCTTTAAACTGACTTAATAAATCCTCCGAAATTTTTGAGCGACCATTAATGACAACATTAGCACCTGCTTTTGCAAATTGATGGGCAATTGCTAGACCAATGCCTCGTGTTGAACCTGTAATAAAAACATTTTTCTCTTTTATATCCATTAATTTACCTTTCTATTGATTAAGATACTGTTTAAGACTCTCAACCGAGTCGATACTTATACATGATAAATTTTTGTCAATTTTTTTAACAAATCCAGTAAGTACTTTTCCTGGACCAATTTCAACAAAATGGTTAATTCCCATTGAACGAATGGTCTCAATACTGTCATAGAATCTAACTGGTTCCATTACCTGTCTAGTTAACAACTCCTTAATTCGACTTGATTTCATAACACTTGCTTCTGTATTACCTACAAGTGGAACCATCATCTCTTTGAAATCTTGTTTTTCAAGAACTTTTGCCAACTCTTGACTTGCTGACTCTAGCAGTGCCGTGTGGAATGGACCAGATACATTCAAAGGAATCATTCGTTTAACCCCTTCTTCTTTCAGCAATACCAAAGCTCGTTCAACTGCCTCAACTTGACCACCAATCACAATTTGATTTGGTGTATTGTAATTAGCAGGAGCCACGACTCCTAAAGAAGACGCCTGCTCACAGGCAGTCTCGATTATAGATGCATCCGTGTTCAAAATAGCAACCATTTTACCAGTTCCGGCAGGAGCAGCTTCTTCCATTAATTGTCCTCTTTTTTGGACCAATTGCAGAGCATCTTCAAAAGAAAGTGCATCAGTAGCTACCAGTGCAGAATATTCGCCAAGTGACAAACCAGCAACTAAATCAGGATGAATCCCCTTTTCGACTAGGAGTCTGTATATAGCTACTGAAGTCGTTAAAATGGCTGGTTGAGTATATCTGGTTTGATTGAGCTTTTCTGAATCTTGATCGATTAAAGAACGAATATCATAACCCAAAACTGAATTGGCCTGCTCAAACGTTACTTTAACAATTGGATATGTGTCATACAAATCTCTAGCCATGCCAACTGTTTGAGCACCTTGTCCTGCAAATAGAAATGCAAGTTTCGTCATCTTTTTTCCTCTTTTTCCAGTCTAGATTCTGCTCACTGAAGCCCAGCGCTGTGCTTCTTTATTGATAACATCGGCAGCTGTGTAGAAAATATCTTCTAGAATTTCCTGACATGTCTCTTCTTTGTTGATTAAACCAGCTATTTGCCCAGCCATAACAGAGCCATTAACAACATCGCCGTCAACAACCGCATCACGTAATGATCCCGCACCCATTTCTTCAATATCCTCAACCGTTTTTAAATCAGAAAGATATTCTTTTTCTGCTTTTGCATAAGCTGAAGTTAGTTTATTTTTGATTGAGCGAACTGGATGTCCAACAACTTGAGCAGAAACAACTGTATCAATATCTTTGGCCTTGAGGATTTTATCTTTGAAATTTTGGTGCGCATTTGATTCGGTTGCGATGGCAAATCTTGTTCCAACTTGCACCGCTTCAGCTCCCAGCATAAAGGCTGCGGCCGCGCCAGCTCCATCACCAATTCCACCAGCAGCAATAACGGGAATTGAGATTGCTTCTACAACTTGACGAACTAAGGTCATCGTTGTTAATTTTCCAATGTGCCCACCAGCTTCCATTCCTTCAGTGATAACAGCATCAACACCTAGTTTTTCCATTCGTTTTGCTAATGCAACACTTGGAACAACCGGAATAACTTGAATTCCTGCTGCATGAAGGCGCTCCATATAACGACCAGGGTTACCCGCACCAGTAGTAACTACTTTTACACCTTCTTCGATAACGAGATCGACAATGTCGTCTGCAAAAGGCGAAAGGAGCATAATATTAACTCCAAAAGGATTTGAAGTAATTGACTTTACTTTATCAATATTAGCTTTGACAACTTCCTTGGGTGCATTTCCCCCGCCAATAATACCTAAACCACCAGCATTTGAAACAGCCCCGGCTAAATCACCATCTGCTACCCAAGCCATACCCCCTTGGAAGATTGGATATTTGATATTTAATAATTCAGTAATACGTGTTTTCATTAATTTTTCCTACTTTACTTAAGAAAATAGTTTGATTATCAAACTATTATAAAAAAAGAAAGAGTGAGTTAGGTCCAATAAAGGGGCTAATCTCACCCACAAGTCAAAGATAATCTTATTAGTAAGCTAATTTTAGATGAACTTTTATCTGTTTTTCTTATTTAGTTTTTGATTCAACATAGGCAACTAAATCACCTACTGTTTTAATGCCTTCTTCAGTTTCAATTTGGATGTCGAACGCATCTTCAATTTCAGAGATAACTTGGAATACATCAAGTGAGTCAGCATCCAACTCGTCAAAAGTTGTTTCCATTTTCACTTCTTCTGCTTCTTTACCAAGTTCCTCAACGATAATTTCTTGAACTTTTTCAAATACTGCCATTTTTATTTTCTCCTTAAGTAATGTATATGTTTTTTATAAATGTGCTAGGCACATGATATAACTAGATTTTAACAATTAGACTTCCCCATGTCAAACCTCCACCGAAACCGGCAAGCAAGATTGTTTGGCTACCATCTAATTTAATTTTCCCATTTTTAACTGACTCTGAAAGCAAGATTGGGATACTTGCTGCACTGGTATTTCCATAAGTCATCATATTCTCAAGAAATTTTTCTCGAGGTAAAGCGATCTTTTGAGCCATTTTATCTAAGATACGTCGATTGGCTTGATGGAAAAAAACATAATCAATTTCTTTTTTGCAAATAGCAGAGCTATTAATCAATTCAGAGACGCTTTTTGAGACATCTCGAATGGCAAAGTCAAAAATTGAGCGACCATCCATAGTCAAATAAGGATTTGACTGGCTAGTTTCAGAATAAGGTGAAGCCAATGGCTTCTGATCAGCTTGTAAACTCTGACCACGTGACCCGTCAGTATGTAGTGATTCAGCCAAAAAATGTTTTTCTTGACTCTCTTCAAGTAAGACCCCTCCAGCACCATCACCAAATAGTACTGCAGTCGTTCGGTCTGACCAATCAATTGTTTTTGATATAACTTCTGCCCCGATAACTAGTCCTTTTTTGTACTGTCCTGAAGCAATCAATTTCTCACCCATCGCTAAAGCATATACAAAACCACTGCAGGCAGCAGATAAGTCAAAGGCAAAAGCATGACTTGCTTTTATTTTCGCTTGAACCAAGGCTGCCGTAGAAGGCATCATCGAATCAGGCGTAATCGTTGCCACAATAATAAAGTCAATTTGATCTGAATTAAGTTTAGCTCCTTCGATTAATTGAAGAGCGACCTGACTAGCTAGATCACTTGTATTCTCATTAAAGCTAATAAAACGTGATTCAATTCCTGTCCGTGATTGAATCCACTCATGACTTGTATCAAGAATTTGACTTAGTTTATCATTTTCAATTTTTTGGTCTGGAACATAGTGTGCTACTTGACTGATTTTTGCAAAAGGCATTAAATCAAGTCCTCCAAGAATTGATGTAAGTTTTTGAGACCTTTCAATAGGGCTTCCATGCTTTCCTCATCCATACCTTCAGTCACATGACCGACCATATTTTTATGAAATTTAGCATGCAATCTATTGAGTAGTCTTCCCCGTTTTGTCAGAGATAAAAAAACGACGCGACGGTCGTTGACTGACCTTGTCCGATTAATATAACCTTTTGCTTCAAGTTTATTTAAACTAGTTGTGACTGTACCTAAGGTAACCATTAGTTCCCTAGCTACGTCACTTGGTGTGACATTGTCATATTTTCCGATAATCTCAATGGTATGCATTTCTTTTAGTGAAACATCGTTAAATTGACTAGTCTTTAAACTAATTTCTTCAATTACTAAAATCCTATTAAAGACGTCGACTAAGTAATCATTGATTTTATTGTATTCCAATTCTACACCTCCCAGCAAATAAGCTTTGATAGTCAAATTATATCAAACACCAAAGTATTTTGCAAGATGAGTTACTTATTGCCCCATAAAGTTAGGTCTTCTTCTTTCAGCATAGGCTATAACACCTTCTTTAAAATCTTCCTTAAAGGCTAGGTCTTTTTGGCTTTGCAATTCTTGTTTAGCATAAGCATCCCAATCTGAGAAATTACTTTGCCAAATCAACCCTTTCATTGCTGCATAAGAATTAGAAGATCCTCTTCTAAGTCGTTTTAGCAATTGTTCCAATGCTCTATTTAGTTTTTCAGGCTCTACAGCTTTATAGACAAAGCCATAATCAAAGGCTTTTTCAGCAGTAACGCTTTCACCTGTCATCACCAAATGAGTTGCTTTATTGACGCCAACAGCTCTAGTTAACAAGTATAAGCCTCCAGCATCAGGAGCTAAGGCAACATTTACAAAAGCTTGGACAAATTTGGTATTAGTGCTTGCCAGACAAAAATCAACAGCTAAAGCAATATTGAATGCTGCACCAGCTACTGCCCCATCCGCAGCTAAGATAACAGGCTTGGGTAATTGCTTAATCTCATAAGAGATATCTTGAACAAGCTCAGCTATTTTCACTAAAGAATTAACATCATCCTGCTCGACTGCTTCTTGCATTTGCACCAAGTCACCACCAACTGAAAAGATTTTCCCCTCAGCTTGGATAACAAGAAAACGAACTGCTTGTTTTTTTTTGACAATTGCTAGCGCATCTAAAATTTCTTGACACATGGGGATATTAAATCCATTGGCTACCTCCACTCGATTAAATGTAAGGTAGGCTGTATCTTCATCAATTTCAAAAAGAATATGCTGATAATTCATGACTTCTCACTTTCTAATACACAAATTATTTTATACTCAAATAATTTGATTATCAAACTATTTAAATGTATTTTACACTACTTGAAGAAATCATGCAAGAAAAATATAAATATTATTCTGAAATCTTTGCTATTTCCATACAAAAAAAGATAGAGAGTTAGCACTCTATCTTTTTTAAATATCCTCAATGACATCTTTCATTTTATCAAAGAAACCCTTTTTCTTAGGGCGTGAAATACTTTCACCACTTGCTGCGGCGAAGGCTTCCAATGCTTCTTTTTGTTGATCATTTAATTTTGTCGGTGTCACAACATTAATGGTTACATGTTGATCACCTTGGCCAGCTCCGCGAAGTTTTGGAGCCCCCTTGCCTTTGAGTCTAAAGACTTTACCTGTTTGTGTTCCTGCTGGGATAGACATTTCTACCTCTCCGTGCACTGTCGGGATATCAACATTTGCTCCCAGAGCGGCCTGAACAAAGCTGATGTTCATTGTGTAATAGATTGTAGAGCCATTTCGTTCAAACTGTTTGCTTGGCAATACATTTAAAATAACAAAAAGATCGCCATAAGGCCCACCATTTGTTCCAGCTTCACCTTGTCCTTGAAGGCGGATTTGTTGACCAGTTTCAACTCCTGCAGGAATTTTGACAGAAACTTTATGTACTTCTTTTTCATGACCTGTTCCGTGACAAGTTTGACATGGTTCTTTGATTTCTTTACCTGTTCCGTGGCAGACATCACATGTAACTTGGCGACGCATCATACCAAGTGGTGTCTGTGTGTCCACATTGATAACACCTGCACCATGACAGCGTCCACAGGTTACAGGACTTGTACCTGGTTTAGCTCCAGAACCATTACATGTTGAACAACTTGACTCACGGTTATAAGTAACCTCTTTTTCGGCACCAAAAACAGCTTCCTCGAAACTTAGATTGACACGGTATTGAAGGTCATCACCTTGTCGAGGCGCATTAGGATTACGCATGCCACCGCCGCCGCCGAAGAAACTTGAAAAGATATCTTCAAAGCCACCAAAGCCAGCCCCATCAAAACCGCCACCAAAACCGCCTTGTCCTCCAAAGCCGCCTTGCGCACCAGCTGCACCATATTGATCATAGGCAGCTCGTTTTTGCGAATCACTTAATGTTTCATAAGCTTCTTGAACATCTTTGTATTTTTGTTCAGCTCCGGCTTCTTTGTTAATGTCTGGATGATATTTTTTAGACATTTTTCGATAAGCTTTTTTTATTTCATCCGAGGAAGCATCTTTTGATACCCCAAGACGTTCATAAAATTCAGTATTATTCATATATTTAGTTTCCTCCCTTCGATGACTAAGTCCTTAAGGCAGGTTAATTTCCTCTCTATGTTATAGACTACTTCAAATTTCACACAAATCATTTGATAGCCTTTTATTATGGTTGCCAAGAAATCCAATAATGATAGAAAGATTTCTTTTTAGTTGACCTATAGTAGCCAAAACAGACGGGGCGAGGCGCCCCGCCTTTTTGGAATACTACTATCGTTCGTTGAATTGAACTAGTGTTTGCCCCTCGCTTCCTATTTCTAGGCCCGTGGGATAAAACAGTCCACAGGACTGTTTTATTTTTCCGTGAATTCACCATCTACAACATCATCACCATTTGAAGCTTGGTCTGTAGATTGAGCGCCTTCAGCACCTTGAGCTGCTTGTTGGGCTGCTGCAGCTTGTTCATACATCTTAACTGCTAATGCTTGAGCTTTTTCATTTAATGCTTCAAGTTTAGCTTTCATTTCTTCAAGGTTACCTGATTCTTGAGCAGCTTTTAATTCATCAAGAGCTGATTGAGCAGCATCGCGTTCTGTGTCGAATCCTTTGCCTTCGGTTTCTTTAATTGTTTTTTCAGTTGCGAAAATAGCTTGGTCAACTTCGTTTTTAAGGTCAACTTCTTCTTTGCGTTTCGCATCTGCTTCAGCATTAGCTTCAGCATCTTTCATCATACGATCGATTTCATCTTCACTCAAACCATCATTTGATTTAATAACGATATGTTGTTCTTTTTGAGTACCTAGGTCTTTTGCTTTAACAGAAACAATACCATTTTTGTCAATATCAAAAGTTACTTCAATTTGAGGGATTCCGCGTGGTGCAGCTGGAATATCAGTCAATTGGAATCGACCAAGTGTTTTGTTATCTGCTGCCATTGGGCGTTCACCTTGAAGTACATGGATATCAACAGCTGGTTGGTTATCTGCTGCTGTTGAGAAGACTTGTGATTTAGAAGTTGGAATGGTTGTGTTACGATCAATTAGTTTAGTAAATACACCACCCATTGTTTCAATACCAAGTGATAATGGAGTTACATCTAAGAGTACGACATCTTTAACATCACCAGTGATAACAGCACCTTGAATTGCAGCACCCATCGCTACAACTTCATCAGGGTTAACTGATTTATTTGGTTCTTTACCAGTTTCAGATTTAACAGCATCAACAACAGCTGGGATACGGGTTGAACCACCAACTAAGATAACTTCATCAATTTCCGATAATGAAAGACCAGCATCTGATAATGCACGACGAACTGGTGTTTTAGTACGTTCTACTAAGTCACGTGTAAGATCATCGAATTTCGCACGAGACATACTCATTTCTAAGTGAAGCGGGCCAGCGCTACCAGCAGTAATAAATGGCAAGCTAATTTGTGTTTGAGTAACACCTGAAAGATCTTTTTTAGCTTTTTCAGCAGCATCTTTCAAACGTTGTAATGCCATTTTATCTTGTGAAAGGTCAATGCCGTTTTCTTTTTTGAATTCTTCTACTAAGAAATCAATAATTTTTTGGTCAAAGTCATCCCCACCAAGTTTGTTATCACCTGCAGTAGCTAGTACATCAAAGACACCATCACCTAATTCAAGAATTGATACGTCAAAAGTACCACCACCAAGGTCAAATACTAAGATTTTTTCTTCTTTATCAGTTTTATCCATACCATATGCTAAAGCTGCTGCTGTAGGTTCGTTAACAATACGTTCAACTTCTAAACCAGCAATTTTACCAGCATCTTTGGTAGCTTGACGTTGTGCGTCGTTAAAGTAAGCAGGTACAGTGATAACGGCTTTTTCTACTTTTTCACCAAGATAGTCTTCAGCATAACCTTTAAGGTATTGAAGAATCATTGCTGAAATTTCTTGTGGAGTGTATTCTTTACCATTTGCAGAAACTTTTTCAGAAGTACCCATTTTAGATTTAATAGAAATTACTGTTTCTGGATTTGTCACTGCTTGACGTTTTGCAGCATCACCAACGATGATTTCACCATTTTTAAATGATACTACTGAGGGTGTTGTACGATTTCCTTCTGGGTTTGCAATAATTTTTGATTCAGTACCTTCAAGTACTGCTACAGCTGAGTTAGTTGTACCTAAGTCAATACCAATAATTTTAGACATAATTTATACCTCTTTACTTTTTTCTAATACTTGTCTAGTTTAACGACTTGGCGGTCGAAATAATAATTTCGATTTTATATTAATTAGCTGAGCACAGGCTGAAATCTTAGTGAGATTGGATAAATCATATAGGAAATCAGTATTTTCTATAGATTTCCTATTTTCTTCCAGATTTCTAACGCCCTTTGCATCCTAGTTGTAAACTACTACCATTGCTGGTCTTAACAAGCGTTCGTGGAGTTTATAACCCTTTTGAAAAACTTGAGCAATAGAATCAGCTGGATGGTCATCATCGGATGGCATAGTTTGAATAGCCATATGCAAGTTGTGGTCAAATGTTTCAACAGGGACTTCTTCAATGCCTTCTTCTTTAAGGGCATTAAGTAGACTTTCTTGAACCATTTCTATACCTTTTTTA
The DNA here is from genome assembly GCF_000187935.1 of Streptococcus parauberis NCFD 2020. Lineage (NCBI taxonomy): Bacteria > Bacillati > Bacillota > Bacilli > Lactobacillales > Streptococcaceae > Streptococcus > Streptococcus parauberis. The sequence continues at coordinate 1,199,777 of NZ_AEUT02000001.1, forward strand.
ACATCTTCTGTCAAGCCTTCAACAGCCAGTGCACGTTCTAAGTTATCTAGACTTGGCAAGATTTTTTTAGCAAGGTCTTGCGAACGATAACGTTGAATCGTTTGGCGTTCTTCAGTAGCTCGACGTTGGATATTTTGCATTTCGGCATGAGCCCGAAGGTATTTATTTTCAAATTCCTCAGCCCGTTCCTTAGCTAAGTCAAGCTCACTTTTTTCAGGAGCTTTTTCCTCTTCAGGAACTTCCTCAACTGTTTGATCAGTGTCAACAACTTCTTCAGTTGTTTGATTTAAATCCTCATTCAGTTCTTCGTTCAGTTCTTCGTTTTTGATGTCATCATTTGTATGTTTTGACAATTCAAGCACCTCTTTTCATATCTGTATCTATTAAAATTCATTAACTTCATAGTGGTTACTATTAAGATAACGGTAGTAGTCTCGCAACTTCATAGCTAATATCCGTCCAACAACATTAATTAAGCTGACATTCCGACGATAATTCATGTCAATTGGACCAATCAAGCTGAGTAAACCAAACCCTCTATAAGGAATTAAGAATTTGTAAGTAAGTAAACTTAAATCGGCTAAAGCAGGTTCACTACTATCAGCTACCTGAACAGTAGCCATTTCATTCTCTGCCATCCCCTGCCTGATTGAAATTGCTAGAGCTTGTTCACTATCTAAGAATTGATAGGTTTCAATTCCCGCATACCCAAGAGCATTTACCTTCCCAGAAACAAAAATCGTTTCCTGAAAAAGACTACTGAAAATATAATCAAATAAGTCGGAAACATTATCCGTAATTATGAAATATTTCTGTAGAACTTGAGGGATTTCAGTCCTTAGCTTATAATGCACATCTAACAAATCCCGACCCGTCAGCCGTTCGTCAACAATTTCTTTTAACTTGAGCAAATCACGCGCCAAGAAATTTTTCGGAATTGCAAACTGAACAGTTAGTGCTTTGGAGTCATCTAAGTTTAAAACAGCTAAAGCATCATGCGTCGACAATTGAACGATGTCAAACCCCGTCAATTTTTGTCGTGCCGGTTCCACATCAAGAATGGCTACGCTGTAACCCGTAATTTCTGCTAGAACCTGACTGGCTTTTTTTAAGATATCCTCTAAATTGAAAGCTTCGAAATCAAAAGCTTTAACCATCTGATAAACATCATGTTCGTCAATGCTATCAAGACTCAAAGAATGCTCTACAAAAAATTTAAAGCCAGCTGGACTCGGCATGCGTCCGCTAGAAGTATGAGCTTTTTCAAGTAATCCCATTTTTTCTAGTTTAGCCATCTCGTTCCTAATAGTTGCACTGCTTGATTCGATACTGGCTTGGAGCGCTTTTGACCCAACAGGTTCATGTGTTTGAGTAAAGAGGTCAACAATTAGATTAAGAATTTCATTTTGACGTTCTGTTATCATTAACAATCCCCCTTTTTACATTAGCACTCTACTATCTAGACTGCTAACTTATATTTCTATTATACTCTTAAAATGAACCTTGTCAAGAGAAAAACACAAAAAATTAGCACTCTTTTTTTAGAGTGCTAATCCCCTTAATCATATTTTGTTAAATCTTTTTCTTCAATAACTTTAATCAGTTTTGCAGCATAATTGTTATCATAAGAATAGATGTATTTTTCCAAAGACTGAGCAGGCAATTTATAACCTTCAAAAGTAGCTAATTCACGATATAGTTGCTGGTCCCAAACCTGTCCCTGACTTAAACTCGCAAAGTAATCCGCAATAGATTCTTTCCAACTTGGATAAGTTGCAAATTTTAATTTTGTGGTTGTCGGATTATTTAACACAGGTTTTGTCGTCTCTAAAATAACGTAATTATCACCAGGTTTTGCCAACATTGAAAAGAGATTATGATATTTTGCTGATAAGATACTTTGGCCACCTTGGCTATCAATTAAAATTTGACCAATGATAATTGAAGGACGAACTCCATAGGCTTTGGCATAGGGTTTAACTTCCTTAGCAACATCATCAATAAAAACCTTCTCTGAATAAGGCACCTTGATTAATTGACTGGAATTAGGTATCTTAGCATTCATGATTAAAGGCATGATCATGGCAAAGATAAAGAAAAAGAGCAAGATTAAAAATGAATTTAATTTTAAACGTGATCTCATTGATTCTCCTTCAATAAGGTAATGTATTCTTCTAGCGTCAGCTTATGCCTAGCCATGTACTTAGCAGATGCTTTTCCCACATAACGGTAATGCCAATCCTCATAACCAACACCTGTGATGTTCTCTTTCCCTTCAGGAAAACGCAGAACAAAGCCATAGTCAGCAGCAAGAGCAACAATTTGTTTAACTGTCTCAGCATGACTTTGATTCAGATAATTGGAAGTCCCCATATCCATGGCTAAACCAGTCATATGTTCACTGGCCCCAGCTGGTTGGGAATAGGTTTGTACTAACTTTTCAGCCTCAGTATCGGTTAAGTATGGGTTATTCGCCTTCTCTTGATCGATGTAAGACTGATAAAGTTGCGCTTGGGTATCGACACTTCGGTATCCTGAAATGACATGTTCTTCGGGGTCAATGGCTTGCGCAGCTGCTAGAAATCCGGCCGCATCCTCAACAATTCGTGAGTCTAACTGAATGCCATTAAAATCAGCAACTGTCGGATTCATTTCCTCTGTCGGATGGTCCCTATTAACTAGGACTAGTTCCCAGTCTTTCGGCGACACCTTAGGTAGCCCAGTAATTTTCTTGTTACTTGTTGTATGCTTTTTATCTTTGGTTAAATTAACTTTGTTCTGACGTACGGTCTGATTAGGATTATCTTCTCTAATAAAGAGGTACAGACCACTTAAGAACAAGAAAACAACAAGGATTTTTCCTGCTAATAGGACTAAGTTTTTATTTTTCATTTAATTCTTCTATCATTTGACGACCACGCAGACGGTAGGACATATCTCCGACTGTATTAATGGTAAATTTGCCGTCCTCAAAATCGACTACTGTGATACTACCATTATCAATGTATTGTTTTTGTCGGTTTGGATCAATCAACCACATGAAGGTCCCAATGGTCATTCCGTGACTAACAACAATGGCATTCCCACCACCACCATTTTGAATGGCTAAAGCAATTGCTTCAAAACCTTCATAAATCCGTTTACTCAATACTTCCCATGGTTCAGCCCAATTTGCTGTATCCACTTCGACAATACTTTGAGCTAATTCTGAATAAGGAACTTCTGACATATTTTCCTTGCCTTCAAAGGCTTTTGTCCGTGGTAGAACACCAAGGAACAATTCTGAGTCATAGGCACCATCTAAACTACCAAAGCACCACTCACGGATACGTTTGTCTTTAGTATAAGGTAGAAACTCATTTTCTGACTCACGTAAAACAATCTCCATCGTCTGCATAGTTCTGCCAGAGTCACTTGAAAAAGCCGCTTGAAAAGGAATAGCCGCATCTTTTAAGCCCAATCCTAGTTCTCTAATACCTTCTTCACCTTTTTTTGTTAATGGTGTGTCGCTCCAACCTTGGGCACGACCAATTGTATTAAACATTGTTTTCCCGTGGCGAGCAATATATAATCTTGTTTTTGTCATAGTAACCTCCAGATTCTCTTTAATATTATAGCATTAAATAGGGCTTTCAGACAATTAATCAAAGTTATTTGATTAGGCTAACTGAATTTTTAAGCATCATCAAAAAAAACACCTGCAAAAGCAAGTGTCTTCGATTTAATTTTTAAAACTATGGATTGGTGCCGGGATTTGTCCGCCACGGGCAATAAAGTCTGCTGATGAGTTCTCGTTAACGGACATTACAGGAGCTGCTCCTAATAGACCTCCAAACTCAATCATTTCTCCAACTTTACCCTTAGGAATAATCCGAACAGCTGTTGTTTTTTGATTAATAACACCAATGGCTGCTTCGTCAGCAATCATGGCAGCAATCGTTTGATAAGGTGTATCCTCAGGAATAGCAATCATATCTAAACCTACTGAACAAATCGCCGTCATGGCTTCTAATTTCTCCAGGTTCAGAGATCCATTCTGTACAGCTGCAATCATCCCCTCATCCTCAGAGACTGGTATGAAGGCACCTGACAGACCTCCGACCTGGTTGCAGGCCATTACACCACCTTTTTTTACGGCATCATTTAGTAAGGCAAGCGCAGCAGTCGTCCCATGAGTCCCAACCATTTCAAGACCCATCTCTTCGAGCACGCGCGCCACAGAGTCACCAACAGCTGGTGTTGGAGCAAGAGACAAATCAACAATCCCAAACTTAACGCCTAGACGCTCACTGGCCATTTGACCAACCAATTGACCAATCCGAGTAATTTTGAAAGCTGTCTTCTTAACTGTTTCTGCCAACACATCGAAGCTTTCACCACGCACTTTTTCCAAGGCACGCTTGACCACACCAGGACCCGAAACACCGACATTAATCACGACATCTGCTTCACCAACACCATGAAAAGCACCCGCCATAAAAGGATTATCCTCAACAGCATTAGCAAAGACGACCAGTTTGGCTGCACCTAAGTCAGAAAGTTGAGCAGTTTCTTTAATGATACGGCCCATATCAGCTACCGCTGTCATATTAATTCCAGATTTAGTGGAACCAATGTTTACTGAGGAACAGACTTTTTGGGTCTCAGCGAGTGCTTTAGGAATAGAATTAATTAAAATCTCATCACCCTTTTGGTAGCCCTTTTGAACTAGAGCTGAGAAACCACCGATAAAGTCAACACCAATTTCATGCGCGGCTTTATCTAAAGCCTTGGCAAGCGGCAAATAGTCCGTCGCATTAGTTGCTGCTCCAATTAAGGCAATAGGTGTAACAGAAATGCGTTTGTTGACAATTGGAATACCTAATTCCGCAGCAATTGCATCCCCGACAGCAACTAAATTAGCTGCCTTAGTCACTACTTTATTGTAAATTTTTTCAGCTGCACGGTCAATATCAGGATCAATACAATCAAGGAGTGAAATCCCCATTGTAATTGTCCTAATATCAAAATGCTGCTCTTCAATCATGTCGATAGTTTCTCGAACTTGTTTGATATCCATTTAGGGCTCCTTATAAATTATGCATAGCGTCAAAAATAGCTGTACTTTGGATGTTAATCTTCACTTGTAAACTATCACCATAATCTTTAAAAACTTGACGTAAGACCGTGAAGTCTTGCTTATCTGGACTTGAAACCAAGGCCATCATTGTAAAATAGTCATCTAGGACAGTTTGCGAAATATCATCAATATTTAAACCAAGTTCAGCAATCTTACCAGAAACACCTGCAACAATTCCTTTACTGTCTTTACCAACAACTGTGATTATAGCTTTCATATGAAGCACCTCCTAATATTTGTTAAATTTTACCACAAAAAGCCGTACAATTCTAGCCAATTCCTTCTTATACGTTAATTCATTTCAAGCAGATGACAACTACAACATTAAAGATGAAAATTGTCACTCAATTGACACCAAATCACCACACTCTTCCTCTATAATGATTATAGCAACCAATAAAAGATAAGACAATTTTATGTTGCTTAAAAAAACAACACCATTAAAATCCTTTATTTAATAAGGATTCTAGGTGTGTTTTTTTAATAGAAAATATATTTATAAAAGAATTTATTTAGTTGACAACAGTTACAAAAGTGCTATAATTCCTATTATATTAAGAAAAAGGTGGTACTACCATGGCAATCATTGGACAAATTCCAGCAACTAAAATGCGTGGATACAACTATTCTATAAATATTAAAAATACAGACCAAGTTATTGAGTTAAAAGATAATTTTACTATCATAGAGAACATCAAGATTATTTCTCATTCTAGGGGAAATAATGTATATACTGTATTATCACATCTCAATGATAAGGAATTAAGAGAACTTATCATGTCAGAATACAATCTTAAGCTTAATCAAGTCATTATTACGTCTCTTCAAAACTCAGGTCCGCTAGGGGCGATGTAAAGGGCCTACATCAAGTTAACATTCAAGACAAAAGACATTCATCCGAATGTCTTTTTTTATATACTTATTTATTAAAAGTAAAATCTTTTCCCATTTTGACTAATTCTCTTGAATATTACGAATGATCTGAGTATCAGTCACTTTAACAAAACAATGCGAGGTTCTACTTTGGCAGCTATCATGATTATTATTCTAACTGGCGTCTTTGCTTGGTCTTGGTCTGTTATGGGGAAGTACCCGCAAGAGGATATTGATAGAAGGAAGACTAAAGATGAAAAAGATAAATGATATAAAAAGTATTCGGCTAATCAAAATAGTCCAAATTATACTTTTTTTATTAGGAAATGTCCTATTAAGCAAAGGATTTTCAAGTTATTTTAGTTATGGCATATTAATAGTAATATTACTCCTAGCCATTCCAATTCCAAAGCAATATAAGTGGGGGTTCACTGCTGAAAAAACTACATTTTCAAGGAATAATAATGCTGTCATCGAAACTGCAATTTCATTGATTATTATCATCAGCTTAGCAATTTTGATTGGAATTTTTATTTGATTTAGTCCAACCCCTACTCCTCCACCCTCCTGAAGGGGTGGCTTTTGCCGATTAGTCTGACTTTTTTGTCGATGTTACCAATTAGGGAACGGATGTATTCTGCTTCGGTGACGCCCGGGTATTGGTGAATGAGGCCTGAGATATACTCGACTTCGAGGACATTGTCTTCCCAGCCGATTGATTTGACCATGCGTGCTACGACTGCTTGTCTTTTCATTCTATATTTTTCTTTCTTTTATGACATTCTTGACATTAATTATGGCATAACTAATGGATCAAGCAAAAAACCGTTAAACTGATTAACGGTTTTTATTTTTTCCCTAAAAGGGCAGAGATGAGTGCGACAACGATACAGGCACCAACAATTGATGGTAAGATTGCCATGCCAGCTAAATGTGGTCCCCAATTACCAAGTAATCTTTGACCCACATATGAACCAGCTAAACCAGCAAGGATATTAGCCAAGCATCCCATTTGTCCACCTTTATCTGTAATTTTCCCTGCAATCATTCCGATGATAGCCCCAACGATTAATGATCCAATCATAGTAAACTCCTTTTATTTTTCCTAATTATAACATAGTTTCAAACTGAGTAAAGTGCAAGGCTCAGCTTAAGTCTTGCAGCCGTTTTTGCCGTCTTAACAAAATGAAATCCCGTAATGAAATCAAAAGTACAGCCATCATAATAAAAAACATGCCAATCAAATCCATAGGATAGAAAAACTCGGAAAGAAGAACCACTGCAAATAGCACGGAAGCAACAGGTTCAACTGCGGCAAGAAGCGTTCCTTTAACGGGACCTACCAGACTTGCTCCCTTCAAGAAAAAGGTATAAGCAAAGATGGTGCCAATTGCAATCAGACCAAAGAGGGCAATGCTGTTGCCAGTTGTCAGATCCATATTATAGCGCCAAGGCCGAACGATGACGGTGAAAAGCGACCCCGAAAAAATCATGGCTAGGCCAATCACGACCAGACTTCCCCATTTTTCAATCAAGCGCGCCGGCATCAAAACATAGAGAGTGGCGGTGATAGCTGAAATAAGTCCCCAAACTAATCCCTCCGGGGTAATGGCTAAGCTGCCTAGCTGACCATGAGTGGCAATCACGGCCGTCCCCAGAATAGCAAAAATAATTGAAAGACCTTCTGCTACACTTGGCATACGTTTTTCATTGATCGCAACAACTGACATAATTAAAACCGGTGACAAATATTGAAGAACAGTTGCTGTTCCGGCATTGGTATGCTTAATTGCATTCATATAGGTATACTGATTCATCAATAATCCAAGGATACTAAACATGAAAATGTTAAGCAGGATATTTGGACTAGCAAGCACACGTAGCATTTTTTCTTTCTGTGTCATAAAGGCCATTACACAGAGCACTGAACCTGAAATCATCAGACGAAGAGATGTTAGTAAATTCACCTCTACTCCATGTAACATCAGATATTGTCCTGATACGCCTGATAGACCCCAAGCAATTCCTGCAAACAAGACCATTAAAGAACCTTTATTTATCACCATAACCACCATTCTTTATCTATTTTCATAACTATTGTATCACAGAAATGGTTAGTCAGTTCAGCTTATTTTTACATATAAAAAGAGTCCATCAAGGACTCTCTTTTTGACTAACCTAAAAGCAATTTTTCTAGATCTAATGGAAGAATATACTCACCATCTTTATAGGCGCGCATATTGCCACCTGAAATTTCATCAATGAGAGCTACTTTACCATCAATTTCACCAAATTCAAATTTGATATCATAAAGTTCCAAGTCTTTTTTAGCTAATTCAGCTTTGACAACTTCACCAATTTGCAAGGCCAATTGTTTCAATTCATCATATTGAGCTAACGATAAGATATATAAAGTATCTAAAGCATCAGCTGTAATTAATGGATCATTACGTTTATCATCCTTCAATGTAACTTCGACATATGGAGGAATTACTGTTCCTGATTCAATGTAATCACCGTAACGACGGATGAAAGAGCCCACAGCACGATAACGTACAATAACTTCTAAACCTTTTCCAAATACCTTTGCTTTGCGAACAACAGCTTCATTTTTTGCTAAATCAGCTGAAACGAAATGTGTGTTTAGTCCTAGCTCATTTAATTTTTGATAAAAGAATTGTGTCATTGAGATAGCAGAACGTCCTGCTCCTTCAATTTGTAAACCAACTTGATTTTCACCTGGATCAAAAACACCATCTTTACCTGTCACATCATCTTTAAAATGTAAAAGAACGGTTTTATCATCAATTTCAAAAACATCTTTAGTTTTTCCTGTGTAAATCTTTTCCATATCTTCCTCCGAAGCTTTTTGTTATTGTTCCTTTATTATAATACTTAATCAATATTTTTCAAGATATATTATTTAAAATACAGTAATAAACGAACATTATCTGGAGCACAATCACAAAATACAAAAAAAGAAGACAAATGACTTTGTCCTCTTACTTAGAGAGTTTCATACTCGTTTTGATTAAGCTAATAATTTTTGTAATTCTTGAGCTAATAACTGTTGAGCTACTTGTGGGTTAGCCTGTCCTTTAGTTGCTTTCATCAAGAAACCAGTAAAGGCTTTATCCGCATTACGTTTACCTGATTTAAAGTCAGCCACTGCTGCTTCATTGTCAGCAAAAACTTGATGAATTATTGGAATCAAGACTTCTGGGGCAGAAATTTGTACTAAACCAGCTTTTTCAACATATTCTCTAGCTGAACCACCATTTTTTGCTAAGTGAACAAAAACCTTCTTAGCAATCTTCGATGAAATCGTACCATCAGCAATAATGGCAATCATTTCAACTAAGTTTTCTGGTGTTAATTCAATTTGGCTAATTGTCTTACCTTCAGCATTCAAGAATTGAGCCACTTCACCTTGTAACCAGTTAGAAACTTGCTTGGCATCACCACCAATAATAACAGCTGCTTCAAAGAAATCTGACAAATCTTTAGTAGCTGTTAACTGACTAGCATCATAATCTGATAAACCAAGTTGGCTGACATATTTGTCACGACGCTCAGCAGGGAATTGTGGTAATTGACCACGCATTTCCTCAATCCAAGCTTGGTCAATTTCATACAATGGTAGGTCAGGCTCTGGGAAGTAGCGGTAATCTGCTGCACCTTCTTTGACACGCATTAAGATAGTTCCCTTATTGGCTTCATCATAACGACGTGTCTCTTGACGGATAATCCCACCAGAACGAAGAATCTTAGCCTGACGCTCAACTTCATGTTCTAAACCTTTTCGAACATTTGAGAATGAGTTTAGGTTTTTCAATTCGGTTTTGGTACCAAATTTTTCTTGTCCATAAGGACGTAGAGAAATATTGGCATCCACGCGCATTGAACCTTCTTCCATCTTAACATCCGAAATTCCAGTATACTGAATGATTTCTTTAAGAGCTGTTAAGTAGGCATAGGCTTCCTCAGGCGATCTCATATCAGCTTCAGAAACGATTTCGATTAATGGGACACCCTGACGGTTTAAGTCAACATAACTATAGCCATCAGTTCCGTGCGTGTTTTTACCAGCATCTTCCTCTAAGTGGGCACGTTCGATACGAATTTTCTTCTTAGAGCCATCTTCCAACTGCACTTCGATCCAACCATTGTAACCAATTGGCTCATCAAATTGAGAAATTTGGTAGGCTTTGGGATTATCAGGGTAGAAATAATTCTTGCGGTCAAAATGCATTTCTTGGTGGATATCCATATTTAGTGCCAGCGCAGTTTTGATACCCGCCTCAATGACACCCTTGTTAATGACTGGGAGAACCCCTGGGAATGACCAGTCAATAACATTGGTGTTTGCGTTAGCTTCGTTCCCAAAGTGGGCAGATGAAGGTGAGAAAATTTTTGAATTTGTGTTTAGTTCAACATGGACTTCAAGACCAATGATTGTTTCAAAATTCATTACTTATCACCTCCGAAAATACTTGGTCGTTTGGTATGATAATCTGTCGCAGCTTCAAATGCTGCCGCAGCTTGGTAAACAGTTTCTTCGCTGTACTTAGGTCCAATCAATTGAATACCGACTGGTAAGCCATCAACGAATCCTGAAGGGATTGAAATACCTGGGATACCGGCTAAGTTAACTGGAATAGTTAAAAGGTCAGCAAGATACATTGAAACTGGGTCATGGTTAAGTGTATCAAGTCCAAAGGCTGGACTTGGTGTAGCTGGGCCAATGATTAAATCATAGTTAGCAAATACTTTTTCAAAGTCTTGAATAATCAAAGTACGGACACGTCCTGCTTTTTTAAAATAGGCATCATAATAACCTGAAGACAAACTAAAGGTTCCAAGCATAATCCGTCGCTTAACTTCATCACCAAAGCCTTGACTACGTGTTTTAACATAGATGTCATCTAGACTTGTTGCATCTTCGGCACGGTAGCCATAACGAATACCATCGAAACGTTGAAGATTTGATGATGCTTCAGATGAGGCAATAATATAGTAAACAGCTACGCCGTATTTGCTATGTGGTAGACTAACTTCTTCAACCGTTGCACCAAGTTCTTCAAATTGTTTAGCAGCTGCTAAAACGTTGTCTTTGATTTCAGGGTCAATACCTTCACCCAGATATTCTTTAGGAAGGGCAATCTTCATTCCTTTAATGTCTTGTCCAATTTTAGAAGTAAAATCAGCAATTCTGACTGGTGCTGAAGTTGAATCTTTTTCATCTGGACTAGCTAAGACATTCATTAATTGGGCATTTTCTTTAACTGTTTTCGAAAATGGGCCAATTTGGTCTAATGAGCTACCAAAAGCAATTAAGCCAAAGCGTGAAATGGTTCCGTAGGTTGGTTTCATCCCAACTACCCCATTGAAGGCTGCAGGTTGACGGATTGAACCACCCGTATCAGATCCTAAAGATAAAGGAGCTTGACCGGAAGCAACTGAAGTGGCTGAACCACCTGATGAACCACCAGGTACTTTAGTGTGGTCCCAAGTATTTTTTGTTTTCTTAAAATATGATGTTTCGGTTGAGCCTCCCATAGCAAATTCATCCATGTTTGCTTTCCCAATGATTATCATATCTTTAGCTTTGGCATTAGTAATAACTGTAGCATCAAAAATTGGTTCATAATTATAAAGCATTTTTGACCCAGCTGTTGTTAAGATATCTTTTGTCGAGATATTGTCTTTAACAACCAAAGGAATCCCAGCCATCACATTTTCAGGATCAATCCCTTTTTCATCAATGGCATCAGCAGCAGCAAGTGCTTGATCTTCAGCAATTGTGATAAAAGAACCAATTACTTCCTCACGTTCTTTAATATCAGCAATAGTAGCTTCAATTAATTGACGAACAGTAATTTCTTTGGTGACGAGGAGTTCATGTAATTGGTCAACAGTAAAGTGATTATATGACATTATGCATCTCCTCCATCTTCTAAGATTGCTGGTACTTTGATAAAATTATTTTCTTTTTCTGGTACATTTTTAAATAACAAATCAAGGTCAGTTCCTTTTTCAGCAACATCTTGACGCATAACATTTTTACGGTCTGCCATTGTTGATGTAACGGCAACACCTTCTGTATCAACTTCATTTAACATTTCAACCATTTCAACAATTTTTGTCAAGGTTGTGGCAAATTCACTTGTTTCTTGGTCAGTAAATGATAATTTTGATAGTGTCGCTACATGGCGAACTTCTTCTTCAGAAATTTTCATGTTTACTCCTTAGGTTTCAAATTGACATAGTCTAAGTTATTATAACACATTTCAACTCATTTTTTCAGCCAACTAACTGATTCTTTTAGGCTTTGCACATCTAAAAACCCTTAATTGATTACATTAGTAATCAATTAAGGGTTGACTTTATTTATCTACATGAAGGCTTGAGCCTTGGCCTTTAATTTTGGCTTGTGCAGCCGCTAATTTTGCAATAGGCACACGGAAAGGTGAACAGGATACATAGTTGAGACCTTGGCGGTAACAAAATTCTACTGTGTTGGGTTCGCCACCATGTTCTCCACAGATTCCAAGTTTAAGATCAGGTTTCACGCCACGACCAAGTTTTACGGCCATGCTTAATAAACGACCAATCCCTTTTTGATCAAGAACTTCAAATGGATCTTTTTCGAAGATGTTCTTGTCAACATACTCACCTAAGAACTTGCCGGCATCATCACGAGAGAAACCGAAGCCCATTTGAGTAAGATCATTGGTACCAAAACTGAAGAAATCAGCAACTTCTGCAATTTCATCAGCAGTTACACAGGCTCTTGGAATTTCAATCATTGTACCAATTGTGTAATTCATTTGAATATTAGCTTTAGCTAACTCTTCTTCCACTGTATCTTCAATTAATTTTTTTAAAATTTTAAATTCTTCAACGATACTTACAAGTGGAACCATAATTTCAGGACTAACTTTCACGCCTGCTTTATGCGCTTTAATAGCTCCTTGGGCAATTGCTCGCGCTTGCATGATACACATCTCTGGATATGTAATTGCTAAGCGGCAACCACGGTGACCTAACATCGGGTTAAATTCTTCAAGTTCCTTGATGCGTTTTTGGAGATCTTTAACTGACATCCTTAACTGGCTAGCAAGACTTTCAATAGAAGCCTGATCATGTGGCAAGAATTCATGAAGTGGCGGGTCTAAAAGACGGATAGTACAAGATTTGCCATTAAGAACCATGAAGAGTTGATAGAAGTCATCTCTTTGGTGAGGAAGAAGTTTATCAAGTGCTTTAACACGATCATCCACATTGTCAGCAACAATCATCTCACGGACAAGAGGGATACGTTCTTCATCAAAGAACATATGTTCTGTACGGCATAAACCTATACCTTCTGCACCAAATTCCAAAGCTTTTTTGGCATCCCGAGGTGTATCAGCATTGCATCTAACCATCATGTCACGTTCTTCATTGACCCATTCCATGAAAGTAAGATAGTCTTGATCAAGTGCTGTCGATGCCATTGGTACTTGATTAAGATATACTGTTCCTGTTCCACCATCAATAGATAAAAATTCACCTTCTTTGATGACTAATGATCCACAAGTTAATAATTTTTCTTCTTCATCAACCATTAACAGGCTACATCCAGCTACACAAGGCTTACCCATACCACGAGCAACAACTGCAGCATGAGAAGTCATTCCACCACGCGCAGTAATGATTCCTTTGGCACTAACCATACCTTCGATATCCTCAGGAGAAGTTTCTTGTCTTACTAAAAGAACGGTTTTACCTGCATTTGCTTCACGGACAGCATCTTCTGCATGGAAGTAAATTTGACCACAAGCTGCACCTGGTGAAGCAGGAAGTCCTTTTGCAAGAAGTTCTGCTTTTTCCAAATCTTTTTGATCAAATGAAGGGTGTAACAATTGTTCCAATTGACGAGGTTCAATGCGGAGAAGAGCTTCTTCTTTAGAGATTAAACCTTCATTAACTTGATCGACTGCGATCTTAATAGCTGCCTTAGCTGTACGTTTACCATTGCGAGTTTGGAGCATGAATAAACGTCCTTTTTCAATGGTAAACTCAACATCTTGCATATCTTTGTAATGCTTTTCAAGAATGTTAGTAATTTCAACAAATTGGTCATAAATCTCAGGTATATCTTTTTTTAGTCGATCAATGCTTTGAGGAGTACGAATACCAGCAACCACATCTTCCCCTTGTGCATTAATCAAATATTCGCCAAAGAGGTGTTTTTCACCTGTTGATGGATTACGAGTGAAAGCAACCCCTGTTCCGCTGTTATCACCCATATTTCCATAAACCATTGATTGGATATTAACTGCTGTACCAAGTGTATGTGAGATATCATTTAAGCGACGATAAACTTGGGCTCTTGGATTATTCCAAGATTTAAAAACTGCTTCAATCGCAAGCATCAATTGTTCTTTTGGTTCTTGTGGGAAAGCATTACCAGTTTCTGATTGGTAAATATCTTTGTATACGCTTACAATTTTTTGTAAATCTTGACTTGATAAATCTGTATCATCTTGATAGCCTTTTTCAGCTTTTACTTTATCAAGGACAGATTCAAATTTGTATTTTGGAATTCCAATAGCTACATCTGCAAACATTTGGATGAAACGACGATAGCTATCATATGCAAAGCGTTCATTTTTCGTTGCTGAAATTAGTCCAAGGACACTAGTATCATTTAAGCCAAGGTTTAGGATGGTATCCATCATACCAGGCATTGAAAAAACCGCACCCGAACGAACAGATACTAATAACGGATCTTGGTCACTTCCTAATTTTTTACCTTGTTCAACTTCCAATTTTTCTAAAGCTGAATCAATTTGGTCTAAAATGATATCTCGAATTTGACTACCATTATCATAATAATCATTACAAGCCTCAGTTGTAATAGTAAATCCTTGGGGAACAGGCAAGCCAATGCTTGTCATTTCTGCCAAATTAGCTCCTTTCCCACCTAAAAGACTGCGCATGTCTTTATGACCTTCAACAAAACGATAAACAAACTTAGTTTCCATGTGTGCCTCCATTTTTATAAATCATTATTTTTTAAGATTTCAAGTATGATTGTTGCTGTTTCTTCAATTGCTTTTTCCGAAACATTGATAATTGGGCAATTCAGCTTTTTCATAACATCTTCAGCATATGTTAATTCTTCAAAAATGCGTTCCATATTAGCATAGCTTGCTGAACTCGATAAGCCCATGGCTCTTAGCCGTTCTTTTCGTACTTGACCTAAACGCTCAATCGAATTGGTTAAACCAATAATTTTTCTGGAATTAATTTGATAAAGTTCCTTTGGTATCGGAATCTCTGGGATTAAAGGAATGTTTACGACCTTGAGATGTTTATCTGCAAGGTACATACTTAAAGGTGTTTTTGAAGTTCTCGAGATACCTAATAAGACTAAATCCGCAGCAAGAATTGCTCTTGGATCTTTCCCATCATCATACTTAACTGTAAATTCAATTGCTTCAACACGTTTAAAATACTCTTTATCCAATTTACGTAAGAGACCAGGTTGCCCAAGTGGCGCTATCCCAGATACCCTTGACATAGCCTTAATGACATTAGTTAATAAATCAACGTAGACCAAGTCTTCTTCTTCACATCTTTTCTGAGCATAAGTTGCTAAGTGATCATCGACCAAGCTGTACATGATACAAACATTTTTATCCTTAGCCTCATCTAAAACAGTCTCTAACAGGTCCTCAGTGTTAATATATGAAAAACGTTTAAATTGCCATTCTCCCTGCATAGGAAATTGTTGTATGCAAGCATTTGCGATTACACGTGCCGTTTCTCCTAACGAATCTGATACAATATATATTTCTAATTGATCGTCCATAATACCTCCACCATTCTACTTTTCCTTTATCTCAAGGAAAAGTTTGGTAATAATCGTTTTTGATAGTTTACCTATCACCTTCATCTTGCCATTTTCTAATTGTTCGACAACAGGTAAACTATCAACCTCACGGGCAACCAACTTTTCTGCTGCTGAGAGCACATATTCGTCTCCACTAACTGTTGAAATATTTGGTACTCGGGTCATAATCATGCCAATAGGAATCTTGCTTAAATCACCACTACCAATTGTAGCTTTTAATAGATCCTTCCGAGAAACCAAACCACATAAGTAATCTGACTCATCCAAGATAAAGACACCACCAGAATCTTCCATAAAAATTTGAACAATAACGTCGTATACGGAATCTTTTTGATGTGCCATATGGGGTATTCCCATAATGTCTGACACTTTCATATCTTTATACAGGTTATATTCTGAGTTAGACTCTTTACGACCTGCATAAAAATAGCCAACCTTTGGTTTGGCGTCCAATACACCAAGCATTGTTAGGACAACTAAGTCTGATCTTATGGCAGCTCTAGTGACTTTCAATACTTCCGCGATTTTTTCACCAGTTATCGGTTCTTTTTCTTTTACTATCGAAACAATCGATTTTTGTCTAGCGGAAAATTGGATAAGAAACACCTCCTATTCTCTAAATGTGATACACTATATCCTTATGTAGTATATTATATACTCTTTATTCGGAATATCAAGTCAAAAATATAAAAAAATATTGTTTATGACTAATATTGTATTTAATTTGACTTACATTTCAGTTACACTGCATCCGTAACCGTTTTTAGAATATTTAGGAGGTCAAATTTTGTCAATTAAAAAAGTTACTGGCGCAGGAAGCGACGTATTAGGAAATCAAATTGTATTTCAAACAGCTTACTAAGGTTTTGATGTTACTATCTATGATATTAATGACACAGCACTAGAACAAGGTAAGTTGCGAATACAACGTTTAGTGACTGTTTATTCTGAAGAAAATAAAACAACTAAAAACCATGCTTGAAAGTGCTTTTCCAGAGAAAATATATCTGGGAACCATTTTACATAGCGACCAAGGTTGGCAGTACCAACATGCGTTTTATCATAAGTTTCTTGAAGACCATGGTATGAAACCCTCATTGTCTAGTAAAGGCAATAGCTTAGATAATGGCATATGGATTCTTTCTTTGGAACATTAAAAACAGAAATGTTTTATGGTTTTGAGAAAAGTCATTCTTCACTTGAAGCATTGAAATCCGCTATTACGGAATATATTGACTACTACAACAATAAACGAATTAAACTAACATTAAAAGGACTGAGCCCTGTACAATACAGAACTCAATCCTTAACTTAAATATACTGTCTAACTTTTAGGGATCACTTCAATTCTTCCTAAGGTTTTTTTACTAATCTAATTTACCTGTCCAGGCTCCAGTTCCACCTTCAACATTTGTCACATCTTTATACCCTTGATTTACAAGAAATGTTGCAGCTTGGGCTGAACGACCTCCAGATTGACAAATAATATGATAACTTTTGTTTTTATCTAAGGTCTGATAGGTTTCTTCAAAATGACTTAATGGCATATTGGCTGCACTAGGTACGTGCCCAGTTTCATATTCAAAACTTTCACGAACGTCAATCAGGTTAATCTGATCTTGTCTCAATAATCCTTCTAATTCAACAATTGATTCTGATTTAAACATGGTTAATCCTTTCTGGGTAAACACTTTTGTATAGAGAGTAGGCACCGTCCAAGTTTTGAACAGTAAAGCCTGCCTGTATTAAAATGCGTTCTGCTAAGTATGATCGCAATCCACTGTGGCAACTTACAATATAAGCTTGATTTTTATCAAGTTCATTAAGACGACCGCGCAAATCATCTAATGGAATATTAATGCCATCAGCAAAGTTCCCTTTTGCAAATTCAGTTGTGGTACGAACATCTAGTAGTTTTTTACCTTTAGCTAGTTCTTCTTCTAGTTGATACCATTGGATTGTATGACTGGTTCCTTCCATAATATTAATAGCAACATATCCTGCCATATTGACTGGATCTTTGGCCGCGCCAAATGGCGGAGCATAAGTGAATTCTAACTCTGGCAAATCCTCCACAGTCAACCCACCCTTTATAGCGGTAGCTATGATATCAATTCGTTTATCAACGCCTTTTTGCCCAATAGCCTGCGCTCCATAAATACGGCCACTATTTTTACTAAAGACCAATTTAAGTGTTATATCGGTTGCTCCTGGAAAATAGGAAGCGTGATCCTTTCCGCTTGTATGGAGAACAGCAACGTCGTCAAAGTTTTGTTTAGCCACACGTTCACTGAGGCCAGTAGATGCAGCAGCTAAACCGAAAACGCGGACAATCGCAGTTCCGATGCTGCCTTTGTTTTTGCGACTCAAGCCAGCAATAACGTCAGCAACTTGACGACCTTGACGGTTAGCAGGACTAGCAAGTGAAATCAATGCCTCTTGTCTTGTAATTTCTTGTTTAACAATAATAGCATCGCCAACAGCATAGATATCCTCGATACTTGTTTGATAATTATCATCAACCAAGATTCCATCTTTCATGCCTAATTTAATGCCGGCATTTTTTGCTAAATCAGAGGCTGGCATCACGCCAACAGACATAATTGTCAAATCAGATTCAATGCGGTTGCCATCTTCTAAGACAATAACTTGTCCTTTTTCTTCAAAAGAGCGGGCTGATTGGCCTGTAATGACAGTAATTTTATTCTTTTCTAACTCTGCTTGAACAAAGCTGGCCATTTCTTCATCTAATGGTGGTAAAACATGTGGTGCTTTTTCAATAATTGTAACTTGATAGCCTTTATTTGACAAGCTTTCAGCCATTTCTAGACCAATAAAACCTGCACCAATAACGGTTGCTTTACCAACTTTTTGCCTCTCGATTTGAGCCATAATTTCATCCAAATCAGGAATATTTCTTAAACTGAATACATTTTCTGCTTGCTCTAAGCCTGGCATTTGGGGAATAAATGGTTTTGCACCTGGAGATAGAATCAGTTTATCATAAGTTTCAGTGTATTTTTTTCCTTCGTGACGTGCTGTAACTGTCTTCTCTTGCGTATTGATAGCAATGATTTCTGTTTCTGGTCGCACATCTAATTCAAAGCGAGCTTTAAGTCTTTCTGGTGTTTGGACTAATAAGCTTCCGCGTTCAGCGATTTCTCCCGAAACATGATAGGGAAGGCCACAGTTAGCAAAAGAAACATAAGGTCCCCGATCAAATACAATAATTTCTGCATCTTCCATTAATCGTCTAAGACGAGTTGCAGCTGACATACCACCAGCAACGCCACCAACAATAATAATTTTAGTCATTTTTACTCCTTTACGCATTCTTAATTTGTTTTAGGACCTGTCCATGCAGACATGCCACCTTTTATATTTACAGTTTGATACCCCATTTGATTCAAGGTTTTGCATGCTTTTTTGCTTCGCATCCCAGACTGACAAATTAGGTAAATCTTTTTATCTTTTCTTCCTTGATAAGATGAAATAGAAGATAATGGATAGTTTCGAGATTGCTTAATATGTCCTGATCGAAATTCATTACTTGTCCGGACATCTAGTATATCAATGTTTTTAGTTTTTAAGAGTTCTTCCAACTTTTGAGTCGAAATTGTTTCTTGTTTTTGTTTAGCAAAAAGTTTATTAAAAATCATTCTCACTCCTTATATACCCCTTGTGGTATTTTTAGAATAGCACGCGAAACTCCGAAAGTCAACTAATAAAATTTGGTTAAAAATTGACAAAGTGTCTTAAGCCAAGTATAATTATTCTTCGGAAGTGAGGTTTTTATGAAAACAAAAAAGAAGGATATTATTAATAGACTTAAACGGACCGAAGGACAAATCCGAGGAATTCAAAGGATGATTGAAGAAGAAAAATCTTGCTTCGATGTCATTACTCAGTTGACTGCCATTCGTTCAAGCATTAATAGTACAATGGGTGTAATTATTGGGGAAAAAATTACACAAGTCATCGAAAATCCATCAGATGACCCACAACTTCAAGAAGAACGTATCAATCAAGCAATAAATTTAATTATCAAGAAATAAGCAAAAAGACGTGGATTTCTCACGTCTTTTTTATATAATTTTTGCACCAAGAACTGACTCAAAATGATTGAGTGCCCATTGGTTATTTTCTTCAGTGATGCTCGCAACTGCATTTTTAACAACTTCAATTTTATAACCTAAATTATAGGCATCAATTGCTGTATGCAATACACAAATATCAGTTAATACGCCTGTTAAGATGAGACTAGTTACACCACGCTCTCTTAAACGAATATCTAAATCTGTTCCTGAAAAAGCAGAATAGTGTCTTTTATCCATCCAAAAAACAGAATCATCCTCTTTAATAGACTCATATAGGTCAGCTAAGGGCCCAAATAAATTACGGCCACTTGTACCGTTAACATTGTGTGGTGGGAAAAGTTTTGATTCAGGGTGAAATTTATCATCTAAATCATGACCATCAATGGCAAAAAAGATATAGTCTCCATCGTCATAGGCCTTCTTGATCACTTGGAAAATTGCTTCTGAAATAGCTTGCGCTAGTTGACCAGCAGTTAACTTGCCATTATCAGCAACAAAATCTTCTGTATAATCAATTGATATTAGTGCTTTTGTCATCTTAATATTCCTTTAGTTTATCAAAGATACCTTCATTAATAACTTTTAAATAAGTTCCCTTCATACCAAGTGAGCGACTTTCAATAATCCCAGCACTTTCAAGCTTACGTAAGGCATTAACAATAACAGAACGCGTAATTCCAATACGATCAGCAATTACTGATGCTGTTAAACGTCCTTCGTTACCATCTAATTCACCTAAAATAGCTGCGACAGCTTTCATTTCAGAATAAGATAGGGTATTAATTGCCATATTTACAGCAGTTTGTTTACGTATTGTTTCTTCAAGGTTTTCTGTTTGTAAGTTAAGTAATTGAATACCTACAACAGTACTTGAAATTTCAACCAAAATCAAATCATCATCATCAAATTGTTCATCATTACGCCAAATAATTAATGAACCCAATCGCATACCGCCACCATAAATTGGGGCAATTGTTGTCAATCCCTCTGGAAAGTCATCTTTAGATTCAACTGGAAAGATTGTTAACTCGTTTTCAACAGTTAAGTTTGCTTCTGTATCATAAACACGACTTGCTGCTTTAACATATGAATCTGGAAATTGCTTCGCTTCAAAGAACTCTTCAACGCGGTCATTATTTGTTTTATATTTCATGGCATAACCCAATAGAGTTCCACCACCATTAATAATACAAGCATTACAATCAATAATATCTGCTAAACGAGATGCCATTGTATTGTATGGTAGTTCAGTATCTAAACTATCAACGGAACGCTGTAGAATGGACGTAATTTTACGTGTTTTTTCTAATAAATTTGGCATTTTTCACCTTTTCCTTTGATTTTATTGCGCTTCAATTATATCAAAGGTGAAGCGATTTCGCAAGGAATTTTCAGAAAATTGTTTATTATTTCTACAATTCCTATTTTAATCTTTTTTTACTTCATTAATAAAAAAAGAACTTGTAAATATTCCAAGTTCTTTTAATTTTATTTGATTTTTTAACGTTTGTATTTGCTTAGCACACGTGTTATTTTTTCCTGCACATCTGCTAGCTCTTCCACCCTTGGAAGGTAGACTATTCGGAAATGATCAGGGTCTTTCCAGTTGAAACCACGACCATGGACAAGCATCACCTTCTCTTGTTTTAATAAATCTAATACAAAGAGTTCGTCATCATCAATATTATACATATTGCGATCAATTTTAGGGAAAATGTAAAGTCCAGCTTGTGGCTTAACAGCAGATAAACCTGGAATATCATTAATTGCTTTATGAATAAAATTACGTTGCTCATAAATCCGTCCACCAGGTAATAACAATTCATCTACAGATTGATAACCTCCTAGTGAGGTTTGAACAACTTGTTGAGCCAATACATTTGAACATAAACGCATATTAGCTAACATATTTAGTCCTTCAATATAGCCACGGACATTTTTTTTGGGACCAGATAAAACCATCCAACCAACACGAAAACCTGCAATCCGATGTGACTTAGATAAGCCATTCATTGAGACACAGAATATATCTGGTGCCAGACTAGCAATAGCAGTATGTTCACCACCATCCATCACTAACCGATCATAAATCTCGTCAGCGAAGATAATCAATTCATTTTCTCGTGCAATTTGAATAATATCTTCTAATATCTCATCAGGGTATAGAGCACCTGTTGGGTTATTAGGATTAATAACGACGATTGCTTTAGTCTTATTGGATACTTTTGATTTAATGTCTTCAATATCAGGGTACCAATTTGACTCTTCATCACATAAATAATGAACAGCTTTACCACCTGATAGACTGACACAGGCCGTCCATAGTGGATAATCAGGCATCGGTACTAGCACTTCATCCCCGTCATTAAGTAAAGCTTGCATAGACATTGAAATTAATTCTGATACACCATTTCCTAAATATATATCATCAATATCAACATCTGGAAATTTTTTAAGCTGACAATATTGCATAATTGCTTTACGGGCTGAAAATATTCCTCTACTGTCAGAGTAGCCTTCACTTGCACGCGCATTGACAATCAAATCACGAATAACTTCATCTGGGGCTTCAAATCCAAAAGCAGCTGGATTTCCAGTATTTAATCGCAATATTTTTTCGCCATTTGCCATCATGCGTTCTGCTTCTTCTAAAACTGGACCACGGATATCATAAGCCACATGATCTAATTTCGATGATTTTTCAAATATTTTCATAGCAAACTCCTTTTGCTCTATATTATAAACAAATATTGTTAAAATAGGAAGAACTTATTAATAATTAAAATAATGAAATTATATCGTAAAATCATTTCAGGAAAACGCGTGAAACGCTTTCATAATTAACTGATATGGTGTATAATATTACTATAAAGTATACTTTATTAGTTTAACATAGGAGGACAAGATTATGTCACAAAAGTATGAACACGTAATGGTTGCCGTCGATGGTTCATTTGAATCTGAATTGGCTTTTAACAAAGGTGTAAACGTCGCACTTCGTAATAACGGTGAATTAATTCTAGCTCATGTTATTGATACACGTGCATTACAAAGCGTTGCCACTTTTGATACTTACATCTATGATAAGTTAGAACAAGAAGCCAAAGAAGTCTTGTCCGAATTAGAACAACAAGCACGCGCCCAAGGCCTAACACAAGTACGCCAAGTAATTGAATTTGGCAATCCGAAAAACTTACTTGCCCATGAAATTCCAGATCGCGAAAACGTTGATCTCATAATGGTTGGGGCAACTGGGCTTAATACTTTTGAACGCTTACTTATTGGGTCTTCATCAGAGTATATCCTACGCCATGCAAAAGTTGACCTATTAGTCGTTCGTGATAGTAAAAAAACTTTATAATAAAAAAGACTTGATTATTCAAGTCTTTTTTATTTTTCTAATTTTTGCAGTGATTTTTGAAGTTGCTTATCTAATTCTTTTTTTATTGCTGCCTCTGGGGCGTAGTGTTTCTCCCAATCAGCCGGTTTTAAAACTTTATGGGTCACAGGATCAAAATGGGCCTTCCCATCGGGGAACATTTTACCCATATTGGACTCATGCACTGTTTCAAAAATCGGTTGTGGGTCAACACCCATTAAAACAAAGGAGCCATAAGTAAAGTAAAGTAAATCTGTCAAAGCATCAACTTGACCGACCATTGGGGTTTCAGGATGTTCTTTGGACTGTACTTTTATGGCTGCGCGGTCAATGGCAGAGTGTAAATCCATCAAGGATTGAGTAAATTGACCCTTTTCACCCTGGCTAGCCGCATATAAGAATTCAACTAGTTCTTCAACCTTAAAGTCAGCTCGATGACTAGCTTCCTTCAGAGAATAGCCGCGCGGTGTTTCGACAGTATCACCATCCATAACGCGGTGGAAATCTTTAACCTTGTTAAAGTTCTCATCACGACTCTTAAAGCTTTTTTCAACATCTAAATGAATCAAGCCGTAATGCGCAAGAGCTTTTGAGATACCCCCATTATTATTTGAGGCTGTAACAAAGTGAGCACCTTCTTTAACTAACTCATCGGCATTGCCCATGGCAACTCCGACTCCCACACCATTTAACATCTCCACATCATTATCGGAATCGCCAAAGGCCATTACTTCAGATAATTCAAAACCAAACATTCCACCTAGGCGTTCAATCCCTTTGATTTTTGATTGCTCCATCGAAATGAAATCAATGGAATAGGGACTACTTCTGGTAATTTTGACGTGGGGAAATTTTTCGATAATTTCATTTGTTTCTTCCACTGAAGCAACCATAACAACCTGATAAATTGGTTCACGCATGATTGTGACAAGGTTAGTGAAACTTTGTGGTTTAACCCGACGAATCAAGTTTTTAAAACTGCTCTCAACTGTTGTGACCATACTCTTGGGAACAATACTTGAGACAACCTGTCCAAACTGACTTGTCCCCATATCAATAATTCGAGAACCGGCTAAACCAGCTACTGTACCTAAAGAGACCTCTTTTTTCTTTTCACTGGCATAACGAATGATTTTATAGACTAGTGATTTTGGTAATTGATTTTGATAGAGAATTTTATCCCGTGTTAAAATAATTTGACCATTATAAGTTACCGCGAAATCTATCCCAAAGTTCTCAAGAAAAGGCTGCACAAAACCAGGCCCACGACTTGTCGCTAGGCCAACCATGATCCCTTGACTTTTTAAACTTCTAATAGCTTTCTGAGTTGTTTTTTGAACATTTTTTCGGTCATTCAATAATGTCCCATCAATATCAAAAAAAACGGCTTTAATTGTCAAAACTTATTTTACTCACTTCTCTTTATGATAGAATAGATTATAACATAAAATTGAAGGAAGTATGACAAATAATGAAACAAATTTTGGTCTTACATACTGGTGGAACAATTTCTATGCAATCTGATGCATTTGGAAAAGTCGCTCCAAACCAAATTAATCCAATGACCCAAATTGGAATTGAACTTGAAAACATCCAATTAAGTGTTGTTGATTTCTTAAACTTACCAAGTCCTCATATTAGACCTGTTCATATGCTTGACCTTTATCTGAAAATTAAAGAAGTGGGGGATAACTACGACGGCGTCGTAATTACCCATGGAACGGATACCTTAGAAGAGACAGCCTACTTCTTAGATACCATGAAAATTCCCAATATTCCCATTGTCATTACTGGTGCAATGCGGAGTACCAATGAAGTTGGGAGCGATGGCATTTATAACTACTTAACCGCACTGCGAGTTGCTAGCCATGACAAAGCAAAAGATAAAGGAGTTTTAGTCGTTATGAATGACGAAATCCATGCCGCCAAATATGTCACAAAAACACATACCACCAACATCTCGACCTTCCAGACACCTACCCACGGACCTCTAGGTGTGATCCTTAAAGACGATATCCTTTTCTTCAAAACTGCTGAACCGCGCGTCCGCTTTGACCTTAAGCAAATTTCTGGGACTGTACCAATCATCAAAGCATATGCCGGAATGGGCGACCAAAGCATCCTCAGTCTCTTAACACCAGATAATATTCAAGGATTAGTCATTGAAGCCCTAGGCGCTGGTAACATTCCTCCATTAGCTGTCCCCGAAGTTCAAAAATTACTGGAGTTAGGCATCCCCGTTGTCCTTGTCTCTCGTTGTTTTAATGGAATAGCAGAGCCTGTCTATGACTATATTGGTGGCGGAGCTAGCTTACAAAAAGCAGGTGTTATGTTCGTCAAAGAGTTGAACGCACCAAAAGCACGCCTAAAACTATTAATAGCTCTCAATGCTGGTTTAGAAGGCCATGAACTGAAAGAATACATTGAAGGCTAGTCTTTTATAATAACAAAAAAATTGAGACCAAAAGTCTCAATTTTTTGTTATGGTAATGAATTACCAGCACTTCGGTAGATATCATACCACTCTTCACGAGTTAGTTGAACATCATATGCACGTGCAATTTTTGAAAGTCGTTCTGGATTCATTGAACCAGCAATAGTTTGCATTTTCGCTGGATGACGTAGTATCCAAGCCATGACAATTGCCTCATCAGAAACTTGATATTGAGCAGCTAAATTAGCAATGGTTTGATTTAATTCTTCATAATCTGGGTTACCAGCAAAGAGACCCTTGTCCAAATCAATTTGGAAAGGAGACCAAGCTTGGATAGTAATCTTATTCAAACGGCAATACTCAACAACACCATTGTCATGATCAATTGACGCTTGATTACGCATATTAACATTGAATCCAGCATCAAACATAGGCGTATGAGCAGGTGATAATTGCATCTGATTCACTGCTAATGGTTCATTCAGATAAGACTGTAATAAAGCAATTTGATGTGGATTTTGGTTGCTGACACCGAAGTGTTTCACTTTGCCAGCTTTTTCTAATTGAAGGAAAGCTTCTGCCACTTCTTCAGGTTCAACAAGTGCATCTGGACGGTGCAAGACTAAAATGTCTAAATAGTCTGTATCAAGACGTTCTAAAATACCATCAACAGATGATAGAATATATTCTTTAGAAAAGTCATAAAAGCCTTTTCTTATCCCACACTTAGATTGTAGAAGATATTGGTCACGCGAAAGTCCAAGATTCTTAGCAGCATCTCTAAAACGAATTTCAGATTCCCCACCTCCATAGATATCAGCATGATCAATGAAATTAATCCCTTCATTAATTGCTGTTGAAATTACTTTTTTAGCCTCTTCTACTTCTAAAGCCGCCATTCTCATACAGCCAAGTGCAATACGCGATCCCTCAAGACATGTTTGCCCAATTATCTGATTGCTCATAGTAGTCTCCTTTTCATTTAACTAGTCTTATAAGTATACCATTTTTTGAAATCGATTTCCCACTCTAGCCTTTAGTCTGAAAGATTAATCAAAGCTACCTTTTTCACTAAGATTGGGAAGAATAGCTTGCCAACGGTCATCCTCTTGCCAAGCCACTTGCGAAACAATTTCACTGGCAATTCTTCTAGCTTCTTCTAAGATATTGTAATCTTCGACAATATCAGCGGTCTTAAATTCTGGTATCCCTGACTGGCGCGTTCCAAAAATTTCACCAGAACCACGCATCTTCAAATCAGCCTCCGCTAAAACAAAACCATCTGTCGTTTCTGTCATAATCCTCATCCGTTTTTTACCAGAATCAGTTTTTGGATTTGCCACTAAAATTGCATAGGACTGCTTATGACCACGTCCAACCCGACCACGAAGCTGATGTAATTGACTAAGACCAAACCGGTCAGCATCCATTATCATCATTATAGTTGCATTCGGAACGTTGACACCAACCTCAATAACAGTCGTTGACACCAGCAAATCAGTCTCTTTATTCTTAAAGGCTTGCATGATAGCATCCTTGTCTTCATTCTTCATTTTCCCGTGCATCAAGGCAATTCTGGCAGACTCTTTAAAGTAGTCTTTCAACTCACTCTCAAGAGCGACAGCATTTTTTAAATCCAGTGCCTCGGACTCTTCAATCAAAGGAGAGATGACATAGACTTGAGCGCCTTGGGCAATTTCATCCATAATCCAAGGCAAAACCTTATCTAACTCTTGATGTTTGACCCAACGGGTCACAATCGGCTTGCGCCCTGCAGGCAGTTCATCAATGATTGACACATCCATCTCGCCGTAGGCGGTAATGGCCAGCGTACGAGGAATGGGTGTAGCCGTCATCATAAGGACGTCGGGATTGTCACCTTTTTCTCTAAAAATTCGTCGTTGCTTAACCCCGAAGCGGTGCTGTTCATCGGTTATTACTAGTCCCAAGTGGTGATATTGAACAGCATCTTGAATCAGCGCGTGGGTACCTACAATCATATCCACTGATCCGTCAGCAATGGCTGCTAAGGCTGTTCGTCGCTCAGCTACCTTCATTCCCGATTTTAAGATAGCTATCGAAAGATCAGGAAATAGTTGGCTTAGACTGTCATAATGCTGCTCAGCGAGGATTTCTGTAGGAACCATTAAGGCTGATTGAAAGCCGGCAGTGTATGCGGCATACATGGCTAGACTAGCAATAACTGTTTTCCCTGAACCAACATCTCCCTGTAAAAGACGGTTCATATGGTGGCCCGATTTCATATCGGCTAAGATTTCTCTAAGACTTTTATTTTGTGCGCCAGTTAATGGAAAAGGTAGGTTGGTAATGACGGCATTAACAGCTTCCTGCGAAAAGTTGATGGCTAAACCTGAGCTTTCAGATTTATTAGCCACTTTTAACAACTGTAAATGCATTTGGAAGTAAAAGAGTTCTTCAAATTTAATGCGACGAAGAGCTAATTTGTATTCCCTTAAATCTTTTGGAAAATGCATGGCTCTGATTGCATCTTGTCGAGGCATCAGTTTGTATTTTTGAAGAAGTAATGCTGGAATATTTTCTTTAATTTGGTCCAAGACATTTGCATCAAATGCAGCTTTGATTGCTTTAATTAGAGCAGTTTGGCTAACTCCTTGAACTGTGTGATAAACAGGTTGCAAATCATCTTCTAGAGACATCAGAAATTTCATGCCTGTAAGCGCAGCTTTTTTCTGATCCCATTTCCCAAAAATAGCTACTTCCTTATCAATTTCAACCTTATCAGCTAGATAGGGCTGATTAAAGAAATTGACCGCAATCACTAGCTCGTCTTGTTTAATTTTAAAGGAAAGACGATTCCGTTTGAAGCCATAATATTGGACAGTTGCTGGCGTCACCACTTGTCCAGTTAAGACAGCCTTCTCACCATCTTGCAAGTCGAAAACTGACTTACTCTTGAAATCTTCATAACGAAATGGATAATAGATCAATAAGTCTTCAATGGTATATATCTCTAATTGATGAAATTTTTCTGCAGACTTGGGGCCAAGCCCTTTCAATTCTGAAATTGGTGATTGTAAATTCATATATCTCTTATACCCCTCATCATTAATAAAACTCTTGTACCTATTATACAAGAGTTTTGCCAACTTTTCAGTTAAAAGTACTTTCTAGGCACACGGTCACTTAAGACACAGAGAACTTCATAATTGATTGTTCCACGTTTGTCTGCGACATCCGTTGCTGAAATTACGGAAGACCCATCTTGCCCAATCAAGGTTACCTTGGTTCCAATTGGATAAACCTTAGGTAATCTGATGGTTACCTGATCCATTGACACGCGTCCGATAATCTCACAGGCTTGTCCATCAACTAAGACTGAGAAACCTTGCATATCACGCGTCCAGCCATCGGCATAACCAATTGGAATTGTTCCAACTACTTCTGCTTCTTTGGCTTGATAGGTGGCCCCATAACCAACTGTATCACCTGCATTAATTGTCTTCACATGGACTAAACGAGTTTCCAAAGACAGCGCAGCAGTTAGTGGATATGGTAGGTCTAAATCAGTTCCACTCGGGTTCAATCCATAAATAACAATGCCTAATCGGACTGCATTAAAAATGGTTTCACTATGCCAAAGACTGGTTGCTGAATTACTAGCGTGCACCAGCGCAGGCTTATGGTCCAATGATTCTACTAACTCTGTAAAGAAGTGTAACTGTTGTTTGAATTTGTCAGCGTTAGCTTCATCGGCTGTTGCAAAATGAGTGAAGACGCCATCAATATGGCTATCTTCAGCTAAGAGCGCAGCAATCAAGGCGTTAGCCTCAGAAAGACTACGAACTCCAATCCGACCCATGCCAGAATCAACCTTGAGATGGACATGCAACTTGCTTAGGTCTGCTCCGCTTTGCTTAGCATCTTCAAGCCACTCCAGACTTGAGACAGTTAATGTCACATTGTTCTCAATTGCCAAGGCTAGCTGATCAGCTAAGATAATCCCTAAAATTAGAATTTCTTTTGTGATACCAGCCTGGCGAAGCTCCAAAGCTTCATCCAAGTTGGATACACAATAAGCATCTATATCTGGATCAATAGCTTTAGCTACTTCGACTGCTCCGTGTCCATAGGCATTTGCTTTGACTACTGCATAGGCTTTTTTGCCCGTTGGGATATGAGATTGAACTTGCTTAATATTGTCTTTTATTGCATTAAGATTTACTTTGGCCACAGTTGGTCGATGTAAACTTGAAATCATTACTCTTCCTCCAAAATCACACTTGCTTGAACATAATCACCACTATGAGAAATACTAACAAAACTATTTCCATTAAATGGAGACCGACTGATGTAAGGGCGTCCCTTTTTATCAGATAATACTTCAATATGATGGAAACTTAACTTGCCAATACCTGTTCCTAATGCTTTGGAAAAAGCTTCCTTAGCTGACCAACGTCCTGCTAAATAAGTGATTTGGCGCTTACCAGTTAATCCATTAAAGATAGCAAGTTCATTTGATGTTAGAACTTTCTGGGCAAAACGTTCATTTCGTCTAAAAGCTTTTTCAACAGCAGAAATCTCTTGTAAATCTATACCATGTCCAATAATCATTTTTTATCCTAAATCAATGTATTTGTGATGATAAACCTCGGAAGCTGGGAATTTTCCCAGCTTCCTTTGTCTTATGTGTTAGAAAAATCTGGCTTGTCTTAGTAGTTTTTTCTTCCATGACAATTTTTAAATTTCTTACCTGAAGCACATGGGCAAAGATCATTTCGTTTAACACCAGAAAAATCAAGAGCTCCCTCAGATTCTTGACCATTACCTTGCGCAGCAATATTGTGAGCTGCTGTCGTTGTTGCATGATGGGTTGAACGTTCACGTTCTTGTTCATGAATCTGTGCTTTCATCATCGTACGTGTTACATCAAATTCAATTGCTCCAATCATTGCTTGGAACATCATGAACCCTTCAGCTTGGTATTCAACAACCGGGTTATTTTGCGCATAACCACGTAAACCAACTGCATTACGTAATTGATCAAGAGCATCGATGTGTTCTGTCCATTTGTTATCGACAATCATTAATAACAAGACTTTTTGGAACTCTAAGATAGCTTCTTTATCATGTAATTTTGCAATTTGACTTTCATAGATAGCCAAGGCTTTCTCGTAGAGATAATCCTTAATTTGCTCATCTTTCATGTCACGAATATCTTTGACTGAAATACTTTCTTCAGGAACAATATTAGTTCTTGCAAAAGCAACAATAGCATCCAAAGCATCTTTACGGTTGCTCCGTGAATGTGCTTCTAAGGTACGTTTAATAGTACGCTTAATCATTGCTTTTATTTCTGGACCAAGGTCACGGTTTGCTGTGATAACATCACGACGGTTAGCATAAATGATTTCACGTTGTTCACGCATAACATCATCATATTGAAGGACTTGCTTACGCGTGTCATAGTTATTACCTTCAACACGTTTTTGTGCTGACTCAACTTGGCGTGCTAACATGCCTGATTTAATAACAGTATCTTCTTCATCAAGGCGCATGCGATCAAGAACTGATTTAATTCTATCAGAACCGAAACGTCTCATTAAGTCGTCTTCTAGTGATAGGTAGAACTGAGACTCACCTGGGTCACCTTGACGACCTGAACGTCCGCGTAGCTGATTATCAATACGGCGACTTTCGTGACGTTCGGTACCAATCACACAAAGTCCACCTAATTCACGAACACCTTCACCTAGCTTAATATCTGTACCACGACCGGCCATGTTGGTTGCAATTGTTACTGCTCCACGTTGTCCAGCATTCATAATGATTTGAGCCTCTTTAAAGTGATTTTTAGCATTCAATACTTCATGAGGTACGCCCGCTTCAACCAATTTTTTGGAAATATAGTCACTGGTTTCTACAGCAACTGTACCTACAAGGACTGGTTGACCTTTTGTATGGCGCTCTTTTACGTCGGCAATTACTGCTCTAAACTTAGACTCTAATGTTGGATATAATAAATCAGTATGGTCAAGACGAGCTACTGGACGGTTTGTCGGAATTGGAATGATGCGCATATTATATACTTCGCGGAATTCTTCTTCCTCAGTTTTTGCTGTACCAGTCATCCCTGCCAATTTTTTGTACATACGGAACATATTCTGGTAGGTAATTGATGCGCTAGTTTTAGATTCTTCTTGAATCCGAAGGCCTTCTTTAGCTTCAATTGCTTGGTGAAGACCATCAGAGAAACGACGACCTTCCATTGTACGACCAGTAAATTGGTCAACAATTAAGATTTCCCCATCTTCACTGACCACATAGTCAATGTCTAAAAGCATGATATAGTTTGCACGCAAAGCATTGTCTACGAAGTGGGTGAGTGCAACATTCTCAATGTCATAGAGGTTATTAAGTTTGAAATAATTTTCAGCCTTATCAATCCCAGAGTCACTTAAACCAATTGTTTTGGTTGGAACATCAATAATATAATCATCCTTAGACAATGTTTTAACAAACATATCTGCATGCATATATAATTGGTTAGTTTCTGAACTAACAGCACCTGAAACAATCAATGGCGTTCTAGCTTCATCAATTAAAACTGAGTCAACTTCATCGACTAAAGCATAACTAAGTGGTCTTTGAACCATATCTTCTTGCCGAACAACCATGTTATCACGAAGGTAATCAAAACCAACTTCTGAGTTTGTTGAATAAGTGATGTCACATAAGTATGCTTCACGTTTTTCAGCTGGAGATTTAGCAGCCAAGTTAATCCCAACTGATAATCCTAACCAACTATAAACTTCACCCATTTCAGTCGCATCACGTGTTGAAAGGTATTCATTTACGGTGATAACGTGAACACCTTCACCGGCAAGAGCATTAAGGTATACAGGCATAGTCGCTGTTAACGTTTTACCTTCACCAGTACGCATTTCAGGGACGTCACCATTATGGAGGACAACACCACCCATGATTTGGACACGGTATGGATAAAGACCAAGAACACGTCTTGCTGCTTCGCGAACAACTGCAAAAGCTTCTGGTAATAAGTCTTCAAGACTTTCACCATTTTGATATCTTTGTTTAAATTCGGGTGTTTTAGCTTGCAAATCTGAATCAGATAGAGCCTCCATTTGATCAGCATATGCTTCAACTTTTTTTGCTATTTTTTCTAGTTTTCTTATTTCGCCTTTGTCATTTTCAATGACTTTGCGTACAATATTGGCCATCCTGGTTCCTTTCGAGTGTCTTGTCAGTTTATTCTAACATAATTGGGCAGTCAGTTCAAGAAATCCCACCAATTGAAAAGAGAAAAGAGCCTTGTTATCATCCCTTTTCTCATCATTCTCATATTACAAAAAATTTTAATCTTTATTTTTTATTTGGATGACTAACAATCAACTCCAGCTGACCTTCAAACGACCAATTCTTAACATCATTTGGAAGGATAAAATGCATCCCTTTTTCTAGCGGGTAGGACTTATCACTAACTACTAAGTGGCCTTGACCAGATAATACTGAGACAAGTAAATAAGGTGCTGTTTGACGCATACTAACAATCTGATTAATCGACCATTTATAAACTGTAAAGAACGGATTAGATACTAAAGTCGTAGTAACAATATTGTCCATCACCATTGTGGCTGGAACACTATTTTCTGGTTTACCAATTGTTAAGACATCAATTGATTCTTTAATATGTAAATCTCTTAAATTACCCTCTGAATCCTTACGATCAAAGTCATAAACACGATAGGTTGTATCACTCGATTGTTGCGTTTCAAGAATCATAATGCCTTTGCCGATGGCATGCATTGTTCCACTTGGCACATAGAAAAAGTCACCAGCTTGAACAGGAATCTTCGTTAATAACTGATCCCAAGCTCCCGCTTCGATTAATTGAGCAAGCTCTTCTTTTGATTTTGCATTATGACCGTAAATTATCTCTGAACCTGGCTCCGCTGAAATAATATACCAACATTCTGTCTTGCCAAGTTCGCCCTCATGTTCCAAGCCATAAACATCATCAGGATGCACTTGAACACTTAACCAATCATTGGCATCAAGAATTTTAGTTAAAAGAGGAAAGACTTTTTCACTAGGATTACCAAATAAGTCAGGATTTTCAACATAAACTTGATCCAATCCTTGTCCTTCAAATTTCCCATTAGCAATTTTTGAAACCCCATTTGGATGAGCTGAAATTGCCCAATACTCCCCAGTTGTTTCAGTTGGAATTTCGTAATTAAAAATTTCTCTTAATTTAGTCCCACCCCAAATTTTATCATGCATACAAGAGTTTAGAAAAAATGGTTCTGCCATAATATACCTCATTTCATTGTCATCTATAATACGTCTATTATATCATTTTTTTATAGAGTCAGCTTGATCGATCTGAATTTGAATAAGTTTCGAATAGAATCATTAACAATAAATTAGTTTCTAACCTTAAAAGTTTAGACCAATCTATTAGAATATCAAATATTATCTTTTAATTTTACAAAATTCTAAAAGGAGTAACATCACGTTACTCCCCGTCTTGTTTGGACTGCATAAGAATTTTCTCTCTCCTTAAAATTCTTATACAATTTAATAATAACCTAAAATTGTTAGTATGTTAAGTAAAAAAATATTTTTAAAGGTGAATGCTCAAAAATGATTGTTTGCAATAATTTAAATAGTTAATTTTTGTCATTTATCACCCATTTTTACTAGCTTAAATTAGTCCGCAATGATGGTTTCATCAATCTCGTAAGCACTCTTATCTGCCACTTCTTTCATCCAGTAACCTGATTTTTTTAATGCTTTGACTTGTGTGTGGATATTATTTGTCACCAGACCATAACGGTTACGATAGGCATTAGCCCAACTCCAACAATCAATTGGTGTCCACAAGTGATAGCCTAGACAGTTACTACCTTCTTCCATTCCTTTGTGAAGCCAATAGAGGTGCTCTTTGATGAATTGAATCCGGTAGTCATCTTCAATTAAGCCATTTTGGTTAATATAGCGTTCTTCACGAGAAACACCCATTCCATTTTCACTGATATACCAGTCGATATTGTCATAATTATCCTGAATATCCTTAGCAATATCATATACAGCCTTAGGATAAATTTCCCAACCCTTATCAACATTCATTCGAGCCATTGGCATTTCATAGGATTGCCAGAATTTTGTCGGAAGAAAATCAACTGCTAAACTATTTGAGGAATATTTTGGTCTTTGAACACGATTTGGATGATAGAAATTAACACCTAAGATATCAATGGTATTTTCCTTAATAATCGCCAATTCTTCAGTATTTGTTTGCCAAAGAGCACCTTCTTTAATCAAGATATCAACTAATTCTGGAGTGAACTCACCTTTACTACTAGCATCCATAAAGAGACGGTTATACCACAAGTCAGCTATATGAGCTGCTTTAAGGTCTTCTGCTTCTTGACTAGCTGGATATGCTGGCGTCAAATTAAGGATAATCCCAATTTTTCCGTCCAAATTCAATTGACGATATTTGGCAATCGCTTTGCTGCTAGCAAGCTGGAGATTGTAGGCAACTTGAACTGCCGCTTTACCGTCGACTTTTTTAGGATAATGGAACTGTTCATAATAACCACCTTCAACAACTACTAAAGGTTCATTGTGCGTAAACCAATATTTGACACGGTCGCCGAACAGCTGGAAACATTTTTCTGCAAACCCTGCAAATAATTCAACAACATGCTTGTTCTCCCAGCCTCCGTAAGTGTGCAATAATTCAACAGGTAAATCAAAATGGTGTAAGTCCATGAATGGTGTTATGCCTTGGGCTATGAACTCATCAATAACAGCGTTATAGAAATCAACTGCATCTTGGTTAACGGTGTTGGTTTCCAGATCATCAATCAACCGAGACCATTGAATAGATGTACGGACAGTGTTGAGGCCACAGTCTTTCATCAATTTGATATCATTTATGTAGTCATGGTAGAAATCGGAAGCTGTGTCAGGTCCAACTTGATTGTAAAAGTCTTGAGGACTAGTCGCATACCAATAGTCCATCACATTTTGGTGTTTTTTTTTGAAATTTCCTTCTGACTGAGGTCCACTGGTTGCAGCTCCCCACCAAAAATTCTCTGGAAATTGTAATGTTTTCATAGTTTCTCCTTAAAAGAGGAAGTCGATGTCATGTCAACTCCCTCTTGATATGTATTATAACGATTGGTCGTTACGATCAATCATTTTGAGGAATGGGAACCAAATTAATCCAATCACAACAACTTGAACCAACTGCAATAATGACCCCATAATTGAGTTAGTAGCTAAGAATCCTGAAATAAAGATTGGCATTGTCCATGGTACTTGAGCACCTGTTGTTAGAGGCACTATACCACTAGCAAACCCTAGGTAAGCAATAATGACTGAAACAATTGGTGCTAATAACCAAGGGATAAAGATGCTAGCATTCATAACAATTGGTAAACCAAAGATAACTGGTTCATTTACGTTGAAGATACCAGGTCCTAAGGCAAAGCGACCAACTTCTTTATATTGTTTATGCTTCATAAAGAATGCCATAATTAAAACCACTATTAAGGTCGAACCAGAACCACCTAAACCAACTGTAAAAGTATCCATGAATGATTTAGTAACAATATGACCATGTTTAGCTAAAGCATCAGCCCCTTGCTGGGTTAATTGAGCATTATCTAACATGTTTGTTTGCCAAAACGGCTCAAATACAGAATTGACAATAACTTGTCCATGCAAACCAAAGAACCATAAGAATTGAACAAAGAAGAGAGCTACAATTGTCGCTGGTAAACTTGTTCCTAAACCAGTCAATGGCTTTTGGATAAGATTATAAATGACATCATGTAGATTGGTTTTAAACAAGCCAACCATAATGGCATTAACAATTAAGAAGGAAAGTAATGTCCCAATTGCTGGAATTAAAGCTGAGAAAGATTTTGAAACTGCTGGTGGAACACTCTCAGGCATTTTAATCGTAAAGCCTCGTTTTGTTAAATAGACAAACAATTTAGCAGCTAAGAATGAAGCAATAATACCTAGAAACATCCCTTTGGCACCAAGGCGATCAAGACTCAAGGCACCATTTGCAGTTGCAGCAACTTTACCATCTTCACCAAAGACATCAAAGAAAAAGGGTGTTAGAACTAAGAATGAAGCTAGGGAAACAACTGCAGCATAGATACCTTCTTCCATTTCTTCTGCTTTAGCCATATAATAACCAATTCCTAATGAAACAAAAACAGTCATAATCGACATAGTTGCACTTTGACCATTTCCAAATAGAGTTGAAAATTGTGCTTTTAAACTATCTGGCCAAAACGGTAGATTATTGAAAACAACAATCAAAGAACCAAACATTGTCAACGGAAAAGATAGCATGAAAGCATCACGAAGGACTAATAAGTATTTATTATTCCCTAAAACTGTTGCCACAGGCAAGACCTTTTCACTTAGCATATCCATAAATTTATTCATGGTAATCTCCTTTAAACTAGTGAATAGTATTTTTTATGTAAGGCTATTATACCATGTTTGAAATTTATTTCAATACTAATTTTTATATTGAAATTTATTTTAATTCTTGATTGACATAAGCTGCTAATATTTCAGAGAAAATTGAAAACTGAAGACGATTATCCAATTGATAGAATTCACCGCTAGTATTGGTTAATTGTTGCAAATTCGAAGGTAAAACAAATAAGTGGTCAGCAAAGTCACGGACATATGGATTATCGACCATAGTTAAGATAATTATTTTAGCACCTACTTCTTTTGCTGCTGTAAATAATTCTTGAAAATCCTTATTACCCGAAACAGTATAAAAAATCAAAACATCATCTGCACTTAAATTACGAGCTAGATAAAGCATCTTGGTCTTACTAGTAATACTTTCCGTATAAACATCCTGATAAAGCAAGAGATAAACCAACTCCTCGGCCCGCAAACCCGAACTCCCAATTCCGAGAATTCTGACTCGACTAGCTTCAAGAATAATTCGTGCCACCTGCTGTAAATCTTCTTCTTTCAGATGCCCCTGAATGACATCAATAGTATCCCGATAGTTTGACAAAACTTGATCACGGACCGTTGCACCTTCAGCAAGCTCCTTGCCTGGTTTGTCTTTTGCATAATTTTCTAGGTCCATTTTGAAATCGGCCAAGCCTTTATAACCAATTTTTTGGGCTAGACGAACCAATGCAGCTGGCGAGGTGTTCATCACCTTAGCTGCCCCTTGTACACTATTTTCCGTTAAAAATTCTGGATTTTGTATTAAATAATTAGATATTTTCTTATCTGTTTTAGTCAGATTTGTAAATTGAACAGATATACGTTCTTTAAAGTCCATTTCTACTCCATTAGTCATTTTATACTAAAATAGTATCATCTCTTGGAAACAAAAGAAAGAGAAAAACCACTTAAAATACTGTTTAAGTGGTTTTTCTGATTATTGACCAGCTACTAATTTAGCTAATGCAAAATTTCCAAGAGTAGCGGAGCCATTTTCAGCAATTGCTGGTGTAACAATGTAATCTTTCAAGTCAGGAACAGGTAAGTAGCCTTGCATTAATTCCTCAAAAGCTTGATGAACCCGAGTGACCATATGTGACTGTGCCATCACACCGCCACCAAAAACAATCACTTGTGGACGATAGAGCATGGTCGCTTGCAATGCTGCTTGAGCAATGTAAAAGGCTTGAACATCCCAAACGGCTGAATTTTCTTCAATTAGCTCGCCACGAATTCCAGTTCTTGCTTCCAAACTTGGTCCAGCTGCCATGCCTTCCAAGCATCCTTTGTGGAATGGGCATACGCCAGTAAAATTAGTTTCAATATCATTTGTATGAGCCATCACATAAGTATGACCAGCTTCAGTGTGGCCAAGCCCCCCGATGAAACGTCCATCCTGGATAGCCCCAGCACCAATGCCAGTTCCAATAGTATAGTAAACTAAGCTATCAACACCTTTACGTACCAGCATTTCTCCATATGCCGAACTGTTAACATCAGTTGTGAAATAAACGGGTACTTGTAAGGCATCTTTAATTTTTCCAAGTAAATCAACATTTGCCCAGTTTGGCTTAGGGGTTGTTGTAATGTAACCATAAGTTTCTGATTTTTCATCTATATCAATCGGACCAAAAGAACCAATGGCAAGCCCTACCAAATCATCTTTAAAGTCTTGGAAAAAAGCAATGGTTGCAGCTATGGTTTCTTCAGGATTGGTAGTTGGAAACTGACCCTTAGCAACTATTTCTAAGTCATCATTACCAACAGCACAAATAAATTTTGTCCCACCAGCTTCTAAACTTCCGTATAATTTTCTCATTTTATCTCCTTTTATGAAGCGTTTTCTTCTTTTTATTATAGGTGTTTCACTCATGTTAGGCAAGTTAATATCAAAAAATTTCATAATAAAATTGCTAAATAGATAACAAAAAGGCTAGTTTCCTAGCCCTTCTATTACTTTACAGTGATAATTTCTTGACCTGTTGTTAAAGCTTCTGAGTCATGAAGTGTAACTTTAGCATAATCTGCTGTATTTGTAACAATCACCATTGTCGTGTCATCAAGACCAGCTGAAGCAATTCGAACTGAATCAAAACGACCTAATAAGTCACCTTTTTTAACTTTTTGACCAACCTTAGCTACTGCTTCAAAACCATCGCCTGCCATTGAAACTGTATCAATACCAATATGAATAAGTACCTCTGCACCTAAATCAGACTTAATTGCAAAAGCATGACCTGTCTCGAAAGCAACTTCAATAGTTCCATCTACTGGAGAGTATACAGCATCTCCGCTTGGCTTAATAGCAATTCCTTTACCCATCGCTCCTGATGAGAATACTGGATCAGTTACTTGATCAAGGGCTTGATAAGTTCCTTCTAAAGGACTAACAATTGTTTCTTCTTTTAAACTTGACTGTGCATTTTCAGCAATTGGTGTTTGTGCTTCTGATGATAAAGCAACAGTTTCTGTTGCTTCCTCTTCCTTGTAACCCCAAACATAAGAGATAGCAAAGGCAACTGATAAACCAGTAAGAAGAGTAATGATATAAGGAATTAATTGTCCATTTAAGTAAAGTAATGTTCCTGGCAATACTGTAATACCAAAACCAGTCCCAGCAAGATTAAATAATCCGGCAACCCAACCAGCTACTGCACCACCAAGTAAACCTGAGACAAATACTTTTGGATAACGTAAGTTAACCCCAAAGATAGCTGGCTCTGTAATACCTAGTAAGGCAGAAAATGTAGAAGGGAAAGCTAATCCTTTAAGTTTAAGTGATTTTGTTTTAACACCAACTGCTAGAGTTGCTCCAGCTTGTGCAGCAGTAGCTGCTGTTAAGTAGGCATTAAACGGATCTTTTCCAGTATTGGCAATTAATTGAGCTTCAAGGAAATTGAAGATATGGTGAATACCTGTTACTACGATTAACTGTTGGATACCACCAATAATCAAACCAGCAATCCCAAATGGTAAATGGAGAACTGCTTGAGTACCAGCTAAAACAACATTTTCAAGTGAGTGGAAAACAGGACCAATAACAAATAAACCAAGGGCACTCATAATCGCAAACGTTAAGAATGGTGTTGCTAATAAATCTAAAGCTTCTGGTACTTTTTTATGTAACCATTTTTCAAGCTTGGCACCAACTAAACCAACGAAGAAGGCTGGTAGGACTGTTCCTTGGTAGCCAACAACGGGAATAAAACCAAAGAAAGTTAAAGGTTTAACATCACCACCTGAGGCAACAACCCATGCATTTGGTAATTCATTTGAGACAAGCATCAAACCAAGTACGATACCAATTAGTGGATTCCCACCAAAGACACGAAAGGCAGACCAAGCAACCAAGGCTGGTAAATAAACAAATGCTGTATCAGTAAGGATGCGTGTATACATTAAGAAGTTTTCACCATAATGATGAATACCTAATAAATCCATAATTGCAGGTTGTGTAACTAAACCACGAACTCCCATGAATAAACCAGTCGCAACAATTGCTGGAATGATTGGGACAAAAACGTCACCAAAGGTACGAATTGCACGTTGGAACATATTTCCTTGTTGGGCAGCTTCGGATTTTTGTTCACCAGTAGATGCAGTTGGTAAACCAAGTGCTACCACTTCATCATAAATTTTGTTAACAGTACCTGTACCAAAAATCATTTGATATTGACCAGAGTTGAAAAAGGCACCTTTGACTTTTTCAATGTTCTCAGCTTTTTCTTTATCAATTTTGTTTTCATCAATAACCATGACACGTAAACGCGTTGCACAGTGTGCGACACTTCTAACATTTTCACGACCACCAATTGCATCAATGACTTCTTTTGCAATTTGTTTGTTGTCCATTCTGCAAAATCTCCTTTAATTTTTAAGTGAAACCGTTTCACCTCTTGTATATTATTTTAGCATGTCAAAAATATATGTCAAGCGTTTGACATATATTTTTTTATTTGGCTATTTATTGTTGATTTTACGAAGGAAAACGTTTAATATAATAGTATATAATAAAATGAAAGAGAGCCAATATGGAATTACCAAAAGAAGTCCGTTATAAGCCCTATGACCAATGGACAAGAGCAGAAATTGAAAAAATAGAGGAACGTGTCAGTCAATCTCCTTGGCACTGCACCTATCATATTGAAGCAAAAACTGGCTTGTTAAATGACCCTAATGGCTTCTCTTATTTTGATGGGCAATATCATCTCTTCTATCAAAACTGGCCATTTGGTGCAGCTCATGGATTGAAACAGTGGGTTCATCTGGTGTCTAAGGATCTTGTCCATTTTACTGAGACAGGAAGTAAATTGCTGCCTGACCATGCAAACGATAGTCACGGAGCTTACTCTGGATCAGCTTATGCTATCGGCGAAAAACTCTTCCTTTTTTATACAGGAAATGTTCGTGATCAAGATTGGGTCCGCCATCCCTTACAGGTTGGGGCTTTTATGGATAAAGAAGGTCATATTGAGAAATTCGATCAGGTCTTAATCGAACAGCCTGGAGATGTGACAGATCATTTCCGCGATCCCCAAATTTTCAAATTTCACGAACAATTCTACGCTATTGTCGGCGGTCAAAATACAGCTAAGCAAGGCATTATCAAACTGTACAAAGCTGTGAATAATCATGTTGATAACTGGCAATTTGTGGCTGATTTGGATTTTGATAATAGTGGAACAGCCTACATGATTGAGTGTCCAAACTTGGTTTTTGTTGATGGGAAACCAGTACTCATCTTTAGTCCACAAGGCTTGTCACGAGAGGAGTTAAACTATACTAACATCTACCCAAATACATATAAGATTTTTGAAAGTTTTGATCCAGAAAATGGGAAATTAATTGGCCCAGGAAATTTAGAAAATCTAGATTTTGGATTTGAAGCCTATGCTACGCAGGCTTTTAACACGCCTGAGGGAAAAGCCCTAGCTATTTCTTGGATTGGTTTACCTGATATCAACTATCCAACTGATCAATATGACTATCAAGGCGCAATGAGCTTGGTCAAAGAATTACATATCAAAGATGGTAAACTTTTCCAAAAACCTGTTGAAGCAATTAAATCCTTAAGAGGAAAAGGCCAAGAATTTGTCAAGCAAACTTCAACATCAAATTGCTATGAATTAGAATTACAAATTCCTGCCAATCAGACTACTCAGCTAAACCTTTGTGTAATGGGTAATAATCGTGGGCTTAAGCTAATTGTTGATACTGCATCAGGTCGATTACAATTAGATCGTAGTCAAGTTGGTCAACAATATGCATTAGAGTTCGACACTGTAAGAACTTGCCAAATTCCTAAAGAAGATGTTACACTTAATATCTATCTTGATCAGTCAACCGTTGAAATTTTTGTCAACAATGGACAAAGTGTTTTAACAAGTCGTGTCTTTCCATCAAAAACAGAAACAGGAATTTCAGTAATAGAAGGTCAAGTTTCAGGTAAATATTACGAAATGAGGAAATGATTTTGGTTGCAAAATTAACTGATGTGGCTGAATTAGCTGGTGTTAGCCCTACGACTGTTTCTCGGGTGATAAATAAAAAAGGTTACCTTTCTCAAAAAACAGTTGATAAAGTGAAAGCGGCAATGAAAGAATTAGGTTATCAACCTAACAATCTTGCCAGAAGCTTACAAGGAAAATCTGCTCAATTAGTGGGATTAATTTTCCCAAATATCAGTAATATTTTTTATGCAGAGCTTATCGAGTATCTTGAAATAGAGCTTTTTAATCATGGTTTCAAGACAATTATCTGTAACA
The DNA here is from genome assembly GCF_000187935.1 of Streptococcus parauberis NCFD 2020. Lineage (NCBI taxonomy): Bacteria > Bacillati > Bacillota > Bacilli > Lactobacillales > Streptococcaceae > Streptococcus > Streptococcus parauberis. The sequence goes on from NZ_AEUT02000001.1 coordinate 1,242,859, forward strand.
GCCAAAGCAATCCCCAAAAAGAAAAAGAATACTTGGAAATGTTAGCAGCCAATCAAGTCGATGGCATCATTTCATCAAGTCATAATTTGGGTCTAGAGGATTATGAGCGTGTAGAGGCGCCAATAGTTGCTTTTGACCGGAACCTAGCTCCCAATATTCCGATAATCTCCTCAGATAATTTCCAAGGTGGAAAATTAGCTGCGCAAACCCTACAAAAGTACAAATGTCAAAAAATCATCATGATTACAGGGAACGATAATTCTGATTCACCGACTGGTCTAAGACAATTAGGTTTCTCTTACCAATTAAAAAGAAAAGCTGAAGTCATAAAATTACCAAACAACTTATCGACTATTCGACGAGAAATGGAAATTAAGTCTATTTTAGGAACAAGACAACCTGATGGTATCTTTGCTTCTGATGATTTGACAGCGATATTAATTATGAAAGTCGCTCATCAGTTAGGTCTTAAGGTTCCAGAGGATGTAAAAATAATTGGTTATGACGGCACAGCTTTCATTGAAAATTACTATCCACAACTGACAACAATCAAGCAACCTATCGAAGAGATAGCAAAATTATCTGTCGAAATATTGCTTAAAAAAATGAATAAAGAAAAAACCAGTAAGGATTATATCTTACCCATAACTCTCTTACCTGGTTCAAGTATATAAAAAGACTGAGGATAAAATTACTTATCTTCAGCTTATTTGTTATTTAAACAAAATAAATATTATTACTTTTCCTAGTATCAGGTATGTCTTGTAAATTCGTCTTGGAGTTTTTTAGTACATTCACTGATTTCTAAAATGTTTTTTTTAGAGAATAAATGAATACTAAAGGTTGATTTTCACACCTTCTTGTGAATCTGAAATTTCAGAAATATCTTCAATATTTTTCTTCAATAATCAATACTTATAAAGTTCTTTATTATTTTTTTCTAATACGAAATACCATAAGGTATAGACAAAATACTTAACTCGTAATATATATTTGCATTCTTCTATTAAACCATGATGACATTTTTTTCAAAGAGGCTGGACGGGAAAAATCACTTTGAGGAAGCATATAGTGAACTAGACATCCGTATTAAAATAAAAAAGCAGTAACTACAAGAGCTACTGCTTTTTTTTATTCAGCTTTTACAAATTGGCTGAGTAAGCCGTTTATAAATTTTGCAGATGTTTCATCAGAATATTTTTTGGCGATCTCAATGATTTCGTTCAATGCAACACGGTCAGGCGTTTCTTCAAAATATTTAATCTCATAAAGACCTAAACGTAACATTGTTTTATCTGACAAAGTAAGTCGTTCAATTGACCAACCTGTTTTAAGGTTTTCTGTGATTAATTGATCCAATTCTACTTTATGGTCATTAACACCATTTACTAAATTTAATAAGAAAGCAGGGACATCTGATTTCTCCCCTTCTTCTACAATCTTATCATAATCATATGCAAACTGAGAAGCTTCTAAGAATTCGCCTCCTAGCTCCATATTGAACAAAGCTTGAAAAGCACGTTCTCTTAAATCACGTCTCGAATTTTGAAAACTTTTAGTCATCCAAAAAATCCTCATCGAACAATGATTTCATATCTGGTTTTGGCATTTTTTCTGGAACAATTCCTTCAACATGAATATTCACTGTTGAAATTGTTACTTCTGCCATATCATATACTGCCGATTTAACTGATTTTTGAATAGCAACTGAAACAGTTGGTACTTTTACACCATATTGAAGATACACATAAATATCTGCATTAACAGTTCCATCTTCTTCAGTACGAAGATAAACACCTTTTCCTAGACTAGATTTATTAAAACTATCTGCCATTTTTTTGTTATGAAGTGAATGAACGCCATCAACTTGTGTTGCGGCAATCCCAGTAATCACTTCAAGAACGCGAGGTGAAATTACGATTTCACCGATATTTTCACTGATCATAGCATTTCCTTTCTGTTCACAACCTATTGTTGATGAAACAATTAAGCACGAGAAACGTAAGTACCTTCTGTTGTGTTGATTACAAGTTTTTGTCCAACTTCGATAAAGTCTGGTACGTTAACAACAAGTCCTGTTTCAAGAGTTGCTGGTTTACCTGAACCAGTAACTGTTGCACCTTTAATAGATGGTTGAGTTTCTGCAACTGTTAATTCAACAGTAGTTGGAACTGTAACACCGATTACTTCATCTCCGTAGAATTGGATTTTTACATCTGAGTTTTCTAAGATGTAAAGCAATTCTTGCTCAACGTTTGCTACAGGAATTTCATATTGATCATATGTATCTGTATTCATAAAGTAAGCTGTATCATCCATTTTATATAAGTATTGAGCTGGAACAGTTTCAATAATTGCTTGTTCGAATTTTTCATCAGGACGGTAAGTTGTATCAAAAGTTGATCCAGTACGTACATCACGTAATTTCATACGCATGATAGTGTTACCTTTACCTGGTTTATGGTGACTTGCATCAAGAACGCGAATTAATTTGCCTTCTGATTCAAAAGTCATACCTGCTCTTAGCTTACTTGCTTCAATCATTATTATTACCTCTTACTAAAATATTTATCATCTCATTTTACCACAACTAGTGACTATTCTCAAATCTTTTATGTCCATGGAAGCATTCAAATAACACTTTCATCATTACCCTCTGCATATGAATCAACTTAATTCGACTCTTCGCCACCCAGCTTAATTTCTGGGACATCATGTTGTTGGTAAACAACGCCTTTTTTCTCCATCAACTCAATTGCAAATGGGTGAGGGCGATAATGGGCCTTATAGGTGATGGCCTTAATTCCTGCTTGTAAAAGGGCCTTAGTACAGTTGATACAAGGGAAATGAGTCACATAAAGTTCTGTTCCAGCAGTTGAAATTCCCTCTTTGGCACATTGAATCAAAGCATTCATCTCAGCATGAACCGTCCGAATGCAATGCCCATCCTCCATATAATGACCAGCTTCATCACAATTATCAGTCGCCGAAACACCACCATTATATCCGGTCGCAATGATTCTATTATCCTTAACTAAGACAGCCCCAACATAAGCCCGATCACAAGTCGAACGTTTAGAAATTAACTCGGCATTAGCCATGAAGTAATCTTGCCATGATAATCTTTCTTCCATCTTTTTCCTCTTTCAAATTGCAGAGCTGATTAGTTTATCACAATCAATTCTTTTGGTGCTAGTGTTAAAACTTGGCAACCATCTTCAGTTAGCACTAAATCATCCTCAATTCGGACACCATAGAGATTATCCAAATATATTCCAGGCTCGTCAGTCACAACCATACCAGCTTGTAAAATCTTGTCACTTTTCGTAAAATATGGATTCTCGTGGATATCAAGTCCGATGCCATGCCCAATCCCGTGTGTGAAGTTGGGACCATAGCCAGCATTAGAAATGACCTCACGTGGAATACGGTCGAAGTTGGTGTAGGTCATGCCAGCACGCGCTTTTTCGATCAAAGCCTTATTGGCCTCTAAGGTAATCTGATAAATTTCTTTTTCTTGGTCTGTCGTTTGACCAATATGGATGGTCCGCGTCATGTCACTGACGTAATGGTCGTAGTAACAACCAAAATCCATGGTCAAGCTATCACCATTATCAATAACTTTATTGCTGGCACGGCCATGTGGCATTGCTGAACGATGACCTGATGCTGCTATCGTTTCAAAGGAAGTTCCTGAAGCCCCATAATGACGCATTTGAAAATCAAGAAAGTTTGCGACATCCAATTCTGTTGTTTGCCCTGGTTTAATGTAATCAAGAACATCAATAAAAGCCTTATCTGAAATTGAACAAGCTTTTGCAATTGTTGCAATTTCACTAGCATCTTTAATGATACGTTGTTCTTCAATATAACCTGACTGTGCTTGTAATTCTATCCCTGAAAATTGAGCTTGTAAACTTTGATAAAAAGCAAAGCTAATTTCGTTTTCAAAAGCTAAGTGCTGACACTTATCAGCTCGTAAAATAGTTAGAATCTCTTTTAATGGCGTCCGACTTTCAATAACATCAAAATGTTTAACTTTGTTTTTGGCCATCAAGGTGTACCGGGCATCTGTAATAAAAATACTTCTCTTTGGTGTCACTAATACTGTTGCTGCCGTTCCTGAAAAACCAGTTAAATAATAAATATTTTTAAGATTTGTAATTAAGATAGCTTCTAATTGACTACTTACTAATCGTTTTTTTAAAGTCGCTAAACGACCACTTAAAAAGTCTTCCATTTTTATTCTCCTGTACACATTACACTTCCCTTTAGTTTACCATGATTTAAAAGCTTTTGAAAGTTATCTTCCGTCGTTTCTAAAGAATATATTATAAAATGAAGACAAAGTCCTTTGTCTTCATTTTATAATACTTTTCTTGATGGTCCAGACTTGGTATGGGCTCTTTCTGATTACTAGAAGTGCAACTAAAATGGTCCACCGGAGTATTTTAATCATCGAAATTTCATTGTTGAATTTTTAATTTATTATGATTTTCTAAATGATTCTAAAGTTTATTAGTAAAAAGAAATATTAATATCATTTCAACACTTTGTATACAATCTTATATTTAATCATAATAAAGCTTAGCAAAAATATACTTTTCAATGTGGTGTTAATACTTGAAAACAAGAGTTTTCAAGTACAGGGATTTTTTAGAACTACTAAAAAGCTAGGCATGGAATTTTTTGATTTTCTTACCCTGACTGGTTAACCTACCATCCCTCACAACATATGAAAAGTATATAATAAATCATTTTTAGATTGACTCGTATTTTAAATAAGGTCCAATTTATCTTTCAAATAATAACCAGTATAACTTTCTTTAACTTTAGCAATCTTTTCTGGTGTCCCAGTCGCAATAATCTGACCGCCACCAACACCACCTTCCGGACCTAAGTCAATAATATGATCGGCTGATTTAATGACATCTAGATTATGTTCAATCACAAGAACAGTATTTCCTTCGTCAACAAAACGTTCTAAAACAGTCAAGAGCCGGGCGATGTCATCAGTATGTAGACCAGTTGTCGGCTCATCCAAAATATAAAGGCTCTTACCCGTTGACCGTTTATGCAATTCAGAAGCTAACTTCATCCGTTGAGCCTCCCCACCAGATAGAGTTGTTGCTGGCTGACCTAGGGTGACATAGCCGAGACCAACATCCTTAATTGTCTGGATTTTACGAGCAATCTTCGGAATAGCAGAGAAGAATGGCAAGGCATCATCAACTGTCATATCCAAGATTTGGGCAATATTTTTTTCTTTATAATGCACTTCTAAAGTCTCTGAATTATAACGACGTCCATGACAAACTTCACATGGAACATAAACATCAGGTAGGAAATGCATTTCAATCTTGATAATCCCATCTCCAGAACAAGCCTCACAGCGTCCGCCTTTGACATTAAAGGAGAAACGCCCCTTCTTGTAGCCACGAATTTTAGCCTCATTAGTTTGGGCAAACAAATCACGAATATCATCAAAAACACCAGTATAAGTGGCTGGATTTGAACGCGGTGTTCGACCAATTGGACTTTGGTCGATATCAATCAAGCGTTCAATATGTTCTGTTCCTTCAATGGACTTGTATTTCCCCGGTTTCTCAGAATTACGATTGAGTTTTTGGGCCAGCGCTTTTTTCAGAATCGAATTAATTAGCGTAGATTTTCCTGATCCGGAGACACCTGTCACAGCAATAAATTTGCCTAGAGGGAAGCGAACATCAAGATTTTGCAAGTTGTTTTCACTGGCCCCCTTTATTTCAATAAAGTGACCATTGCCCGAACGGCGTTCTAATGGCACGGGAATTGACTTCTTACCAGATAAATACTGACCAGTAATTGATTTCCGATTGCGCGCCACTTGTTTTGGCGTTCCCGAAGCAATAATTTGGCCACCAAAGTCACCAGCTCCTGGACCAACGTCAATCAGCCAATCCGCCTGCATCATCGTATCTTCATCATGTTCAACGACAATCAAGGTATTGCCTAAATCACGCATTTTCTTCAAGCTCTCAATCAAGCGATCGTTATCTCTTTGGTGGAGACCAATTGATGGCTCATCCAGAATGTAAAGAACTCCCGATAGGTTAGAACCGATTTGCGTTGCTAGTCGAATCCGCTGACTTTCCCCACCAGACAGAGTTCCCGAAGCACGAGAAAGGGTCAGGTAATTAAGACCAACATTATTTAAGAAGGTCAGACGATCTTGAATTTCTTTGACAATTGGTTTAGCTATTGTTGATTCATTTTCTGATAGGTGAATTGTCTCTATATACTCTAAATGATCTGCAATAGATAGTTCTGATAACTGTCCAATATTTAAGCCACTTTCTCCACCGACATGGACACATAAGGCTTGGTCATTTAAACGATAACCATGACAAGTTGTACATTTAAGAGCATTCATGTAGCCGCGCATTACATTACGAGTATACTCGCTGTTGGTTTCATGATAACGACGATTAATATTAGTCACAACACCTTCAAAAGCAATATCAATATTGCGTTCACCACCAAAATCATTCACATAGTGGAAATGAAATTCTTTATCTCCCGAACCATATAAAATGATATCCTTTTCTTGGTCAGTTAAATCTTGATAAGGTGTATCCATGCTAATACCAAAAGCTTTCATAGCTTGTTCAAGCATAGTCGGATAATAATTGGATGAAATCGGATTCCAGGGTGCAAGAGCACCTTGAGTTAAGGTTAAACTTGGATCCGGAATGACCAAATCCATATCAACTTCTAATTTAATTCCAAGTCCATCACAAGTTGGGCATGACCCAAAAGGAGCATTAAAAGAGAATAATCGCGGTTCCAATTCAGGAACAGTAAAACCACAGACAGGACAAGAATAATGTTCTGAAAAGAGCATTTCATTACCATCCATAGTGTCAATCACTAGATAGCCATCTCCTAAACGAAGTGCTGCTTCAACTGAGTCAAAGAGACGACTTCGAATGCCATCTTTATTGACCAAACGGTCAATGACCACTTCGATATCATGCATTTTACTTTTAGACAATTCTGGAACTTCTGAAATATCATAGATATCCCCATCAACACGGACACGAACATAACCATCTTTTTGTATTTTTTCAAAAATAGATTTATGTTGACCCTTCTTCCGACGAACAATTGGAGACAAAATTTGCATTCTTGTCCGTTCTGGCAATTCTAAAACTTGCTCTACAATCTGTTCAACAGAAGAAGCTGTAATTGCCCCATGCCCATTGATACAGTATGGCGTACCAACACGCGCATAAAGCAGACGTAAATAATCATTAATCTCTGTCACAGTACCGACCGTTGATCGTGGATTCTTACTAGTCGTTTTTTGGTCGATTGAAATGGCAGGGCTGAGACCATCAATTGAGTCAACATCAGGCTTCTCCATATTGCCTAAAAATTGGCGTGCATATGCTGAGAGACTTTCAACATAACGACGTTGACCCTCAGCATAGATAGTATCAAAAGCTAAACTTGATTTCCCAGAACCAGACAAACCCGTCACAACAACAAGTTTATCACGAGGAATCTCCACATCTATATTTTTTAAATTGTGAGCTCTCGCTCCATGAATAATTAATTTATCTTGCATGTGATAGTGCTTGTCAGCACACCTCCCTTGAAATTTCTTATATTATACCAAAATTTTAAGATATAACAGACTGAAAAGATTTTCAACCTCTTTCTGCACAGTTAGAAAATTTAACTGCTTTCACTTCAATCCATCAAACTATCTTGAAACATATTAAAGTATGATATTACTTGAAAAATGATATATATTTTTTTAAAACGTTTTTTAGTTCAAAATGAAAATTTTATCATTTTATACTACCCCCAAATTTAACTTTTTGTAGTATAATAGTAAAGTATTATTGCCATTTTTAGAGAATTTTCTGTGGAACCTAGGATTGATAAGTTTTCACAAATTTTCAAATCATAAATTGCTAGTAATCATCAACATAAACTTTAGAAAAAGGAGGGCTTGTCATGAAACAAATGTTTCTTTCATCGGCAATTGAATTCAAAGAAATAGAAACATTCGAGCCAGGGGCTTGGATTAAATTGGTTAACCCTTCCCAGGAAGAATCAGTTGAAATCGCCGATCAATTTGATATCGATATTTCTGACTTGCGAGCTCCACTCGATATTGAAGAAACCTCTCGTATCGCAGTTGAGGATGATTACACCCTTATCATTGTCGACGTTCCAACCTATGAGGAACGAAATAATAAAAGTTATTATGTGACGGTTCCGCTTGGTATAATCGTTACAGAAAATGCTGTTATTACAACCTGTTTAAATGACTTAACACTCTTTGACCATTTTCATAAAAAACGCGTTAAAAACTTTTTCACGTTTATGAAGACGCGTTTTGTCTTCCAATTACTTTACCGCAATGCTGAGCTATTTCTTACCGCCCTACGCACTATCGACAGACAAAGTGATCGTTTGGAAGCACAGCTAGAGGCTGCAACCCGTAACGAAGAACTAATTGACATGATGGAACTTGAAAAATCAATTGTCTACTTAAAAGCCTCCTTAAAATTCAATGAACGAATTGTTAAGAAATTGTCTAGCAGCACTAGCTCATTGAAAAAATATATTGAAGACGAAGACCTTTTAGAGGACACTTTGATTGAAACACAACAGGCCATCGAAATGGCGGGCATCTATGAAAATGTCTTGAATGCCATGACTGATACCACCGCCTCTATCATTAATAATAATCAGAATACAATCATGAAGACACTTGCTTTAATGACTATGACTTTGGATATCCCGACGGTTATTTTTTCGGCCTACGGAATGAACTTCCAAAATAACTGGATGCCTTTAAACGGCTTAGAACACGGCTTTTGGGTTATTGTCCTACTGGCAAGTGCTTTGTCATCATTAATTGTTTTATACTTTATCCGCAAAAAATGGTTCTAATTTGCTCCGGAACATTATCAACATTGAAGTTGTAAAACAATCTACATTACTTTTAACAAGAAGAAATTTATCTAAGGAGATAAAATGGATTTTCAAAACTTAACTAAGAAAAATCAAGAATTCATACATATTGCTACTAACCGTCTTATTGAAGATGGTAAATCTGATCAAGAAGTCAAGGCCATTCTTGAAGAAACTGTTCCAACAATCCTTGAGAAGCAAAGACAAGGGATTCCTGCCCGTTCATTTTTGGGAGCACCAACAGCTTGGGCTGGCTCATTTACTGAAAGAAAAGACAGCAAGAACGGTAAAACCGAAGAAAAACCAAAAAATACTAATCCATGGTTAATGTGGTTAGATACCTCTCTCCTATTTATTGGTGTTGTTGCTTTGCTAAACGGCATGATGACACTCTTTAATTCTCATGCTACAGTGACTGGAATTATCTCACTTCTTGCCCTTGGTTTCGGTGGTGGTGCATCTATGTATGCAACTTACTATTTTGTATACCGTCATATGGGCAAAGACAAAAGTCAACGTCCAAGTTGGTTAAAAATCATCGGTGCTCTTTCTTTAGCTATGGCTGTTTGGGTTGGTCTTTATACAGCAACAGCTTTCTTACCAAGATCTCTTAACCCAATTCTCCCACCATTCGCCCTTGTCGTTATTGGTGCCTTAGCCTTCGCTACTCGCTACTTCTTACAACGTAAATACAATATTCTTAATGCAATGGCTGCGCAACAACGCTAAGTTAGAAATAAAATCAAGTATTACAAAAGAACCGACAATAAAGTCGTCGGTTCTTTTTTTATCAATTTTTCCTTAGTTTAACTGCCTAGACCGTTTCACTATTTACCAAAATCAAGAAAGATAGTTATTGTTAAAATAAACGAGGACAAGAATCGCTAATATTAAGGGATTGTGCGGTCTCTTTACAGAGCCATCACAATCTTTCCATCAAAAAAAGAGCTTACGCTCTTTTGGATTTAATCTTCGTTTACGTAAGGCATTAATGCCATAACTTGCTATATGATTGTGCCTATCCCTTCGGTCCTGTCACAATCAAATTCTGTATTTCCATATCTTGCTAAGGGATTGTGCGGTCTCTTTACAGAGCCACCACAATCTTTTCATTAAAAAAAGAGCTTGCGCTCTTTTGGATTTAATCTTCGTTTACGTAAGGCATTAATGCCATAACTTGCTATATGATTGTGACTATCCCTTCGGTCCTGTCACAATCAAATTCTGTATTTCCATATCTTGCTAAGGGATTCTGCGGTCTCTTTACAGAGCCATCACAATCTTTCCATCAAAAAAAGAGCTTACGCTCTTTTGGATTTAATCTTCGTTTACGTAAGGCATTAATGCCATAACTTGCTATATGATTGTGACTATCCCTTCAGTCCTGTCACAATCAAATTCTGTATTTCCATATCTTGCTAAGGGATTGTGCGGTCTCTTTACAGAGCCATCACAATCTTTCCATCAAAAAAAGAGCTTGCGCTCTTTTGGATTTAATCTTCGTTTACGTAAGGCATTAATGCCATATCTTGCTAAGGGATTGTGCGGTCTCTTTACAGAGCCACCACAATCTTTTCATCAAAAAAAGAGCTTGCGCTCTTTTGGATTTAATCTTCGTTTACGTAAGGCATTAATGCCATAACACGTGCGCGTTTGATCGCTGCTGTTACTTTACGTTGGTTTTTAGCTGATGTTCCTGTTACGCGACGAGGTAAAATTTTACCACGTTCTGAAACGAAACGGCCTAAAAGTTCAGTGTCTTTGTAATCAACATATTCAATTTTATTAGCTGCGATAAAGTCAACTTTTTTACGGCGTTTGAATCCGCCACGACGTTGTTGAGCCATGTGTTTTCTCCTTTTATATTATCTTTGTGACCTGATTTGTTATCAGTGTCTGAACTCTATTGAGTTCTTTTTTCCAAACCCACTCTAATTAGAATGGTAGATCGTCATCTGAGATATCCATTGGATTTGAATTACCAAATGGGCTATCATCGCGACCAAAATTAGGTGTTTGTTGAGCAGGGGCTGAGTAACTATTGTTTGATGATGAAGAATTATTATTTAATCCACCACCATTATAAGAGTTAGATGAACCACCTTCACGTGTAGCACGGCTTTCCAACATTTGGAAATTATCCGCAACCACTTCAGTTACATAGACACGTTGCCCTTGTTGATTTTCATAATTACGAGTCTGAATACGACCAGTAATCCCAACTAAAGCACCCTTTTTAGCCCAATTCGCTAAGTTCTCAGCTGGTTGACGCCAGATTACACAGTTAATGAAATCTGCTTCACGTTCCCCATTTTGACTTTTGAATGTACGGTTAACAGCAAGTGTAAAAGTAGCTACTGCCACTTGACTTGGTGTGTAACGAAGTTCTGCATCTTTGGTCATACGACCAACTAGTACTACATTATTAATCATAAACTACCTTCTTATAAGTCTTAAGCGTCAAGTTTAACGATCATGTGACGAAGAATGTCACCGTTGATTTTTGATAAACGGTCAAACTCATTAAGAGCGACAGCATCAGTTGCTTCAACGTTAACGATGTGGTAAAGGCCTTCGCGGAAATCATTGATTTCATATGCAAGACGACGTTTTTCCCAATCTTTTGATTCAACGATTGTTGCACCGTTGTCAGATAAGATAGAGTCAAAGCGTGATACCAAAGCGTTTTTAGCTTCTTCTTCAATGTTTGGACGAATAATATAAAGAATTTCGTATTTTGCCATTGATTTTTCCTCCTTTTGGACTAATGACCTACAACTTTGTTGCAGGTAAGTGAGGTATTCTCACAGATTACTATTATACTCTAAATTGAGCTCAGAAGCAAGAAAAATTTCAAAAAATATAAAGACATCCAATGCACACTTTTGGATGTCTTCTTCTTTTAAATAATTCTTATAGAATATATTCCTTTCTCATTCATTTCATAAGGAGTTAACTGTCAATTTTCCTTTATAAAAGGAAATAAATCTTATTTTTATTCTGATAGGTTTATTCTCCTTTCTTTTGATGAAATGGTTTTAAAATATAAACTATTTAATTTTCACATAGTTTGTAATTTCGTTCTTATGGATTTTACATTATTTCACTCTTTTGGCTATTTTTACAATAGCCAATTGTGTCTCCGTTTTTGTATCTTGCAAGATTCATAAGATCCTCCTATTAAAGAAAAACTCATTTTCCTGTGCGCCAATAACAATATTTTAATAAAATTCTATACCCTGAGTGACAATAACAATCATAAATTTTAACGTTTTCCCTGAGTGACAATAATATTGTTACAATTATTGATTGCCTAATCTAGAATTTCTGGCTACAATAATTGCATATTTTAGTCATAAAAAGTTAACTATTACCTTTTATGGTTAGAGAATTTAAACTTATACTGTGTAGAGCGCTCCTTTGGCCAAATCACTCGAACTAGAATAAGTTTAACAATGTGATCACTTTGCTAACATACGTAAAATTTGGTTTGCCTACCGTTGTCGGAGCTACTTAGTCTCCGTTTTTGTACCGTGCGACATGTAGATTAATCATAAGATTACCTCCTATAAATGTCTTCTAAAATGCCATCCTTCTTTATACTTTTATTATATTGTAAGCGGTTACCTTTGTCAAATAAAAAGATGATGCTTTTTATAAGCTTACATTTTATGTATGTCTCATTGTTTTTCTTTTCCACAAACTTGAAATATCTGCTACAATATGAACATGTTAGAATTAAAAGATTACGGTGTAGAGATGTGGGATCCAGAAAAAATTCAATCCTTTCGACGCACCCTCCTCAATTGGCATGACCAAGAAAAACGCGACCTGCCTTGGCGTCGCACAAAAAATCCCTATTTCATATGGGTTTCCGAAATTATGCTGCAACAAACGCAAGTTCAAACCGTCATTCCTTATTATCACCGCTTCATCGAGTGGTTTCCGACTATTGAAGAATTGGCTAGCGCCCCTGAGCACAAACTTTTAAAGGCTTGGGAAGGACTTGGTTATTACTCTCGTGTAAGAAATATGCAGAAAGCTGCGCGACAAATAATGACCGAATTCGATGGGACTTTCCCATCACGGTTTGAAGATATATCAGAATTAAAGGGCATCGGCCCTTATACTGCTGGCGCAATTGCCAGTATTGCCTTTAATCAAGCACAACCAGCAGTTGATGGCAATATCATGCGGGTTATGGCCAGATTGTTTGAAGTAGAATACGATATTGGTAATCCTAAAAATCGAAAGATTTTCCAAGCCATCATGGAGGAGTTAATTGATTCAGAACGTCCTGGAGATTTCAATCAGGCACTAATGGATCTGGGCACTGATATCGAATCTGCAAAAAATCCCAGACCAGATGACTCTCCAATAAAGTTTTTCTGCGCAGCCTATTTACATGGAACCTACGACAAGTATCCAATTAAATTACCTAAGAAAAAGCCGCGTCCAATGGTAATTCAAGCTTTTGTCATTCGAAATGCTGAAGGCAAATACTTAATTGAGAAAAACAATGCTGGACCCTTGCTTGGCGGATTTTGGACATTCCCAATTATTGAAACAAGCTTTCAAGCTAAACAGATTGATCTATTTGGAGATGCTCAGGAAATTTTAGAGACGCTATCACAAAAGGACGCCTTTCAAGAGCAGTATCAGCTTTATCCAATTTGGCAAGATACGGTTCATAAGAAAGTTACCCACACCTTTAGTCACCAGAAATGGACAATCGAACTTTTTGAAGGTCGAGTTAGTGATAATCAACTTCCTGAAGGGTTAGAACTGCAGTGGCTAAGTCTCGAAGATTTTGAAAACTTCCCAATGGCAACACCCCAGAAAAAAATGATTGCTCAATTGCTTAAATAACAAATTTTAATAAGTCTGATTGGCTAACTATTATCTAGTCATATTTTTGATTCATTCCAAAGAAAGAAAGTGAAATTATGTTACTCATCTTTTTCCAAACTAATTTATATACTATTGTTGGTGAAATTACAGTCCTCTTGTTAGTAATTGGGTTTTTCTATCAAAGACATCTTTTGAAAAAAAGTAAGTCAGCAAATGATAAGCATAAATATAGTATTCTTATTGTTTTCAAGGACAAAGAAAGAAACATTGCTGACTATCCTGAGATAGCTCAATTAACAGATTGGCACTACAATGACAATCTTAAAGGTTATACTGGTCTTTGTCTAGAAAACCCTAAAGAGCTTACCTTACTTTTTAATAATAAATACAATATGAATAAGAAACAAGTGACCGTGGGACTCAACCGATACAGCCTTTTCGAACTAGCTTACAAGTAAAAAAATCACAAAACAAAAAAGCCCTTCTCTGGGCTTTTTTGTTAGCTTAATTCAGCAATGATTGCTTTGATTTGATCTTTTGTGTGAACACCGGCTACTTGTTTAACAACTTGGCCATCTTTTTTGAACATTAATGTTGGGATTGACATAATGCCAAAAGTTTGTGCTGTATTTGGATTTTCGTCAACGTCCATTTTAACGATTTTCAATTCATCTTCATCAAGTTCTTCAGATAATTGTTCAAGAATTGGAGCTTGCATCAAGCATGGACCACACCATGTTGCCCAAAAGTCAATTAAGACTAATCCTTCTTTAGTTTCTGTTTCAAATGTTGCATCTGTTACGATCTTTGTCATCTGATTATCTCACTTTCTTTTGTTTTATAACCCTATTTTAGGGCAATTAAGTTAAGAATGCAAAAATCTGCTACGGAGATTGATATACCTGCCCAGGTAACAACAGTCTAACCCAAGGTCACAATTGTACAACCTGACCCTCCCGCATTTTGCGGAGCGTAAGCAAAACTCTTAACATGTTTGTTGCGTCTCAAATATTTAGTAACTGCTTCACGAATAACCCCAGTACCAATCCCATGAATGATATCAACTTGACTCATGTTATTAACTAAAGCTTGGTCAATAAAGGTATCCAGCTCTTGCATGGCTTCTTCATAACGTTTGCCACGTAAGTCAAGACGGGCTCTAGGTCCAGAACCTGTTGCTGCTTTCTTAATGACATTAACCATTTGTTTTTTAGGTTTCTGGCTTTCTTCAACAGCCTTAACCAAGGTAAATTCATCCTCTTTGAGGGTCATTTTAATTAACCCCACTTGTGCTTCCCATTTTTGATCTTTTAATTGATTAATTAAAGTACCACGTTGACCATATGCAGAAACAATGATATCATCACCAACACGCGCAGCTCTTAACTTCTTAGCCTGTTTCAAAACTTTATTTTTGGATAAATCAGTTTGAGGTACTAACTTTTTCAATTGTGTCTTAGCTTCAATGACTTCATGTGGTTTCAATTGCGATTTGTCATGTAACTTAGCTAAGATAGACTCACTTTCCGCCAAGGCCAAATCAACAATCTCTTGCGCCTCTTTAGTAACCTTTTCCATTTCCTTATCACGCTCATGAGAAAACTCATTATACAGCTTTTTAACAGCACGATTGAACTTAAGGTTATCCTGCTCGACCTCTTTAATATGTTCAAGACGTTTCCGACTCTCCAAAGTCTGACTTTCTAACTTTTCAATAATCCGATTGACGTCACTATCCGTATCAGTAAAATTCTGAGCGTCCGTCACAATATGACTGGCTAGGCCCAACCGTCTTGCAATTTCAAAAGCATTAGAACGACCAGGCACGCCTTGCATAAAACGATAGGTTGGCTGAAGACTATTACTATCAAACTCCATACTAGCATTTTCAACAAACTCCGACTCAATCCCGTAAGCTTTCAACTCAGGATAATGGGTCGTCGCCATGGTCTTGATTTCTTTCAAGCGAAGTTCTTCTAGAATGGCCATCGCTAAGCTAGCACCTTCTTGCGGATCGGTACCAGCACCTAGTTCATCAAAGAGAACTAGACTATCTGCTGTCGCTTGGTCAAGAATTGACACAATGTGGGTCATATGACTAGAGAAGGTCGACAAGCTTTGTTCAATCGATTGCTCATCGCCAATATCGGCAAAAATTCCATTGAAAACAGCAATCTTCGAACCGTAGTCAGCTAGAATTGGCAAACCAGACTGTCCCATTAACTGAGCCAAACCAAGGGTTTTTAACATGATTGTCTTACCACCCGTATTAGGACCCGTAATAACAATAACTGTTAAGTCTTTAGAAAAGTGTAGGTCATTAGGAACTGGCTTTTGCAAGAGAGGATGACGAACATTCAACAATTGCACTGATTTATCAGCAGTGACAGTTGGAATAGTCGCCTTCTTCTCCTTCAGATAAAGATATTTTGCTCGAACAAAATCTAAATGTCCTAGTAACCAAGCATTATTGGCAAGAGCACGACTATGTGGACGAACCATGGCTGAGAGTTCTTTAAGAATCCGTGCCATTTCATGACGTTCATCAGCATGCAACTGGGTTATTTCTTCATTTAATTGGACCAAAGCTCGTGGTTCAATATAGACTGTATTCCCAGATGCTGAGATATCGTGGACAACCCCTGCGATTTTGTTTCTAAAGGTGTTTTTAACCGGAAGCACGCTACGGCCGTTCCGACTGGCAATCAATGATTCTGACAGATAGTCAGCATGTTTCTTGAGCACATCCTGAAGCGATTGACGAATTTGGTGTTCACTATTAAAAATCTTGCGACGGATGGCTTCCAATTCTGGACTGGCAAAGTTTTCTATGAAGGCCCCATCGTTGATGGCTTGCAGGCTTCCCTGCAACTGAGGAAAAATTTCTAATTTCTCAAATAATTTTTTTAGGGCAACCAATTCAACATTTTCTAAATTCATAAAAAAACGACTGGCTTCGGCAGAGACAAGCAAGAGTTTTTTGATATCTAAGAGTTCCGAAATATTCAAATCAGCATCCAACTCAAGGCGGTGGAGGCTGTCATTAACATCCCGTAAGCTTCCCATGGCAAAATGATGATTCTCAATGAAAATCATCTCCATTTCTGAAATTTCCGTAAAATAATCTTTAATCTTTTCGGGATTGTCTGTTGGAACTAGCTGTTGGAGTTCCACTTTCCCTTGTTCAGTTTGAAGGTAGGTTTGAAATTGTTCTTTAACCTTTTGAAATTCTAACTGTTCTAAAATTTTTATATCCATAAGCTTCATTATACCCTAAATTCCCTATAAAATGAATGAATAAAAGACCAGATGATTTATCTG